>NZ_JCALCW010000005.1:0-194289 GCF_059812545.1 Mycobacterium sp. NGS50
TCCGCGCGCCGCAGAATGGCCTCGGCGTGCCGCAGCACCGGGGAGTCCACCATCTGGCCTTCGAACGCGAACACGCCGCGCTCGGTCTTCGCGGCCTCCAGCACCCGGCGCGCCCAGTCGACCTTGTCCGGCACCGGGCGGTAGGCGTTGCGTACCACCGGGATCTGGGTCGGATGGATGCACACGGTGGCGTCGAAGCCGACCGCGGCACCGTCGAGGGCCTCGGCCTCCAGCCCCGCCAGGTCGCCGATATCCAGGTGCACGGCATCCAGCGCGGCCCGCCCGAACGTGGATGCCGCCAGCAGCGCGGTGGAGCGCACATGCCGGGCCACGTCGCGATACCCGCCGTCGGCGCGCCGACTGGACCCGCCGCCGAGGGCGGCGACCAGGTCCTCGGCGCCCCACATCAGCGCGACGGTGTTGTCGGCAGCGGCGATCTCGGTGACGAATACCGCCGCGCGCGGCGTCTCGATCAACGCGATCACCGCGCGCGGCGCCAGCGCGGTGACCTGCACCGCCGACTCGGTCTTGGCCAGCATCACCGTGGTGTAGGCGGTGCCGGCCAGCGCTTGCAGGTCACGGGCCTGGTCGTCGGTGCCGGCCGGGTTGACCCGCACCACGGTGCGTGCCGGATCCAGCGGAGTGTCCAGCAGCGCCTGCCGCGCCGCCGGCCGATCCGCGGCGGCGACGCCGTCCTCCAGATCCAGGATCACCACGTCGGCGGCGGCAGCAGCCTTGGCGAAGCGTTCCGGGCGATCGGCCGGGCAGAACAGCCAGGCCGGGCCCGCGGCAGCCAGATTCATGCGCCGGCCCCGGTCGGGTTCTTGCGGACCAGGGTGGTGCGCACCGCGCGGGCCACCACGTCGCCGTGCTGATTGCGTCCGAGGTGCTCGAGGGTGACGATGCCCTCCCCGGGACGGCTCTTGGACTCCCGCTTGTCGGTGCACACCGTCTCGGCGTACAGGGTGTCGCCGTGAAACACCGGTTTGGGGAAGCTCACCTCGGAGAAGCCCAGGTTGGCCACGATGGTGCCCAGGGTCAGCTGCGCGACCGACAGCCCGACCAGGGTGGACAGCGTCAGCATCGAGTTCACCAGCCGCTCACCGCGAAACCCGGGCTGCTCTGCCGCCCACGCCGCATCCAGATGCAACGATTGGGTGTTCATCGTCAGCGTGGTGAACAGCACGTTGTCGGCTTCGGTCAGGGTGCGTCCGGGCCGGTGCGCGTAGGTGGTTCCGATCTCGTACTCCTCGAACCACAGCCCGCGCTGCTCGACGGTCTTACTCATGCCCACTCCCCCCGTCGAGACGGAATTCCGCGACGCGACACGCCGACGACGCGTCGCAGGGTTCCGGGTCAACGGTCCTACTCATGCCAGGCCCAGCGATCGCGCGATCAGCATCAGCTGTACTTCGGTTGTGCCCTCGCCGATCTCGAGGATCTTGGAATCCCGATAATGGCGGGCCACCGGGTATTCGTTGATGAACCCGTAGCCGCCGTGGATCTGGGTGGCGTCGCGGGCGTTGTCCATCGCCGCCTCCGAGGAGATCATCTTGGCGATCGCCGCCTCCTTCTTGAACGGCTTGCCCGCCAACATCTTCGCGGCGGCGTCGTAGTAGGCGGTGCGCGCGACGTGAGCGCGCGCCTCCATCCGGGCGATCTTGAAGCTGATGGCCTGATAGGAGCCGATGGTCTGGCCGAACGACTCCCGCTCGCCGGCGTACTTGACGCTTTCGTCGACGCAGCCCTGCGCCACCCCGGTGGCCACCGCGGCGATCGCGATCCGGCCCTCGTCGAGGATGGACAGGAAATTCGCGTAACCCCGGCCTTGTTCACCGAGCAGATTGCCGTGCGGGACGCGGGCGTCGTCAAACGACAGCGGGTGGGTGTCCGAGGCGTTCCAGCCCACCTTGTTGTAGGCCGGCTCCACGGTGAAACCCGGTGTGCCGGCGGGGACGATGATCGTGGAGATCTCTTTCTTCCCGTCCGGCCGGGTTCCGGTGACGGCGGTGACGGTCACCAGCGAGGTGATGTCGGTGCCGGAGTTGGTGATGAACTGCTTGGTCCCGTTGATCACCCAGGAATCGCCGTCGAGGCGCGCGGTGGTGCGGGTGCCCCCGGCATCGGAGCCCGCGCCCGGCTCGGTCAGCCCGAAGCCGGCCAGCGCGCGACCGGCAACCAGATCCGGCAGCCAGGTCTGCTTTTGTTCCTCGTTGCCGAACCGGTAGATCGGCATGGCACCCAAGCCGACCCCGGCCTCCAGGGTCATCGCGACCGACTGGTCGACCTTGCCGAGTTCCTCCAACGCGAGCGCCAGCGCGAAGTAGTCGCCGCCCATGCCGCCGTACTGCTCGGGGAACGGCAGGCCGAACAGGCCCATCTCCCCCATCTTGGCGATCACCTCGTAGGGGAAGCTGTGTTCCTCATCGTGTTTGGCGGACACCGGCGCGACCACAGTGCGCGCGAAGTCGGCCACCGTGTCGCGCAGTTCCTGGTATTCCTTCGGCAGCACACCGGCCGTCATCGTCGTTGTCATGACTTCTCCTCCTGTTGCTCGGGAACCAGCCGGGCCAGCACCTGATCGACGGCGACCTGATCGCCGACCGACACCAGCACGTCCGCGCGGCCCGAGATCGGCGCGCTCAGCGTGTGTTCCATCTTCATCGCCTCGACCACCACGACGGCGGCCCCTTCACTGACCTGATCGCCGCTGGTGACGTGCACCGCGATGACGCTGCCCGGCATCGGGCTGAGGATCTCGGCCTGACGGGGGCCTGTGGTCCGGTGCACCCTGACTTCATCGGCCTCCCGAATGTGCCAGGTGCCCCGTTCGTCGGTGATCCACAGTTGGCTGTTCGCCTCGGCCACACCGTACCGTCGCCGCACCCCGTCCACGGTCACCGTCAGCGCACCCTGGCTCAGTTCGGCTTGCGCGCTCCAGATCTCGCCGTCACCGACCTGCACGCGGGCCGACGCCGCCAACCCCCACACCGACACGGTCTCCGCGCGCAGCGGGGTCTGCATCTCGGTGCGGACCGGTGCGCCGCCCCCCATCCGCCATCCGCTCGGTGCGGCCCACAGACCGCCCCGGGTGCGGCGGGCCTGGGATGCCAGCGCGCACTGGCGGTACAGCCCGGCCGCGGCCAGCACATCGTCAGGCGCGGGCATCGGCGCGAAATCCGCCACCCGGTGGTCGAGCAGCGCGGTGTCTAGGTCGCCATCGATCACCCGCTGGTCGGCCAGCAGGAAGCGCAGGAACTCGATGTTGGTCTGCACCCCCAGCACCGCGGTGCGCGCCAACGCCTGATCCAAACGCACCAGGGCTTCCGCGCGGTCGCCGCCATGAGCGATCACCTTGGAAAGCATCGGGTCGTAGTCGCTGCCCACCACCGTGCCCGGCTGCAGCGAGGAATCCACCCGCACACCGGGCCCGTCGGGTTCGGACAGGTCGAGCACCGTCCCGCCGGTGGGCAGGAATTCACGCGCCGGGTCCTCGGCGTAGATGCGGGCTTCGATGGCGTGTCCGTGCAGCTCGATGTCGTCCTGCGCCAGCGTGAGCTTCTCTCCGGCGGCCACCCGCAGTTGCCACTCCACCAGGTCCAGGCCGGTGATCGCCTCGGTGACCGGGTGTTCCACCTGCAGCCGGGTGTTCATCTCCATGAAGAAGAACTCGTCGGGGCGCTCGGCGGAGACGATGAACTCGACGGTGCCGGCGCCGACGTAGTCGACGCTGCGGGCGGTATCGCAGGCCGCGGCGCCGATCCGTGCCCGCGTCTGCGGGTCCAGCAGCGGTGACGGTGCTTCCTCGATGACCTTCTGGTGGCGGCGCTGCAGGCTGCATTCCCGCTCACCCAGGTGCACCACGTTGCCCTGGGTGTCGGCCAGGATCTGCACCTCGATGTGCCTGGGGCGCAGCACGAACCGCTCCAGGAATAGGGTGTCGTCGCCGAACGCCGACGCCGCCTCGCGGCGCGCGGTCACCAGCGCGTCGCGCAGCCGGGCCGGATCGTCGACCATGTGCATGCCCTTGCCGCCGCCGCCCGCCGACGGCTTCACCAGCACCGGATAGCCGACGTCGTCCGCGGCCCCGACCAGTTCGTCATCGCTCAGGCCGGGTCGGGCCAGGCCCGGCACGACCGGTACGTCAAAGGCGGAGACGGCGTTCTTGGCGGCGATCTTGTCGCCCATCACCTCGATGGCCCGCGCCGGCGGCCCCACGAACACGACACCGGCGCGCTCACAGGCCGCCGCGAAAGCGGCGTTCTCCGAAAGGAACCCGTATCCGGGGTGAATCGCCTGGGCGCCGGTGGCCGCGGCGGCCGCCAGCACCTTGTCCGCGTCGAGGTAACTGTCCCGCGCCGGCGCCGCACCCAGGCGCACCGCGGTGTCGGCCTCACGCACATGGTGAGCGCCGGCGTCGGCGTCGCTGTACACCGCGACCGATCGGATCCCCAGCCGACGCAGGGTACGGATCACCCGCACCGCGATCTCGCCGCGATTGGCCACCAGCACGGTATTGAACATGCCGCTCACATCCGGAATACGCCGTAGGAAATCGGCTCCAGCGGTGCGTTCGCGCACACCGCCAGCGCCAGACCCAGGACCGTTCTGGTCTCGGCCGGGTCGATGATGCCGTCATCCCAGAGCCGCGCCGTCGAGTAGTACGGATTACCCTGCGCCTCATACTGATCCCGGATCGGACTCTTGAAGGTTTCTTCGTCGTCGGCGCTCCACGGTTTGCCTGCCGCCTCGAGCTGTTCGCCGCGCACGGTCGCCAGCACCGAGGCGGCCTGCTCGCCGCCCATCACCGAGATCCGCGCGTTGGGCCACATCCACAAGAACCGCGGCGAATACGCCCGCCCGCACATCGAATAGTTCCCGGCGCCGTAG
This sequence comes from Mycobacterium sp. NGS50, assembly GCF_059812545.1. Lineage (NCBI taxonomy): Bacteria > Bacillati > Actinomycetota > Actinomycetes > Mycobacteriales > Mycobacteriaceae > Mycobacterium > Mycobacterium sp. NGS50. Next base: position 4,891 of record NZ_JCALCW010000005.1, read on the forward strand.
GACCCGCCGATCACCACGGTCAGTTTCGGCACCCGCGCGCAGGCCACCGCGGTGACCATCTTGGCGCCGTGCTTGGCGATGCCGCCGGCCTCGTAATCGCGGCCCACCATGAACCCGGCGATGTTCTGCAAGAACAGCAGCGGCGTATTGCGCTTGTCGCACAGTTCGATGAAGTGCGCTCCCTTGACGGCGGATTCGCCGAACAGGACGCCGTTGTTGGCGATGATGCCAACCGGGTGGCCGTGGATGCGGGCGAACCCGGTCACCAGCGTCTTGCCGTATTCGGCTTTGAACTCCGCGAATTCGCTGCCGTCGACCAGGCGGGTGATCACCTCGTGAACGTCGTAGGGAACTCGTGGGTCCGGTGGCACCACCGCGTAGAGGTCGGTCTGGGGGTACTTGGGGTCGACGGTGCGGGTGATCTCCCACGGGCTGGGTTGGCGCGGGCCGAAGCTGGACACGATGCGCCGCACGATCCGCAGCGCGTGTTCGTCGTCGTCGGCGAGGTGGTCGGTGACCCCGGAGATGCGCGAGTGCAGTTCCCCGCCACCGAGTTCCTCGGCGGTGACGATCTCCCCGGTGGCGGCTTTGACCAGCGGCGGGCCACCCAGAAAGATGGTGCCCTGATCGCGGACGATGACGGCTTCATCGCTCATCGCCGGCACGTAGGCACCACCGGCCGTGCAGGATCCGAGCACCGCCGCGATCTGCGGGATGCCCTGGGCGCTCATCGTCGCCTGGTTGTAGAAGATCCGGCCGAAATGTTCCCGGTCGGGGAACACCTCGTCCTGGCGGGGCAGGAACGCGCCGCCGGAGTCGACCAGATACAGACACGGCAGCCGGTTGCCCAGCGCCACTTCCTGGGCGCGCAGGTGCTTTTTCACCGTCATCGGGTAATAGGTACCGCCTTTGACGGTGGCGTCGTTGGCCACGATCACGCATTCGCGACCCGATACCCGCCCGATCCCGGTGATGATGCTGGCGCCCGGGCATTCGTCGTCGTACATGCCGTCGGCGGCCAGTGGAGACAGCTCCAAGAACGCACTACCGGGATCCAGCAGCCGGTCCACCCGGTCGCGGGGCAGCAGCTTGCCGCGGTCGACGTGCCGTTGCCGGGCGCGGTCGTTGCCGCCGCGTGCGGCAGCGGCCAGCTTGGTGTGCAGTTCGGCCACCAGGCGGGTGTGTTCGTCGGCGAAGGTCGCCGCGGTCGGAGCGCTCACGATGCAACCGGAAGCAGCAGCGGCGGCTCGGTTTTGGCGACGACCTCGTCGGTGGTGACGCCGGGCGCGGTTTCCACCAGGCGCAGCCCCTCGTCGGTGACGTCGATGACGGCCAGGTCGGTGATGATGCGGTTGACGCAGCGTGCCCCGGTCAGCGGCAGGGTGCAGGTCTCGACGATCTTGGCGGTGCCGTCCTTGGCGGTGTGTTCCATCATCACGATCACCCGACGTGCTCCGTGCACGAGGTCCATCGCGCCGCCCATGCCCTTGATCATCTTGCCGGGGATCATCCAGTTCGCCAGATCACCGACAGCCGAGACCTGCATGGCGCCCAGCACCGCGACGTCCAGGTGTCCGCCGCGGATAACGCCGAACGATGCCGACGACGAGAAGAACGACGCCCCCGCCAATGTGGTCACCGTTTCTTTTCCGGCGTTGATCAGGTCGGCGTCGATGGCGTCACGTTGCGGGTAGGGGCCGACGCCGAGGATTCCGTTTTCGGAATGCAGGACCACCGTCACACCCTCGGGGATGTGGTTGGGGATCAGGGTGGGCAGCCCGATGCCGAGGTTGACGTACTGACCGTCCTGCAACTCGGCGGCCACCCGGGCGGCCAGCTCATCGCGACTCCAACCGCCGGGGCTCATCGCACCGTCTCCTTCTCGATTCGCTTGACCGCGTCGGGCACGTGCACCACCCGATGCACGTGGATGCCCGGCGTGTGCACCTGCGCGGGGTCGATCTCGCCGGGCTCGACCAGATGCTCGACCTCCGCGATGGTGATCCGGCCCGCCGCGGCGCAGTCCGGGTTGAAGTTCGCGGCTGCCGCGCGGTAGACCAGATTTCCGTGCCGGTCGCCCTTCCAGGCGTGCACCAGCGCGAAATCGGTGCGGATGGCCCGCTCCAGAACGTAAGTGCGGCCGTCGAATTCGCGGGTCTCCTTGGGCGGGGACGCGACGGCGATGTCGCCGGACGGGCCGTAGCGCCACGGCAGCCCGCCGTCGGCGACCTGGGTGCCCACGCCGCTGGGGGTGTAGAACGCCGGGATCCCGGCCCCACCGGCGCGCAACCGCTCGGCCAGGGTGCCCTGCGGGGTGAGCTCGACCTCGAGTTCACCACCGAGGAACTGACGAGCGAATTCCTTGTTCTCGCCGACGTAGGAGCTGACGGTGCGCCGGATGCGCCCCTGCTGCAGCAATACGCCCAGCCCGATTCCATCGACGCCGCAGTTGTTGGAGACGGTCTCCAGATCACGTACGCCCAACTCGAGCAGCGCCTCGATCAGCGTTTCGGGAATCCCGCACAGCCCGAACCCTCCGACCGCCAGCGACGACCCGTCGGTCACGTCGGCCACGGCCTCTGCCGCCGTCGCCACGACCTTGTCCATCGCCACTCGAGCCTCCTCGGTTTTCAGTTAATATCGATTAACTGAGGTGAGAGAATACCATTCTCGCCCGCCGCTGTCAGCCGCCATCCAAATGCTCGATCGCCTGACTGCGCATGACGTCCTTGCGGACCTTGCCGGTGACCGTCATCGGGAACTCGTCGACGATGCGCAGGTACCGCGGGATCTTGAAATGCGCGATGCGCCCGCTGCAGAACTCACGCAGCGCCTCGATGGTCAGCGGCACCGCGCCGTCACGCAGGGTGATCACCGCCATCAGCTCTTCGCCGTACGTTTTATCGGGGACCCCGATGACCTGAACATCGACGATGTCGGGATGGCCGTAGAGGAACTCCTCGATCTCCCGCGGGTAGACGTTCTCCCCGCCGCGGATGACCATGTCCTTGATCCGCCCGGTGATCCGGACGTAGCCGTCGTCGTCCATCACCGCGAGATCCCCGGTGTGCATCCAGCCGTCGGCGTCGAGGACTTCAGCGGTTTTGTCCGGCTGGTTCCAGTACCCCGACATCACCGAGTAACCGCGGGTGCACAGTTCCCCGGTCGCCTCCCGCGGCACGGTCGCGCCGGTGGCCGGGTCGATCACCTTGATCTCCAGCTGTGGCCCCACCCGGCCCACGGTGCCCACCCGGCGCGCCAGCGAGTCGCCGGCGCGGGTCTGGGTGGATACCGGCGATGTCTCGGTCATTCCGTAGCAGATGGCCACCCCGGCCATGTGCATCCGCTCGATCACCGCCCGCATCACCGTCTCCGGGCAGGTCGAACCCGCCATGATCCCGGTGCGCAGACTGCTCAGGTCGAACTCGGCGAACTCCGGGGCCTCCAGCTCGGCGATGAACATGGTGGGCACCCCGTACAGGCTGGTGCAGGCCTCGTCGCGCACGGCGCCCAGCGTGGCCACCGGATCGAAGCCGGGTCCCGGGATCACCATGGCGGCGCCGTGGCTGGTGGCGGCGAGGTTTCCCATCACCATCCCGAAGCAGTGATAGAAGGGCACCGGGATGCAGATCCGGTCCGCCTCGGTGTATCCCAGCAGCTCCCCCACCAGGTAGCCGTTGTTGAGGATGTTGCGGTGTGTCAGGGTGGCGCCCTTGGGATGGCCGGTCGTACCCGAGGTGTACTGGATGTTGATCGGGTCGCGAGCGCTCAGCGTCGCCGCGATCGCCGCGAGCGCGGGCGGGTCGGCGGGTGTGCCGGCCAACGCATCCCAGCGCGCGCTGTCCAACAGCACCACCTCACGCAGGTCCGGGCACTGCGGCGCCACCTCGGCCAACATTGCGGCGTAATCGGAGGTTTTGAAGCTGGGGGCCGCGATCACCATCGCCGGGGTGGACTGCTGCAGCGCGAACTGCAGTTCGTGGGCGCGGTAGGCGGGGTTGAGGTTGACCAGCAGCGCCCCGACTTCGGCGGCGGCGTACTGCACCAGCACCCATTCCACGCAATTCGGCGACCAGATGGCCAGACGATCGCCCGGACCGATTCCCGCATGCAGCAATCCGGTCGCCAGCTGCTGCACGGAGACCGCCAGCTCCGCGTAGGTCCATCGCCGGCCCGCCGCGACATCGACCAGCGCATCACAGTTCGGGACCCGCGCGACGGTAGCGGCCAGATTGGCGCCGATCGTCGTCTCCAGCAGCGGAGGGTCGAACTCCCCGCGGGCGTAAGAATCCGCAGCCACTTCACTCCCGCTCGGGTTAATCACGACTAACCCATGTTAGGTTAGTAACGATTAACCGAACTGTCTAGGAGACGTTATGGCGACGTCTGCCCCAGCGGACCGCAGTGGCGACGCGGAAACCCCGAGCCGTCGCAGTCAGCTGAAATCAGACCGCCGAACCCAGCTGTTGTCGGCCGCCGAAAGGCTTTTCGCCGAGCGCGGGTTCCTGGCGGTGCGACTCGAGGACATCGGGGCGGCGGCCGGTGTCAGCGGTCCGGCGATCTACCGCCATTTCCCCAACAAGGAATCGCTCCTGGTCGAGTTGCTGGTCGGGATCAGCACCCGGTTGTTCACCGGCGCGCGCGATGTGCGGTCACGCCAATCCGAACCGGATGCCGTGCTGGGCGGTCTGATCGACTTTCACCTCGACTTCGTGTTGGGCGAGCCGGATCTGATCCGCATCCAGGACCGCGACCTGGCGCATCTGCCCGCCGCGGCGCTGCGGCAGGTACGCCGCGCGCAACGCCAGTACGTGGAGATCTGGGTGGGCGTGCTGCGCGAGCGGAACTCCGGGCTCGCCGAGACCGACGCCCGGCTGATGGCGCACGCGGTGTTCGGGCTGCTGAACTCGACGCCGCACAGTGTGAAGGCCGCCGAAGGCAGGCCGACGGAAACCACCCGTTCGCGGGCGATCATGCGGGCGATGACCGTTGCCGCGCTGACGGTGCACCGAGACGATCCCAACCCGTCCGGCACGCAGGTACCCTGCAACTCATGAGGTGGGCATGAGCAATCCGTATGAACCCGGGCGGTCGGGCTGGGAAGGCCCGGACTCCGAGCCGCCGACATACCAGTACCCCGATCCGGCGTATGCGAGCCAAGGTCCGGGGTACGGCTCCGGGTATCAACAGCCATACGGGTCCGGCTACGGCTCGCCGTCCGGGATGGAGCCCCCGTCGACCGGCAGCGAACCGCCTCCGCCGGAGCCGCCGAAATCACCGAAATGGCTGTGGGTTCTGGCCGCTGTAGCGGTCCTGTTGGTGGTGGGCATGGTCATCGCGTTGTTCCTCGCCAACGGTTCGAGCGACAAGACCGCCAGCGGCCCAACCGTTTCCGCGGCGCCCAGCACCAGGGCGGGCGGCACCACCACCCGCGTTCCGACGACGACGAAACGGCCGTCGAGCACGCCGTCGACGACCAGCACCTCGCCGAGCGCCAGCAGCGAACCGGGCACCGAGGAGACGGTCGCCTACAACGTCACCGGGACCGGCAAGGCGATCAGCATCATGTACACCGAATCCGACGGCGTGGTGCAGACCGCGTTCAACGTTCCGTTGCCGTGGAGCAAAGAAGTCACCCTGTCCTCATCGACGCCGGCCACCTTGACGGTCGCGAACTTCGGCGAGGAGATCACCTGCACCGTCACGGTGAACGGCGAGCAGGTGGCTCAGCGCACCGGGTCGATGCTGACGGTCTGCACCTCGAACGGGTAGCCGCCCTAGGCGGTGGAGTGCAGCAACTGCCCGATCTTCTCAATCCGGGCGGTGCTCAGCGCGGCGTTGTCGATGCTCCGATCCGGCGAACAGGTGACGATTTCCGAGATCACGTTCGCGATCGCGATGACGGAGAAATCGCAGATCCACCGGTCACCGCTCAGGGTCGTCGACCAGCGGGCCACCTCCGGTGCGGCGGCCACCAGCGGTGACGGGTCCACCGTGTACCGCTTGCGGTCATCGCCCCAGGCGCGCACCGGGCGCTGGCAGCCGGTGACCGTGCCGCGCACCGACGTCAGAAACGCGGCCGCGTCGAAGGAGTCCGGGTAGCTGGCCGCGACCTCCAACAGGTGGTGCTCGTTGGCGTGGTCGACCTGGGTGCGGGCTTCACGCCCGGTGTAGTCCGTCGGGAGAAGCGGGAACCTGCCGAACGCCGCTACCCCGTGACAGGCGGCCGGGTCGGCGCCGATGAACATCGCCGCCTGCATGTCGGTCTCGACCAGCGGGCTGCCCGGAGTCACCTCCAGCGACCCCGATGGCGTCAGCAGGTCCTCGAGTTGCGCCGGCCGCAGGACGCCGCGCGACGGGTCGCTGCGCTGCTCGGCGTGTGGGGTGCCGGCCACGACGGTGCCGCAGGCGGTGGCCAGCAGCGGGCACAGCCCGAGCATCATCCACCTGAGACCGATCACGGTTGAAACGCTACCGGTCCGGACGGGATGCTCGGCGCGGCGGAACGCGGACCGCCAGCATCGCCGCCAAGCCCAGCGCCAGTACCGTGCACAACCCGCCCATGCCGGCACGGTCGGCGTGGAACACGTCGACGAACAGCGAGAACAGCCACGGCGCCAGGAATGACACCGCGCGTCCGGTCATGGTGTACAGGCCGAAGGCCACGCCTTCCTTGCCGTCGGGCACCATCTGCAGCACCAGGGTGCGCGCCGAGGACTGCGCCGGGCCGATGAACAGGCACAGCACCAGGCCGCACACCCAGAATGCGGTCGGACCGTGCAGCGTCAGCAGGACGAGTCCGGCCGACAGGATCGCCGTCAGCGACCCGACGATCACGGGCTTGGACCCGATGCGGTGATCGAGCAGGCCGCCTGCCACCGCGCCGAGCGCGGCAACCACGCAGGCGGCCATCCCGAAGATCAGCACATCGGCCTTGGCGACCCCGTAGACAGTGACGCCGAGCACCGCACCGAAGGTGAATACCCCGGTCAGCCCGTCCCGGAAGACGGCGCTGGCCAGCAGGTAGTAGACCAGGTTGCGGTCGCGGCGCCATTCGGCGGTGATGTCCGCCCACAGCTGCCGGTAGCCGCCCCGCGGGCGCAGCTCGTGAGCGGGTGCCGGCAGCCGATGCGCGATCAGCAGCAGCGGCAGCGCGAACAACGTCAGCCAGGCCGCGGTCAGCAGCATCGAAAGCCGCACGTTGAGCCCTTCGTGGGTGGGCAGGTCGAGGAATCCGCGCTGCGCCCCGGTTCCGGCCATGAAGCCCAGGTAGACCAGCAGCAGCAACGCCACGTTGCCCGCGTAGCCGGATGCATAGCCGAACCCGGAGACCCGCCCGGCGTTGGCCGGCGTCGAAACCTGCCGCAGCATCGCGTTGTAGGGGACGGTGGCCAGATCACCGCAGGCCGCGGTCGCCGCCAACAGCGCCAGCCCCGCCCACAGGTAGCTCGGCTGGTCGCGGATCAGGCTCATCGCGCAGGTCAGCACCACCGCCAGACCGGTGAAGGTGGCCAACGCCAGCCGTCGGCGCGACGGTGCCGCCACCCACTCCCCGATCAGCGGTGCCAGCACCGCGACGGTGAATCCGGCGACCGCCAGGGCGCGGCCCAACCAACTGGCCGCCGACGCGCCGCCGGGCATGCCCCGGCCCACCGACGTCAGGTACACCGAGAACACGAACGTCACCACCACGGCGCCAAGGCCGGCCGCACCGCAGTCCCACAATGCCCACGCCAGCGCCGGTGAACGCAGAAAAGTGCGCGAACCCGACCCCGCGTCACTCATGGCTGGCACTCTACGATTGCGCCATGCCGATCCCCGCTCCCAGCCCCGATGCCCGTGCCGTCGTCACCGGAGCCTCCCAGGGCATCGGTGAGGCGCTGGCGACCGAGTTGGCCGCCCGCGGCCACCACCTGATCGTCACCGCGCGGCGCGAAGAGGTGCTCACCAACCTGGCCGCACGGTTGACCGAGAAGTACCAGGTGACCGTCGAGGTGCGCGCGGTCGACCTGGCCGACCCGGTAGCGCGCGGCCCACTGGTCGAGGAGTTGGCCGGGCGCAACGTCTCGATTCTGTGCGCCAACGCCGGCACCGGCACCTTCGGCCCGGTGGCAGAACTCGATGCAGAGGTCGAGCGCGCCCAGGTTCAGCTCAACGTCAACGCCGTGCACGATCTGGCGCTGGCGGTGCTGCCGGGCATGATCGCACGCGGCGCCGGTGGCATCCTGATTTCCGGCTCGGCCGCCGGGAACTCACCGATTCCCAACAACGCCACCTACGCCTCCACCAAGGCATTCGTGAACACCTTCAGCGAATCGCTGCGCGGCGAACTGCGCGGCACCGGGGTGCACGTCACGCTGCTGGCGCCCGGCCCGGTGCGCGCCGACGCGCCCGATCCCGCCGAGGCCTCGCTGATCGACAAGCTGATCCCGGACTTCCTGTGGATCTCGACGCAACACACGGCGAAGCTGTCGCTGGATGGGTTGGGCCGCAACAAGATGCGTGTCGTGCCCGGGGTGACATCCAAGGCGATGTCGGTCGCGGCGGGCTACACGCCGCGTGCGATCGTCACCCCGATTGTGGGCGTGGTCTACAAGAAGCTGGGCGGCGGCTAAGGCCCTTCGCGCCGAGTGTCGGGTTAGTGTACGCTCGCGCGTCGAATGCGTGACATAACCCGACATTCGGCAGACCGGACTCAGCGCCGGCGGCGACCGGTGCCCATCATGCCGCGGGTGATTTCGCGGCCCATCGCGGTGCCCGCCGAGCGCGCGAAGCTCTTGGCGGTGGAACTGGTGAAGATCCCCTTGAACCAGCGGCCCAATCGCGTCCACCAACGCAGCTTCTTGGGTTCGGCGGCCGGCGGCGGCGCATCCTTGCCGGTCCGCGGCGCCGGCGGCGCGTCGGCCGGCGCGAGCTTGGCGGACAGGATCTCGTAGGCCGACTCGCGGTCGATGGTCTGACCGTATTGGGCGTACAGCGGGCTGGCTTTGGCCGATGCGGTGATCGCGTCCGAACCGATGGCCGCCATCAACGACCGCGGCGCCCGCAGCCGGGTCCAGGCCACCGGCGTCGGTGCGCCGCGCTCGGAAAGCACCGTGACGACGGCCTCCCCGATACCCAGCGAGGTCAGCGCCGACTCCAGGTCGTAGACCGCGGTCTTCGGGTAGGTGCGCACCGTCTTGGTGAGCGCCTTCTGATCGTCGGGAGTGAACGCGCGGATGGCGTGCTGAATGCGGGCACCCAGCTGCGACAGCACCTCGTTGGGTACGTCGGTCGGCAACTGGGTGCAGAAGAACACCCCGACACCCTTGGAACGGATCAGCTTCACGGTCTGCTGGACCTGTTCGAGGAACGCCTTGGAGGCGTCGGTGAACAGCAGGTGAGCTTCGTCGAAGAAGAACACCAGCTTGGGCTTGTCCACGTCGCCGACCTCGGGCAACAGGGTGAACAGATCGGCCAGCACCCACATCAAGAACGTCGAGAACAGCACCGGGCGTGCGGCCTGATCGCCGAGTTCCAGCAGCGTGATGATGCCGCGGCCCTTCTCGTCGAGCCGGATCAGGTCCTTGGGGTCCAGCTCCGGCTCGCCGAAGAACGTGTCGGCGCCCTCGGCCTCCAGGTTGATCAGCGCGCGCAGGATGACACCCGCGGTCGCCGGCGAGACACCACCGATCGACTTGAGCTCGGCCTTGCCCTCCGGGCTGGTGAGGTGGGTGATCACCGACCGCAGGTCTTTCAGGTCCAGCAGCGCCAGACCCTGCTGGTCCGCCCAGTGGAAGATCAGCCCGAGGGTGGATTCTTGGGTGGCGTTGAGCCCCAACACCTTTGACAGCAGGATCGGACCGAAGCTGGAAATGGTGGCCCGGACCGGCACCCCGATTCCGTCGGCTCCCAGCGACAAGAACTCCACTGGGAAAGCGGTGGGCGTCCAGTCGTCGCCGGTGTCGGTGGCCCGCTCGGCGGCCTTTCCGCCGGCCTCCCCGGCCCGGGCCAGCCCGGACAGGTCGCCTTTGACGTCGGCCATCAGCACCGGGACCCCGGCCGCGGCCAGCTGCTCGGCGATCACCTGCAACGTCTTGGTCTTGCCGGTGCCGGTCGCGCCGGCGACCAGACCGTGCCGGTTGATGGTGGCCAGCGGGATGCGGATCTGGGCGGTCGGATCGACGCTGCCGTCCACCACGACGGTGCCCAGCTCGAGGGCCTGGCCTGCAACGGCGTAGCCGCCCGCGATCTGCTGTGCGGGAGTCGACGCCGGGTCAGCGGAGGAAGTCACAACCCACGACATTACTTGCCTTGGGGCCACCACGAGGGCGCGGCGGCTCGGCCAGCAGCTAACGTGGGCTAACTGTGAGCGCTGCACGAGACGAACTGGTCTGGATCGACTGCGAGATGACCGGGCTGGACCTGGGCTCGGACAAACTGATCGAGATCGCGGCCCTGGTCACCGACTCTGACCTGAACATTCTCGGCGACGGCGTCGACGTGGTGATCCACGCCGACGACGCCGCCCTGGACTCGATGATCGACATCGTCACCGCGATGCACACCCGCTCGGGGCTGATCGAGGAGGTGCGGGCGTCGACCGTCGACGTCGCCGCCGCCGAGGCAACCGTCCTGGACTACGTCCGCAGCCACGTCAAGCAGGCCAAGGTGGTGCCGCTGGCCGGCAACTCGATCGCCACCGACCGGGGCTTCATCGCCCGTGACATGCCGGCCCTGGACGCCTTCCTGCACTACCGGATGGTCGACGTCAGCTCGATCAAAGAGCTGTGTCGGCGTTGGTATCCGCGGATCTACTTCGGCCAGCCCGAGAAGGGTCTAGCGCACCGCGCCCTGGCCGATATTCACGAGTCCATCCGCGAGCTCAAGTACTACCGCGGTACCGCGTTCGTCCCCCAGCCCGGCCCGTCTACCAGCGACATCGCCGCGATCGCGGCGGAACTGGGTCCCCCGGACGCCGCGCCGGAGGAAAGCGATTCGGCCGCCGAGCACCCAAGCGGCTAGTATCGACGTCGCTGTGCGTCGGTTTGCGGCTCGCGGCGATGGTGGCTGTAGTTCAGTTGGTAGAGCACCAGGTTGTGATCCTGGATGTCGCGGGTTCGAGCCCCGTCAGCCACCCCGACCAGACACACCGCCTCACCTGCGGATACGTAGGTGAGGCGGTGTTCGTTAGCCGCGCATGTTGGCGAATGGCAGAGATCCGTAGTGCGCACGGAACTGCGCAATCAGTTCGGTCTCCGTCCTGCTGGCATCGATGTCATCGGTCACATACCAGCCGATCAAGAGGTCGCGGTGATCGGCCAACTGCCAGATTCGCCTGCCGCCAGAGTGTCCAACTGGTTCGCCGGCACCGAACCGCCGAAACTCGTCGAGCCGCTTGCGCAGCCCACGTCGGCCGGTGCCGCCCAGATTTGCCTTGCCGATATAGACGATCCGGGCGCCCGGTACCCACAGCTCATTCAGCTGTGTCACCGGAACCGTCGGGTGTTTGCCTTTGAAATACCCAGCGGGAGAAACGTCGAGGAAGATGGGGTTCGCATCGCTTGGTCGCGCGACGACATACACACCGGGACCCGTCGGTACCTCGGCGATCGGCAGCTGCGCAAAGGTGACCCAGCCGGAAAAGCCGGACAGGTCAATGGGATCGGTCACGCATCTGCCCCGAGCGGAATCGCCCCGACCAGAATCATGGTGTGATTCTGACAGCCTGATGCCTGATCCGACAAAGGAGCGCCACCATGGTGCACGCCACATCACTGACCGCGATGTTCGGGATCGAGCACCCGATGGTGCTGGCCCCGATGGCAGGTGCTGCCGGCGGCCGGCTGGCCAAGGCGGTCTCCGATGCCGGCGGGCTGGGCCTGGTCGGCGCCGGGTACGACGGGGTGGACGAGCTGAAACGCGAATTGGACCTGGCCGCCGGCACCGCGGTGGGTGTCGGTTTCATCACCTGGACGCTGGCCGCCGATCCCGGCCGGCTGCAGGCCGCGCTGGAACACCGTCCGGTGGCGGTGTGGCTGTCCTTCGGTGACCCCGCACCGTACATCCCGGCCATCCGCGCCGCGGGCGCCCGGCTCATCTGTCAGGTCCAGACCCTCGGGGATGCCCGTGCCGCCCTCGATGCGGGCGCCGACGTGCTCGTCGCCCAGGGAACCGAAGCCGGCGGGCACGGCGGTAATTCGCGTTCGACGTTCACGCTGGTTCCCGAGGTGGTGGACCTCGCGGCGGGAACCGGGGTGCCGGTGCTGGCCGCCGGCGGGGTGGCGGACGGGCGAGGGCTGGCCGCGGCACTCGCACTCGGCGCCGACGGAGTGGTGATCGGCAGCCGATTCGTCGCCAGCCGAGAAGCCCTGGTCTCCACTGCGGCACACGAACTCGTGCTGAGCACCACCGGCGACGACACCGTGCGCACCCACGTGTACGACGTGGCGCGTGGACTCACCTGGCCACCGGAGTACACCGGCCGACTGGTGCGCAACGCCTTCATAGATGCGTGGCACGGCGCGGAGGACCGCCTGGCCGCGCGGCTGCCCACACTCCGCGACAGCCTCAAAGACGCGGTGGAACACGACGATTTCCGCACCGCCAGTGTGCATATCGGCGAATCCGCCGGCCTGATCCACGATGTGCGTCCCGCCGCCGACATCGTGCGCGACATCGTCGCCGAGGCCGACCGGATCCTGGGCCGGTTGCGCTGAGTGCGTGCACGGCTAGAGGCCGCGTGCACCCAGCCAGTTGTCGATGCGCTCGGCCACCGCTTCCCAGCCGGGTTCGAGCATCATGTTGTGCCCCATACCGGGGAAGATCTCGGCGTCGGTGCCATAGCTGCGTGCCAGGGCGCGTTCCTCGGAGACGGTGAATGCGCCATCGTGTTCTGCACCCAGAACCAACAGCGGCGTGGTTACCTGCTTGGTTCTGACGGGATTCAGCATCAGTGCATCGAGGATCGCTCGCTGACTTTCCTCCTGCAGCAATGCTTTGTAGCGCATGATGTCGGCGTCGGGGGTCGTCGGCGAGTAGAGCATTTCCCGGACCTGTTCCGGCGTGGTGAACAGGTGCAGCGATCTGCCGGTGACATGAAATCTCAGCGCCAGCCAGGGATGTCGGAAGTTGAGGCGGCGCGCTGCGCCCAACGCCCCCCGAGCCGACATCGACGCCAGCAGCACCGCCGCGGACGCCGGCGTGGACTCCAAGTACTTCTGCACCACATAGCCGCCCATCGAGTGGCCGACCAGCACAGGCAAAGTGGACAGGGTGTCGGCCACCGATCGGACGTCCTGGACGTAGTCGGCACCCGAGCAGCCACGCAGCCGCTGCCGTAACGGGCTCTTCCCGTGACCACGCAGGCTTACCGCGATCGCGCGGTACCCCTTGTCGGCGAAGAATTCCAGGAAGTGTTCAGCCCAGCACCACGCACCGTGCCAGGCGCCGTGCACAAAAAGCAGCGGCGCGGCGTGGGCGTCGGTACTGACCCCGACGTCGAGGACTTCCAGCCGATCGGCCGCAGAGCGCTCCGGTAGATCCTGCGGTGCGGGCTGCGCCGTCACAGCAGTGCACCCTGACGTTGCGTGACACGGGCGTAGATCGGCTCAGCGGCGACGGTCGTGAAGGGTACCGCCACCGGGAATTCCTCGCTCACCGAGTCGAATTCGCAATGCCGCACACAGGTGGCCAGCGCAAGGGTGGCCTCCAGCATGGCGAAATGATCGCCGACACACTTGCGCGGTCCCCCGCCGAACGGCAGATACTGCCATCGGCTGCGGCCGGCGGAGTTCTGCGGGCTGAACCGGTCCGGGTCGAACTCCTCGGGGCGCTCCCACAACGCCGGATCACGGTGCAGCGCGTAGATGCCGACACCCACCAGCGACCCGGCGGGCACCCGGTAGCCGTCGACGGCGATGTCGCGCACCACCGTTCGCCCGTTCAGCGCGCCGGGCGGGCACAACCGCAGCGCTTCGTGCAGCACCTGCACGGTGTAGGGCAATCGGGCCACATCGTCGGGTGTCAGTTCGGCGCTGGAAAGCTCGGCGACCTCAGCCGCGACCCGTTGTTGGATGCCGGGATGATTACCCAGCGCCCATAGCGCGTAGGCCAACGTCGTTGCGGTGGTGTCATGGCCGGCCAGCATGAAAACGATGAGCTCGTCGCAGATCTCGCGGTCGGTCAACCCGCGACCGGTATCGGGGTCGCGAGCTTCCATCAACCCGCGCACCAGCGGTGCATCCCGCTCGGGTTCGGCACGGCAGGTGTTCAGGATGTCCTCGGCCACCCGGTGCAGGCGTGCACTGGCAACCCGTGCACGGTGACGCGCCGGGGTAGGTAGCCAACGCGGGGCCCGCACCGGGGCAAACGCGCGATCGGTGACGTACTCCTGCGCCACCCGCATCGGTTCAGCCAGCGCTGCGGCGCAGTCGTCGAGGTCGACGCCGAGCACCGAGCGCCCAAGCGCCCGCAACGTCAGCTTGCGGGACTCGGCGTCCAGATCGACCATCGTGCCATCGCGCCACCCGGCCACGACGACCTCCGCGGCCTGCGCCATGTGCCCGCCGAAGCCGCGGACCCGTTGCTTGGTGAACAACGGCTGTAATGTGCGGCGTCGCGGCAGCCATTGCTCGTTGCGGAGATCGAACAGGTTGGGCCCGAGCAGGTGGCGGATCTCGTCGTGCGCGGGCGCCCGGTCGACGTCACCGCTGCTGAGCACATCGTGCGCCCCCTGCGGCGACGTCACCAGCACCATCGGCGGCGTCAGCCAGCGCGGGGCCAGCATCAGTCGGGTCACCGGGCCGCCGGCATCGCGCAGTTTCTCGACCCCGGTGTGCATCTGCCGCACCTGCCGCACCTGCTGCCAATAGGGCAACGGATTCCGCGGCGCCAACGGCAGAGCGCCAACGTTGACGTCGTCCACGGTCATGGCGGTCAGCCAACCAGGCCCGATCCCGTGTCGCGTCATCCAAACGGTTGAGATTTGGAGTATGCGGGATCATTGTGAACAAGAGACGGTTGGGTGCACAATTTCCCTATCGTGGGAGAGCTATCCCTTAGATGGGAGTCCTGGAATGCCGGCGATGGCCACGCTCGACGACTTCTCGCGGATCACCGCGGCCGTCTACAGTGCGGTGACGACGCCCGAGAACTGGGCGACGGCGCTGGGCGATCTTCGCCGCACCCTCGACGCCAAGACCTGCGCGCTGATACAGGCCGGCGAGACGGGCCGCTCGGTCCAGGCCGCGGACCTGCCAGCGGAGGTGCGCGCCGACTACGAGCAGTACTACCACCAGATCGACTATGTGCTCGAGGCGGTCGAGCACAGCCCACTCGGCGTGCTCCGGGACGGACAATCGCTGGTGGCGTTGCAGGCCAAATCGGAGTTCCACCTGGACTGGTTGCGCCCCCTGGAAATGACGGACGGCTTGTTCGTGCGACTCACCAACGGCCCGGCGCCGCTGCTGCTCCTGGCCGCCGGGTCGCGGCCCCCGAAGCCGTTCGTTCCGCTGTTCGGTGCCCTGGTGCCGCATCTGCAGCAGGCGCTGCGCAGCCAGGCGCACCTCGAGGACCTACGCCGGCGCACCGAGTATCTCGGCACCGTCACCCAGGCGTTGCGCCAAGCGATCATCGTGGTCGACGCCGAATCCCACGTCGTGTACGCCAACGCCGCCGCCGAGGATGTTCTGCGCCGCGCCGACGGGCTCCGGATGCGCGATCGACGACTCGAAGCGGTGGCGGCCAGCACCGACACCGCACTCCAGCACAATATTCAAGCCGCGGCGGCACCCAAAGACGCTCAGCCCCACGGAAATTCGCTGTTGTGCACCCGGCCCTCGGACCTGCGCCCCTATGTCGTCGAGGTCCTGCCGATCGAGCCGGTCTCCGACCCGTACTGCGCCAGACGCGCGATGGTCGTCATCGTCGATCCGGATCATGAATCCGAAACACCCGCAGTGCTGTTGCGCCGCCACTACGGTCTCACCGCCGGCGAAACCGACATCGCACTGATGGTGCTGCAGTATGGCGGCATCAAAGACATCGCCGAGCGGCTGTCGTTGTCACCGGCCACCGTCAAGACGCACCTGCAGCACATCTTCGACAAGACCGGCACCCATCGCCAGGCCGATCTCGTCCGGCTGCTGCTCGGATTGCGCTCGCCCTACCGAATGGCCTCCGCGACGGCTGCCACCGGATAGTCTCCTTCATCGCAGGGCCGATAAAGGAGCACTGGTATGGCAACAAGCCGGCGCCACCGGGTCCACACCTCCCTCTGCGTCGCCATCGCCTCGGTGCTCGTGACGCTGGTGGGATGCGGTCCGGCCACGCCAGGACCGGTGACCGCAACAACCGGTCGGCCCGTCCAGTTCTCGGGACCAACCGAATTGCCGCTCACCGGCCTCAAACGCCCGACCGGCGTGGCGGTCGACGGCGCTGGCAACGTCTACGTCGCAGACGCCGGCAACCACCGGGTGCTGAGGCTTGCGGCCGGATCGACCCAGCAGACCGAGTTGCCGTTCCGCGGGCTGGAAAACCTCACCGGTTTGGCGGTCGACGCCGCCGACAACATCTACGTCACCCATTTCACCGACGGCTACCCCGGCGTCGGGAAAGTGGTGATGTTGGCTGCCGGCTCCACCAAGCAGACCGAGCTACCGTTCACCGGACTGGTCGACCCCCGCGGGGTCGCGGTGGACACGACAGGAAACGTCTACGTCGCCGACCGACGCAAGCATTCCGTGGTCATGCTGGCCATCGAGACCGGCAGCCAAACCGATGTGCCGTTCACCGGACTCAGTTTTCCGGGGGGCGTGGCGGTCGACGCTGCCGGCAACGTCTATGTCACCGACTCCGGAGCCCCGGACAACACGGTGGCCAAGATGACGGCCGGGTCCACCAGCCAGACCGTGCTGCCCTTCACCGGCCTCAGCCAGCCCTACGGTGTCGCGGTCGGACGCGACGGCACCGTCTACATCACCGACGGCAACACCCGCAAAGTGCTGGCGGTGCCACCCGGCGCAACCACCCAGAGCGAGTTGCCGTTCGGCGGTGTCAACTCCCCCGAGGGCCTCGCGGTCGACGCCGCCGGCAACGTCTACGTCGCCGACGCCATGGGCGCCAGCGTGCTGAAACTGACTGCGAGATAGCCGCAGGCTCAGTCGTTGGCGTTGCCGGCCTTCCACTGATCCCAGGGGATATTCCAGTCGCCGAGCCCCTCGGTGCCCGGCAATGTCGGACCCACCGTGTTGACGATCTGCACGACATCACCGCGCTTGACGTGGTCGTAGAACCACTCCGCGTTCGAGTTGCTGACGTTGAGGCAGCCGTGGCTGGTGTTGCTGTGTCCTTGGGCGCCGACCGACCACGGCGCGGCGTGCACGAAAATCCCGCTGTAGGAGATCTGCGTCGCCCAGTCCACATCGGTACGATATCCGTTGGGCGAGTTCACCGGAACGCCGTAGGTCGACGAGTCCATGATGATGTGCTTGAACCGCTCACCGACCAGGTAGGTGCCGTTGTCGGTCGGCGTACTGTCCTTGCCCATCGAAGTCGGCATCACCTTGGCGACCTCGCCGTTGATCCGCACGGTGATCATCTTGGTGGTGTCGTCGGCGGTCGCGATCACCTCGTCGCCGATGCTGAAGTGCTGAACCACGTTGTCCTGGCCGAAGACTCCGTCACCCAGATCGACCCCGTACGCGTTGACCGCTACCTCCACCGTCGTGCCCGGCTTCCAGAAACTCTGCGGCCGCCAACGTACTTCGCGGTTGTTCAGCCAGTAGAACGCTCCGTCAACGGGCGGATTGGCCGTGATCTTGATGGCCTTCTGAGCCGCCAGGCGGTCGGTGATGCTCTCGTCGAACCGGATCGCCACCGGCTGACCCACACCCACGACCTCGCCGTCCTGAGGCATCACGTAGGGCATGGTGAGGTTGGCCGGCGACTGAGTCCGAAACGAGATCTGCTTGCTGGTCGCGCCGCCGAGCCCCAACGATTGCGCGTTGAGTGTGTAGTGCTTGTTGAAGCCGAGCGGTTCGTTGGTCTGCCAGGTCAGCCCGTCCGGGCTGAGCTGACCACTGACCGCCCTGCCGCTCTCGTTGACCATGGTGACCGCGCCCAGCACACCGTCTTCGGCGGTCACCGTCACCGGCGCATCCACCCCCACGTCAACGGCGCCATCAGTGACTGAGGCGGTCAGCTTGGGGACCAGCAGGTCAGCGAACGGAGTGCCCTTGTCGGTGATGACCTGCGCCGGCGCGGGCGCCTCGTCGTGGCTGCAGGCGCTCAGGCCGAGTACCAGCGCGGGCACCGCAACCAGCGCCCACCAGGGTCGACGCCCACCCCGCGGGGCCATCGATCCAACCTGCGACATTCTTCCCCACCTCGCACTCGGCATGATTTCTGGCAATAGTCTAAAGGCCGTTGCGGCATGCTGCGACCGCTGACGAACGCCATGCCCTCCGACCTGGCCTGGCACCGGGAATTCGCCACCCGCTGCCGCGCCTGTTATTCTCGCACTCGCGGTTTAGGCCGCACCGCGCCGTTAGCTCAGTTGGTAGAGCAGCTGACTCTTAATCAGCGGGTCGGGGGTTCGAAGCCCTCACGGCGCACAGGTCAGGACGGGTTTTCGAAAACCACTTCACCCCAAACTTCTCCCTATCGCGTTGATGCGATTCCCGACAAGACGCCTTTCCGCGTCGGCTCCCAGGACTACGCTCGCGACATGGACGCGTCTATCACCCGCGCCGAGCTGCTGGCCGCGTTCACGGAAGCCGAAGCCTACGTGTGCGAACCGCGGCAACGGTGGCTGTCGCCGGGCCAGCGCGACGCCGCCGCATACAACTTCGTTCGCACGTGGCTCAATATCCCGGAGGTGTCCCATGTCTAGCCAGGTCGATGTGACCGTTGTCGACAGTCCCCCGACGGTCCGCGTCTGGCGCGGCAGGGCGGGGTTCGTCACCATGACCAAGGACGAGCGCTGGGAGTGGGGTTCGAACGGCGACGGCACGTGGTTTGCGCGGCCTCGCTTCGTCCGTACCGGCCACCTCGGCAATGGACAGAATTTGCCCACCGCTCGCGAGGCGCAATGGTGGGCCGAGTATTGCGATGACAATCCTGGCGCCCACTGTAATTGGGCGATTCATTCACTGATGGACATGCGTCTGGATTGGGCGCGAGAAGAGGCTACAAAGAATGTCTAACCACGCCTGCCCCCGCTGCGGCTTGGAGTCGACATGCACCCACGGCACTTGGCCGGATCGGCACCCGATCTGCGTGACAGTTGGTGCACTGACGGCCCTGGTGTTCATGTCGATGATGCTGAGCGTGTATTCCGCCGCCGGTTGGTCGGTGATCGCCGTCTGCATCGCCAGCTACGGCTGGGTGCGGTTCGATCGCGAACGTCAACGCCGTGCCGCCCTGGCTGCACGCGCCGACTGGGAACACCACCAGCTGATGGCACTTCCACCCGTGCGCCTGCCGAGCGCGCCACCACGACGCCCGCGCGGGGCGTCACACTTCGCCTCCACAACACCGATGAGGAAGGTTGCACGATGAAACGCTGCATCTATCTGGTTGGGCTGGTCGCAATGCTCGGCCTGGGGCTGGCCGTTGCACCCGCCGCCAGCGCTGACCCTGGCCCCGGTCCCGGCATGTGCCAGTTCCTCGGGGCGTCGTACCCGATCTACTACCCGTGCGACGAGTATCAGCCGTGGCTACCGTACGGGACGGTGGGCAATCCGCCGGCGGGTGGTTCGCCGATGATGCCTGGGCCGACGTCGGGGCACGGGCAATGAGTGATATGTCGTGGTATGAGTCGAAGTTTCGGGAGAACTTCGGCGACGATGAATGGTCGTATTGCCTGTATGTCTTGTCGATTGCGACGTGGATGGCACCGTTGATTGCCCTGGCATTCATGATGGCCGATTCGATTGACAACGCAATCAAGGAGGTTGACCGGTGAAGCGCGTACTCGCGGCCTTGTCCTTTGTCGCACTGCTCACCGCCCCTGTTGCCAGCGCCGAACCGCCGGGACTTGACCCGCATACCCCGATCTACCCGTCGAACTGTGCGGGCGGCGTCACCGGTCCGTACGGCTTCAAGTTTTGCGAGGGTGAACACTACCCTGACGGCACATTCTGGCGCATCTACATCGGCACGGGGTTCGGGGTGGACAGGTCGCCGCAGTGCGTGACGGAAGCGGGAGAACCTGCGCCAGCTGGCGGGTGCGGAGGGAAGTCGTGAGTGAATGCGATACCTACTGGCGCACGCACGGCTGCGGTTTGCCGATCGGACACGACGGCTCACACATGTGTTGTCCGCGCATCGGCGAAGCAGGACGCTGCCAGATAGTCAACTGCGACGATGACGATTGCACAGATGCAGAGGTCTGTCATAACCACACACCGCAATCCGGGGACCGACTGTACCGACTTGACGGTGCGACCATCGGCTACGCCTAGGAAAGACGCCGAGGGGATTTGTGACAACATCCATCGACTACGTCCTGTACCGGATCTACGACGACGCGGGCATCCTGCTGTTCATCGGTTCAACAACGAACCCGGCCCTGAAGTTCAATCATCACGATGGCGGTAAGCCGTGGTGGCAGGCTGCCGCCCAGGTTCATTTGGAACGCGTCGGTGAGCTGAAAGAGTTGCGGCGCAGGGAACGCGACGCGATCGACAGCGAACAGCCCCGATACATGCCGTCGGTGAAGCGTCGTCCTGCACGCCGGGCACGTGGCCGTGGGAGCGTATTTCAACGCGCTGACGGTATGTGGGTGGCCTGCATCGAAACACACGCATCGGATGGGCGCCGCAGGCAACGACGCCGATACGCCAAGGATCGCGTGATGGCAGAGAAGCTGTTAGACGAACTCAAGCATGAGGATTGAGCGCCCCTCTGACGCCGGAACCCGTGGCGGGGGTGGGGCTCGACAGCGTCAGAGGGGCTGGCATTTAGGAGTTGCCGCATAGTGTGCGCGCACCAGCGAACAACCAATGCACGGCGTCGAACTTGACGGGGACCGCGTTGCAGACGTGCAACGCGACAGAGGCTGCCACAGCGCGCGTGATCCACGGATGCGTCAACATGTATCGGTCGGCGCCTTCACTCAACGTTTCACCAGGTGGTGCTGCAAGGTCGTAGCCGATGACTCCGGCCGCCAACGCCAGCCACGCCCAATCCGACGGTTTCATTCGTCGTCCGCTTCTACGTCTTCGACCTCGAACTCCTCCAGCACGATGGGAGCCTGGGCCAGTAGTCCCTCGGTGATGTAGTCAGCCTGTTCGCTCGGCTTGGCGACGATCACGCTGGTTTCGACGGTGCCGTCCGGGTTAGCGCGGTAGAGGCCGACAATGGCGACGTAATGCACAACCATGTACCCGGTGTTGTCGATGCCCTCGCCGCCGTCGTTGATGCGGACTTGCAGGGCTTCGCGGATCAGATCGGGCTCGATGCTCATACGCCCCTCACAATGCTCATGCGTTCAGGTTCGATGCTGATGCGGGAATGGCCGCCGCACGAAGGACATTTGCGCATCGAGTAGGTGAGGACTTGCGCCACATAACGGCGTGTAATCGGTTCGGTTTGCGAACCGCAGCGATTGCAGACGGTGAGTTTGTCGCGGCCGTCAATGAACAGCGCCGGATGGTTTTTAATGTGTGGGCGTAGCCAGTCGTATAACCCCTGGGTCGCGACCACGTCTCCAGAGCAATAAGAAGTTAGGCGTTTGCGGTCCTCAGTGGACTTCCCGGTGACGGCGCGTTCCATCGCCTGTGGATCGTATTTGTCGGTTTTGGCGGCGATTCCGACCACCTTGCAGAACGCATCCAGCGACTTGAACGGTGCACCGTCGCCGAACTCGCGCCGCAACACCTTCAATGTGTCCACCGTCTTGAACGGCGGCAGAGGCGGCAGCTTCGCCTCTATGTGCAGATCACCTTTGAGCCAGGGAATGTCGGCTTTGTCGACGTTGTGCCCGACGACGATGTCAGCCTGCGCGATCAGCCCGTGTACCTTGCGCAGGAACGCTTTACGGCCACCCTTGTCCCACTCGGCGAGTTCGATGAGATCAGGGCGGTCGTACCATTTGGCGCAGACGATGGTGGTGCGTGGTTCGCGTTCTACGGTCTCATAATGAATGTACCGGTTTTTGAGGTCGCCGCGATTCCACCAGTATTGCCGGCTGATCCCGCAGAGGCGTTCGACGTCGAGGATGAGGATTCGGTTACGAACCCCGGCTGTGATTTTGGTGCATTCGGCGGCGAGTTCGTCAGCTAGGGTCATAGCAGCTGTTCATGTGGTTCAGGAATGCTGCGTAAGACATGCTGTATCCGCGGCGTTTGATGACTCGGAACAGTCGTGCGCCCATGTTTGGTTCCAGGATGCGTGTGTTGAATGTTTCCCGGTCGGCGTCGTCCAGCGTATCCAGCCATCTGCATGTGCCGCAGCCTTTGAGGTAGGCGTTGGGTTCCCGGTCCAGTTCATCCGCTAACGACATCACCGCTCCTCAAGGGTTACCAGCCGCGGCGGTGCGGCCGGTCGATTTTGTCGACGCGATTGGTGAGTGCGCCGACGTCTTTCCTGATGTCTCCTATCGCGTCTGACACCAGGTCGATCTTCCCGTTGAGCACACCGAATTTCTCGGTGAGCTCCTCGCGTAGATTCGACCCGCCGTTGGTGACCTGGTCGTGAACCTCGGTCAGAGTGTTGTCGCGTTTGCGGTCTCGCAGCCACAGATAGATCAGGATGAGCGCGAGGCCGCCGAGCTGCACGAGCGTGACGGGCAGCTCGGGCAACGTCACGATGGACTTCCTGCGGCCTTGTTGGCTTCGATCTTCATCGATACCACCGACGTAAGCACCGAAATCATCGCCGCGCCCGCGCCGATCGACAGCGTGTCAGCCCAGTCGACATGCAGCACGTTGACGGCGTTGCCGCCGAACACAGCCAGCAGCGCGTGCGCGAAGTTCTGCAAAGCTTGCAGACCGGTGTATTTGAGCCAGTCGGTGTTCATGTCATCACCGCTTTCTGTTGGTGTGGTCAGTCAAACCTTGGCGAGTACCGCTTCGGTGAAGGTGAGCGCGGTTTGAAGGTCATCGACCACGGTGCGCACGTTGGCCGGGAGCACGGACTCGAATTTCTCCACGAATGTGGCGATGGCCTGCAACGCGTTAACTGCGGCGGTGACGTCGTTCTTGATCTCATCGAGGGTGAGGTTTTCCAGGGCCATGACGGGGTTTCCTTTCAGCGGTGGGTTATTCGGCCTTCTCACGGCCATCAAGGCTGTGATGGGTGTAGAGCCAGCCGATCGTGCCGTCGTCGCGCTCAACCGGTTCGCAGCTCGGGACACAGGCGCAGTCGGCGTTCAGGTCGTGTTCGATCAGGTCGGCGACGGGCGTGACGTGGATCGAGTCGCAGGCCGGCCTGTAGGTGGTTTGCCCGCTCATGCGGCCCGCGGCTGGGATGCGCGTTGCAGCACCCAATCGACCATTGCGGGCACAAGCGGCCCGTACTGCCAGTGGGGTGCGTTCATTCCGGCCGCGGCGAACGTGATGCCGTTGATGATGGCTTCAACCATCGCCACGGGGGTGAGAAGGGATTCCGCTACCTGGAGTACGTCGATGACTGTTGCTTGTTGCACAACGTTGAAGATGCGGGTTTCGACACATCCCACCGGGGACTCATGCTTCCACGGATCGTCACCGACCGGCGCGCAGGCATAGAGATCGCCGTCGAGCGCGCAGGAAAGGTAGAAGTCGGGGGTTTGTTCAGGAGTGAGACACAACGGGCCGCCGATCCCGCCTGTGGTGTACCGGTCGTGTTTGGTGGGCATCGGCAATCCGGCGGCCTTGTTGCCGTTGGCGATGCCGGGGCAGCGCATCGGGTCGCCGAACTGGATGATGCCTCGAACGTCGTCGATCCGGTTGTGGTGCATCCCGTTCGCGTCGAGGATGTCGTGCGCCCAGACTTGGGCGGTGACCATCGCCCCCTGGCTGTACCCGGACAGGAATAGTGGTGTGCCGACCGGCCGCCTGCTGATCTGCCGGTTCACCTCAGCGCGGCCGGCCTGCACTGACGGTCCCATCGGAAACATCGACGCCGGGTATCCGATGGGCTGCCATTCGACCGGGCTGTCGTAGCGGACGCCGCCGACGTTCGCGGACAGCGCATCCCAAGGGTTGTAGCCGAGCGCGCGGCCGATATCCGACGAAAAGCCGGGACCGAAAGGGTCCGCGACACCTGTCCCATTCACCGTCAAAAGCAATGGCTTCACTCGAATGCGCCTTGCTTGACCAGCCACTCGCCCAGTCCGATCAGCACGTCGCCCGCATCACGTTTCACTCCGTCGGAAAAGACGTGGGTCCAGGCGAGCTGTTCGGCAGTGACGACGATCTGCTCGAAAGCGTCGAACGTGCCGACATACTGCTTTCCGTTGTGAGTGGAGTTCCATTCGCCGCGAGTCGGATCGTTGACCACGTCGCCGACCTCACGGTTATGACGGGCCTTGACGAGCCGCCACATCTCCGGATCGCCGTTGCCTTGCAGTCCGGACACGTCCTGTTGAATGCTGTTGGCGTCAGCCATGTCAGTTGCCTTTCGGTGGGTTGAATCCGTCGATGCCGAGCTTCTGTCCGACGGCGGCGAGTGCCTCGATGGCTGTGCGACCGCCGAGCATGTCCCATCGGATAAGCAGCTGGTCCCACACCTGGCCGATCACGGTGGCTTGGTCGGCGGGTTTTGGGATGGCGGGCGGATTGGACATCGGTTCCTCCGGTGTTTGGACGGGTATGCCCCATTGGCCGTAGTCGGTGGTGTGGGCTTCGTTGACGTCGCACTGCACGCCGCCGACGTACTGGTAGCCGAGGCTGTTGCGCTGCACGATGTTGACGCGGCTGTCGAGGTTGCCGCCAGACCATGCTTCGGTCTGCCATGCCCAGGCCGCGGTTCCGTTGTTGAGTGCGCGGGACAGCGGCCAATATCCGCCGTAGATGCCGATATGTTCGGGGCCGAGGATTGATGCGGCGCCGCGCAGATAGTTGTCGATCTGTGTTTGTTGTGATGGTGTGGCGTCCCAGTCGGCAGAGAAGTAGATGGGGCGATCCGGGCTGCCGCCGCATGCGAGCACTTGTTGTAGGGCGTCGTGTGCGTCCTCTACCCCAGCGTTGTAGCCGCCGAGCATTCGTTCTGCGGTGGTCTCCCAGTTGGAGACGATGGCAATACCGTTGGCGCGCAGGTCCGCAGCCTCGTCTGGAAGAAGCTGTTTGCCGGGCAGGCTCGGGCCGCCGTCGGACAGGTATCGGCACACGAAGTCGATGCCGGCTGCTTTCAATGCGGCCCCGGAGGGTCGTCCGCCTGCATAGTCGAGTCCTCGAATCATGGTTGTGTCCTCGCTGATCGTGCCGTCGTAAACCCACCAGTCGTTCCACAGTGATGCTGCGTCGCCGTAGGCTCCGGTGCCGAGTGTGCAGGTGCCGTGGGAGCCGTTGGATTCCATGACGATTCCGTCGATGGAGCACGCCATGTGGGAGTCAGGGCCGCCGCCGCCGTGCATGATGCACACCTTGATCGGGCTATCACTGGCCAGCAATTCGTCACGTGATACCTGCCGGAAGCCTTGGAATGGGCCTGGGAATGTTTCGGTGGTGAACCGGCGAACCCAGTTCAGTTGATGTCCGTTCAGCGCGGCATCGATGAACACCCCAACCGCGCCGGAGCAGTCGGCACCTACTGATGGGTCTGACGCGTATGTTCCGCCGTAGATGTAGGGGTCGCCGAGCCGGTCGTTGAAGATGGCTTTGGCGAGTTCGATGCTGCTGCGCAGCAGCGTCATAGGCCGAGCAACTTCATGAGCTCGGCGATCGGCTTGAACCCTCCCGCGTGTTCAACGTCTCCAGACAGTGCGGCACCAAAGTCCACCATCCCCGCCTGCACGGTTCCTGTGGCTTCGTGGATAGCGGCCTTGACGGTTCGTTCTCCCATCGCCGGGAGTGAGTCGGCCAGCTGCTCGGCGACAGCCTTCGCTACCCGCTCTGCGATCTTGTCGGCGAACATTTCCAGTTGCCGTTCAATCCATTTGATCACTGGTTACCTCATGTTCCAGATTTGTGGGCGTTGACGTTTCGCCCTCGGCTTAGGCGGGTTGTAGTCGAATCTGCGTCGCATGTCGGCGAACACAGCGGCTAACTCAGCTTTGGACTGTTCGGTCAGTCCGGGGGGAAGTGCCATAGCGTGTCCTCCGTCATGCAGCGCCACACATATCGGGTGATGATCAGCGTCGGCCAGCCCAACAGCAGCCCTGCTGCGAATGCGTACTTCATCTGTGGCGCCACACTTGAATCAGCATGGCTGTGAACACAAGTGCGGCCATTGATGCGTCAGCCCACGCACCCAGAACCGCGAGTGTTGCGGTGACAGCGCCGGAGATGGCCGTGACGGGTTTCATGCGACGGGCCAGTTCGGCGGCACATAGTAGGGTTGGGTGGCGTGAATGTTGGCGTCCTGTTTGCAGTGACACCAGCCACCAATCCACCGGTACGGTGGTGGTTGTCCGCAGTGCGTGCAGGTCATGGCAGATCGGGCAGCCCGTGCGGGATCATCGTCGAGTATCCTTCGCCGTTGTCGCCGGACGGCCCTAGTTTGTCGAATGCGTGCTGACACATGGCGTTGATGGCGTCAGCGCGTGTTGCGGCGGTTGTGTCGGTTATGCCGTCGGCGTGCACAGTCCAGGTGTCGGATTCGCGTGTCGCGGTGACGATGCTCGCCCCGGTGGATGAGCTGAACAGCACCATGCGGTCTGTGTCGAAGGCGACGATCTGATGGTCGGTTTGTACGTCGAACATCAGTTGAGGTTCAGGGTCGGTGTGACTTTGATGGAGGCTCCGGTGCCGCTGACGGTGACGGTGCCGCCGCTGAAGGCTGCGGAGCCGCCGTAGTTTCCGGAGCTGGCCGCGGAGAATAAGCCTCCTTCGACGTAGCTTCCTGCGGCTACGGGCACGGTGACTTCGGAGCCGGTTGTGCTGCCGTTCGACGACGCGGGGAAGGTGGACAGTTGTCGTGCGTATCCGCCTCCGGTGGCTTCGTTGGTGCCGGTGGTTGATGCGGCGGTGAACACGGCAACGTATTTGTATGCGGTTGCCCAGGTGTCGGCAAGCGTGTTTTTCACGGTGGTGGGTATTGCGGCCACGATGTTCCTTCCGGTTTTTGGGTGTGACTGTTCGGCGGGCAACCCCGATTGGTTGTCCGCTTATGTGTTTGGGGTGGGTTACTTTTTGGTTGCGTGCCAGCCGAACAGGCCACCGACAACAGCGGCGGCGCCGCCGAACAGTTGGACGAGGAGTTGCGCGGCGGTGACGGGACCGTAGGTGGTGATGAGTTCGACGAGTTGGTAGCCGCCCGCGGATGCGAGGAAGGCGGCTACGGTTTGCCGGACACTCGCGGGGAGGGCGTTGAGGAACTGTTGAATCATGCCGCTGTCGGGGCCGGCGCCGCCAGTGCCGGGGCCTTCGTTATCCATGGTTTTCTCCTAATGGTTGGTAGAGGGGTTGGGCTGTTAAACCCATTCGAGGAGGGTGGCGCCATTGCCACCTGATCCAGGCGCGCCTTGTGTGCTGTTGGTTCCCGATGAACCGCCGCCGCCGCCTGCGCCGACGAGGGTGCCGCCGGGGGTTATTTCGGCGTTCCCGCCGTCACCGCCGAGACCCGAGGCGTATCCATTCGCGTCACCGCCGCCGCCGCCGCCGCCACCGGATGTGGTGGCGTCCTTGCCGTCACAGGTGGGGGGTGACTGCGCCGAGGCGCCGCCTTGCGCTTCGGTGGAACTCCAACGGGTATGTCCGCCGGCGCCGCCGGCGGGCGCCACATTGCCGAGTGAGCCCAGGCCGCAGCCGCCGCCGCCGCCAGCGCCGCCGCAGCCGGTGGTGCCACCTGTCCCATTCGAGCCGTCACCACCCGAATTGGGGTTGCTGCCGCCGCCTTGACCGCCAGCAGCTCCGGCGTAACCGGTGACGGAGATGCCGGTGGCGTTCGCAGTTCCACCCGCACCGCCAGATGAGTTACTTGTCGACGTGCTGCCGTCTATCCCCTTCGCGCCACCGCCCGCAGTGATGGTGATTCCACCAGAGCTGAAGACCGATGCGCCGCCGTTGCTTCCGTACGTGCCGCCGACACCCGTGGTGACCGAATAGGTCGCCCCGAGGCTGGCCACGGGGATGAAGATCCTGGTGACGAATGAACCACCGCCGCCGCCAGAGCCGCCTTGACGTCCAGAGAAGGCGCTGGTGGCACCCTTTCCGCCGGGGCCGGCTGCTCCGGCCAGGGTGACGTAGACGCCTGTGCATCCGGTGGGGACGGCGTGGTTGGTGTAGTTCTTGTTGACGTCGTTGTATGGGGTGAAGGTGTTTCCGTTGACGCCTGTTCCGGTCATGCTCATGCTGGGTGTCAGAGACAGGATGACAGAGCGGGTGAATGATCCTCCGACACCAGTCCCGGCCATGCTCATCGACGCGTGTAGTGCGAGTCCGAACGTGCGTGTGAAGCTGCCGCCAACCCCGACAGCTGACATCTGCATGGACGGGGTGAGCTCGAGGGCGATCGTGCGCGTGAACGTACCGCCGACACCGGTTCCAAGCATCTGCATGGATGGTGTGAGGTTGAGTCCGAATGCTGCGGTGGATACGCCTGCTTGCCCGCTGCCCACCATGGACATGGTTGGGGTGAGTGTTAGGCCGAATGATCCTGTCGACGCGCCCCGAACTGTCATCGACATGGAGGGGGTTGTGTCGAGGGTGAAGTCGGCCGCCGCGACTGGGTGGCCGTCCATCGCGATGCTTGGTGTTAGGGCGAGGTCGAATGCGCCTTCGTATGTGGTCGACATGCCCAGGTTGGTTGTCAGTGACAGTCCGAATGCTGCTGTCGAGTATCCGGATGTGCCCGCTGCCGTCATCGACAGGGATGGTGTGGCAGCCAGTTGGAATGCTGCCTGGGCGACGGCGTTGCCGATCATCTCCAGTACGGGTGTCAAGGCGAGCGCAAACACTGCCGTCGACACACCTTCGGCGGTCATCGACAGGGATGGTGTAGCAGCCAGTTGGAATGCTGCCTCGGTGACCGCTAAACCTTGCATGGTCATGGATGCGGTGAGGGACATGGAGAAGTCGCGTGTGAAGCTGCCGCCAACCCCGACAGCGGCCATCTGCATTCCCGCAGTGAGGTCGAGGGTGAAATCGGCGGTGCTGCTGCCTGCACGACCTGCACCGGCCATCGTCAGCGTCGCCGACAGGGTGAGGGCGAACGATCCCGCCGCCTGAGTCGACATCCCCAACGACGGCGTCAAATCCAACGCGAATCCGATACGGATCTCGGCCCACCAGCCGGTGACGGGTGCTTTGGGTGCGGTGATGGGGAAGGCGGCGGTGGACCAGGCTGTTGAGCCCGCATAGTCGGGCATCGCGATCGTCACCGGACGTGTGTAGGCTTGCTCAATCTGGGTGCGGAGTTGTTGATCGGATTGCGGGATCGTCGTCCCAGTACCAAGCAACGGGACCGGATAGGTTGGGGACCAGATCCAGGTGATGTTGCCTTCAATCAGTTTCACGTTGTGTTCGTCGTCGACGGTGACGTTCTCGTAGAAGTTGTGAACCAGAACCGCCCCGGCGACCGCGTTGAGGGCTGCGTTCGCATACACACCGTTCGCCAGAACGGTTGATACGGCCTGCATGGCGCCGGTCAGCGCGTTCTGATCCGATCCGACAGTCTGTAAATCAACCAGCGCATCTTGGATTGGTTGCGCGGTCGGGAAATCAGCCACCCCGTCATATTGACGAGCGAAGTCGACGACGGTGTATGGGGTGTCGACCGGTTTGCCGCCCGTGTAGCCGAGACTGTCGAAAATGCTGTGCCCGTACGTGAACCCACCGTATTTGCGGTTCGCGTTGCCGATCTCCAGGAACGACACATCGGCGGGATCAACCGACGATGTTGGCCCGTTCACGGTCAGCCATTTGTCGACGACCTGGCAGCCCTCGCTGTAGGCGAATACCAGGATTTTGCCGATCGTGGAAGTGAGTTGAGTGTCTAGGAGGTCGACGCCGTGATCGATGTTGTCGATGCCCGGCTCGTTGGTGTAAGGCAGCCGATAGAGGGTGTCGCCGGGCTGCATGATCGTGCCCTTGAGTAGCTGCGGATACCCGGCGGTGCCGTCCACGTTGTGGGTGACATCAACACCCATCGGATTCAGCAGAACAACTGTGGTCACAGCAGACTTCGGTTAGCTAATGCGATCTTCGAACCCACACCCCCGGCAACAGTGGAACCATTGACCAGGTACTGTATTCCCACGTTACCGCTGCTGCTTTGGACGACATACCATCCAGTGAGCGACACCGTGTACGCCTTAGATGATTCGTCTACCTCAATGTCGTCGGACTTGTATATCGAAGTGCTAGTTATCTCGGCCCCAGAACCGACCCGATGACCTATAACGGGGGGCAAGAACGTGACTGCGTTAAACGAGGCGCCGTTACATCCGGATGGCAATGTCCCGGTAAAACTATTTACGTAACCGTCGGCCGATGACACTATTCCAGCTCCGAGCGAGACGTCTGCTGAATCAACGACGGTGCCGGTCAGTCCAGCCGCCCCAGTGCCTCCTGAAAACCAGGCGCAACATACTTCGTGGGAGGTCGAGTCTGAATGATAAAGTGTTACAGACGTAATGCCACTGCTACTTTTACCTGCGGCTCCGTCGCTGTATATTCTAAAGACGTTGGTGTAAGCCCTGACCTCTGCCGCAGAAGCGACTACATGTTGCGGATAATAGCTACTCTGAGGTTGACCCCACACTTGTACGGCGTGATCTCCGGACCCTTGTATATAGCCGCCGTACGCGACGCTCGTCAAGCAGTGTCCTGGCGTGGTCGAGGATGACCCCCATGTGAATGATTCGATGGTGCCCAATAATGCCAAGGATTTGCTATCAACCGTAATACTTATATCAGGCGGTTGCGGATTATAATTATTTTGAGTCATCAGCGTTTCGAACGCCGCGAATACCACCATGTACACATAGTTATCCACCGTAGTGTGGGTCAAATTTATGGCGTATTCGTCCGACCTGCTGATGAATTCAGTCGCCGAATCCAGTCCGGGGTAAGTGCTTGAGGTATCCGATGTGGTTGGATTCGGCACCGCTATATTGCTGGGCGGGATATTCTGCAACGCGCCAGCCACGTCGCTAGCGCCAGCCCCCGCAGCGCCCCCCGCTGAGATGACGATATTGTCGATGACGGCCTGTGTGGTGTCGCTAGCCGACTGCGCCGTTCCATGCACCGCGGAAATCGCGTCCGCAGCTGCGGTCGCCGCGGTCGGCGGCCCCGACGTTTCAACCCACGTCGTCATTCAGTCTCCATAATCAGTCCAAGACGTCACATTCCCCACCACCGTGTAATGCGTTAATGCAGGCTCCGACGGGAAAATCACCAACGGATCAGACGCAACACCCCGATACACGTTGTAGCCCGTCGCACCCGACACGGCGGGCCACGTCAACTTCACCCCAACCGGCCCAAACCACGCATGCGCATACACAGCATTCGAACCAATCGACTCCCCCGATGCGTTCGTCGCAGTCACTCGATACCAAATGTCGTCGCCTGCTGCACCAACTCCCGGATGCCCGGACGGAACAACCAATTCAGATGCCCACACCCACGACGGCGGTAACGGCAGTGACGGCGACACAACACCGGAAATCTGGGATGCAATCGCCGCAGCATCAGACCCAGCACTCGTTGCGGCACCCATCGCATTCGACACATCCGCACCCAGTGATGCGCCAGAGCCGGTCGACCCGACGTGTGTTGGCGGGATTTGCCCAGGCGTTACCGTGTGGGATGACGATCCGCCCACTAGGTCGTTAATCAGTGCGTTAAGGTCGGGGCCGATGTCGTCCCAGGTGCGGCCTTCGGCGAAGATCACATCGTTGAACAGGTTGAGTAAGTCCTGATTCACATTCGAATACGACGACGGCAACGCGGAATGCTGAATGTTCGTGCCCACAGCGCCCGACGTGCCACCCCACAGCGCGGTATTGAGGTCAGTCCAGGCGTGCGTAAGATCGGCCCAATTCCAGGTGGTCAGGAATGTCTGAATGTCCGCGATCACCGCAGCCCACGCGGCGGGCAGCTTGCTAGCCGACACCGACCCGTCAGACCCCAACCCGGACAGACGATTCCAAATATCCAACCAAGCGTTGTTCTGATCCTGCTGCGTTCCCGCCAACACACCCGTGAACTGAGCCCACGCCGACTGCCAAGTCTCAACCGTCTGATCACCGTTGGAATCCTGACCGGTCAACGCCTCCCACCAACCATTCAACAACTGCTGAAACCCCTGGTTGGCGTCGAACTGGGCCTGCGTGATCGTATTCAGATCATCCTGCAACCCGTCAACCTGCTCCGGCGGCAACAACCCCGCCAACCAGGAAATATCGATCTTCCCGGCCTCATCGATATGAAACACCCGGTTCAGAATCTTTTGCAGGGTCAGCGTCTCATCGGCTTGAATGTTGGCGACAGCAGCCGCATACGTGTCCCACGCCGACTGCAACGCCGCAAGCACGGTTCCGAAGTCGTCACCAGACGTCAACGCCACCCAACACGCTTGCAAAAACGTTGAGAACGCCGTGTTGTTGGCGTTGAAGTCGAACTCCAACTGTTCAAACGGCCCACCCGACACTGTTGCCGACGCCTCATCGAACCAAACCTGACCCGCAGTCGCAGCGTCGGAAACCTCCAGCTGCATCTTCACCGACGTCACACCGTCATCGACCAGATAATCACCAGTCAGAGTGGTCGACACCGAGCCTTCAAAGAAGTGCTGCCAGCCGAACGTGTTGGTGGACGGATCATCGGTGGGGATACCGCATGCCGCGACCTGCACCGCCGGCTGAACCACGTCACCCTTGTAGGGCAACGCATTCAACCGGATCAGCGCATCACCAGACCCCGCAAGCTGATACGCCAACACCTGCACCGAGAAATGCAGTGTTTTCTGATCGCCCGCAGTGACACCGATCGCGTTGGAATCCATGAACCGGGCCGTACCATCCGCGACCGCTTTCGCCGAGCCCGCCCCGTCATCGGTGTCCTTCCCGTAATGAACCACACCGTCCCAGGACCAGCCCGCACCCGCTCCGACCGAGATCGCACCTGTGAAGTGCGGATTGGCGAGCAGGTTCGGACGCAAACCGGACGAGATGGCTGCCGACGGCACATTTCCGAACAGCCAATCATCCAATTGGCCGTACAGGTTCGCGGCGTTGACCGGCGACCACTCACCCAACAACGCAGTCTGCGGGATCAGCATGTTGTTGACGATGTCGTTCCACGCCGACTCGGGACTGAAAGGAATCTTCAACAGATTCGTGAAGCCGGTGAACAGCTGCGCGAGGTTCGTCACCCCGTCCAGATTCTTGACGCCACCCGTGAAGGCTTCAACCATCCGGTCGAACGAGTTGACCTGGTCGGTCAGCTGGTTGATCCACGGGTCCATCGCGTCGGTGATGAACTCGATAGCATCACCGAAATGCGACAAGTCCAGGCCGTTGAACAGGTCGATGATCGGCTTGAGCAGCTGGCCCAGCCAGCCCAGGTCGCCCGACTCGACACCCAACGCCTGGAACAGTTGGTTGATCGCCCCGAACGCGTTGTTTACGCTGCCCCACACGCTGCCGAACGCATCGTTCAACGCGATCATGTCGGAAATGAACTTCGGATCGATACCCAGGTTGCCCATCTGCACCTGAAAGTTCTGATCCCACACTTCCGTGTACTGCTGCGACGGAACCACATAACCCATGAAGAACTTCTGGGCCGCCTGGAACAGGTTCACCGGATAGCCGCCGTCGGTATACCCGAACAGGGCACCCTGCGCGGCCAGAATGTATTTCAGGTCACCGAAGTTCAGATCAGTTTTGACGTCGCCGCCGCCGAACAAAATCACCAGATCAGAGATGAAATCCTGCAACTGCTGAATGACGTTCTCGTTGGCCTGATCAGCAGCCTTGGCCGTCTTCTCCTGCTGCGAGGCAAGATACTTGATCTGCGCCCCATGCTCGGTGAGCAGCTTGGCCATGTTCTGCTGATTGGCGTCAGGATAGGCTGATTCGGCGATCGACCGAAGCGCCCTGGTGTCCTGGCTCGGGTTCTGCCCGACAACATCACCGGTACTCACAGCGTCAAACTCGCGTCATCGAACCACAACATGCCCGTCGACACGTCAGCGGTCACCGTCACCCGCAACGCGACATGCGTTGAACCCGTGGGTGCCACAAGCACCTGTCCAGCCATTTTCAGCCACGGCAATGTTCCTGTCGGCGCGGTGAGATGGTCAATGACGATGGCCTGCGTCGGCGTCAGCAAGTCGTCGTAGAACTGGGCGATCAACTGCACCCCGACATCACCAGTCGCAGAGGCGAGATTGACGCCTTTGACGAACACCGAGAACGGGATAGCCGTTGAACCCTGCGAATACCCGTACTGCTTGGACAACAGATCGTGCTGTGTCCCGTCAGCAACCACCTTGGCCGAACCGAGCGCATCATGGCCCTGGCTGCCGTCCCACGCCCACGTACCGGTCGGGGTCCAGTCGTTCAGGTTGTTGTCAAAGGTGGCGTTATCGAGAATGTTGGTGGTGCCATCGGGGAAGAAAATCGGGTCGTAGTTGAACTCACCCTCAGCCTTCAACGCCAACTGACACAACCCTTTCGACTCCTGCACGCTGATAGCCATGATCTTGTGTTCTTGGGTGATGTAGCCGACCCACGGCATGTAGCCGGAGACGATGATGGTGTCGCCGATGTCGTAAGTTCCGAACGGTGCGTTCGGGTGGTTCATGTCGATGGTGATGTTTTCCCAGTACGCCGGGGTTTGGCGGCGTGCCAGTTTGCGTTCGGCCCAGGCTTTCGCGCGTTCGTTTGAGTCGATGCCGGCGTCCTGCTCATTGAGGTAGCGGCGCAGACGGTCAGGGTCGGCGTTGGATAGCTCGTAGGATGATTCGCGGCCGGGATAGTAGCCGGTGACCCCGATGTCAGATACCCAATCGATCTGCGATTCGGTGTGCGGCTGGGCTTCGAGCACGTTCTCGTTCAGGACGAACATCAGCGTCTCTTGAATCGCGCCGAGGCGCGGGTAGCCGAGTTCGATCTTCTTGACGACGTCGGTCTTGTCGGCGTTCCATTCCTGGCGTTCGGCGAAGTCGAACGGAATGTCTTTGGCGAGGGCGTCGATGTAGTCGCCGCAATCCAT
This sequence comes from Mycobacterium sp. NGS50, assembly GCF_059812545.1. Taxonomy (NCBI): domain Bacteria; kingdom Bacillati; phylum Actinomycetota; class Actinomycetes; order Mycobacteriales; family Mycobacteriaceae; genus Mycobacterium; species Mycobacterium sp. NGS50. Next base: position 40,182 of record NZ_JCALCW010000005.1, read on the forward strand.
CTTGTCGGTGGCTCGCACGAAAGTGGCGTAGAAGTCGGGGTTCCACAGCGAGCCGTCATAGGAGTAGCCGGGCAGCATCTCGACACCCGAGGTGGTCGGGAATACCGTCACGCCGAGGTCACCGTTCGGGTATCCCTGCAAATAGTCCCAGATCTCGACCACTGGTCGGAAAGCGTCGTTGACGCCCCATTGCAGGTCTTCAAGCCACGGCATTCCCTTCGGATAGCCCGCGAACCCTTGCGCTTTCAGGTGCAGAATGCCGCTAGAGGGGTCGACGTCGCCGGGTTGGACGATGCCGGTGCACCAGATGCGCCGCTTGCCGAGGATCACCTTCTCGACGTGGATGTATTGCGCCCACGGCTTGAAGTACAGGCCTTGCGCCGATGGGTCGTGAAAGTCGATGTCGCATTCGATGACGCACGGCCCCGACAGGGCCCGCTGCACTTGCAGGTTGTTGACCACCAGGTCTCGGGCCAGGATTTCTCCCGGTGCGCCGCCGACGCCGCGGGTGGCCTGGACGATGATGCGAAATCGGTCATCGGGCAGGTATTCGCCGTTGTCGCCGATGGCCCGCAACAGTTCCCAGCCATAACCGCCTGTGACGTGGCCGGTGGCCGACTTGGCTCCCGTCGCAGTCGCAGCCCAGCCGTAGGTTCCCGTGCTGTGGCCCATGTAGGCGTGCGCGCCGGTAGCCTCCGCAGACCAGGTATAGGTTGCGGCGGCGGTGCCCGTTGGCATGGGTTAGCTGGAACTCCCGTTGAGGGCGAACGTTTCCAGGGTATAGTTGCCGTTGGCGTCGAACGTCAGATCACCCGACAACAGGTAGTTGCCGTACCAGGTGCCGGATGCGGCCGCCGACCACACCGATAGATACTTGACCGGTCCGTTCGATGCCCCGCCTGTGAACGGGATCGGGTTGGCGAGCGCGAAATCACCGTCAGCGGTCGGTACCGCCCAACTGAGCTGCTGCATCGGTGCGCTGGACTTGTTCGCCGCACCGCCGTCGCCCGGGTCATCGGCATGCAGCTGCCCGTACTTCAATACGCCACGCAAAGCGTTGGCGGCCACCACCATCGCGGCGTTACTCAATCCAGCCATGATGTCCTCTCAGAACAGGGTGTTGTAGGCGTCGCGCCACGCCACCAGGCAGGCCGACGCCGAAGTAGTGCCGGTAGCCGTCCACGACATCGGCAGCGGTGTGGCCGGGGGAAGCTTCAACTGGTCCAGATACTTGGTGTTCCCAACCAGCGCGCTGCGACGGTTGCCGCCGTTGGAGTCGATGATGCGCCGCGACCACGGATACGAGTTGACCTCGACCACAACACCTGCGGCGATGCTGGTTTGCAGTTGAATCACCGTGTCATCGCCGATATCCAGCCGCGGGTTGTCTTGCGGCCCGGTGAACAGGACACGGAACCACGAATCGGCGTCCCCATACAGGCGGGTGTAGGTGACCGGGTCGGCACCGTTGACCAGGGAGTAAGAGCCGTCGCCGCGAACCGTTCCGGCAAGGGTTTCGGTGTCGTCGTAGGCGTAGGTGTCGATGCGCGCATACTCGGCAGACACCTTGTAGAACTGCGACTTCACGGTTTTGGAGCTGTACTGGAACTTTCGAGGACGACCGTATATTCGTCGTGTCGAACCGTAGCCGTTGCAGAATGTGATCGGCTTGAGTGCACCCCACTGTTGCTTAACATCGTCGGCCTTCCATTCCTTCTGTAAAGCAGTGAGCAGACGCGACGACTTAGCCACCAGATCACTGGGCAACGTGTTGGGGATGTGTGCGACCGGGGCGTTGTCGATGACACCGATAGTGAACGTGACCGGACCGGCCTGATCGGTGTCGATGCCCATCCGGGTTTCGTTCGACCGTGCCAGCTGCGAGTCCTGATTGTTGACGTTGTAGGTTTGCACCGCCACACCGAGCACCGGGTATTCTGTGCCGCGTCCGAACACGACGTCACCTATTTGGAACTGATGGGGACGCAGGTTGTTGGCCATCAGAAGTTCACCGGGGCCATCGCACCCACCGAGCCGGTGTTGACCAGCCACATGGTTTCACCCATCATTGCCGACGGCGATTGGCCCGGTCCCGCGTAGATGGTGAGGTTCTGGTTGACGGTCGGGTTGGGGTTGGTGCCGTTCCCGGCCTGATACCAGCCCTGCATGTAGGAGGGAACATTCCCGAACCGTTTGTCGCCGGGGTTGTCCTGGCTGAACGCTTCGAGCTGGTTGGTGTTGGTGTTCAACAGGTACCGCACGTTGCCGGTCAAGGCGCCGCCGCCGAACCCGGCTAGGTAGCCTTCGAATCGTCCGACGTATTGGCCGACCCAGTGATAGATTTCCTGGCCGAAGTCGATGGCCGCGTTGACGCCTTGTAGGGCGCCTGCGACCAGTTGGGCGATGGTGCCTGCCGCGTTGATCGCCTCACCGGGATTCTCCCCGCCAGGTCCGGTGGGGGCGGCGGCGGCGAGTGATCCGATGGTTTGCAGAATGTTGCCGGTCGTGTTCGCGATATCGGCGGCGAACGCAATATATTTTTGGACGTCGTCGATCATCTTGTTGACGTCTTCCATGTTCCGCAGCCCGTACACCATGTGGTCCGCGATATCCTGCGTCGCCGCCGCCGCATCCAGACCACCCTGGATCGACTGGAAGATCGAGGTGGCGATGTTCGCGGCAGCCGCGGCGAAGCCTTGAATCTGGGAGATCCCCGAGTTACCCGCCGCACCCTGGGTGAAACCGTGCGTTTGCGCGATCTCGTTCTGCTTACTGGTGAGGGCGTCGATGGCGTTCTTGTTGCCGTACTCATCCGACTTCAAAGTGCCGATAGTGGATGAGATGTTGTCCAGGGCGGTCTGCACGGTCGCATCCGATGCACCCGGAACCGAGGCCGCACCGATCTGCTGCGCCAACGCCGGATTGCCCTGCAAATACGCATTCAGTAGCTGCTGGTCGATCGTCGGCGTCGGGGTCTGGGAGTTCCCGAACGATGTGGGGAACACGCCGAAGTTGCCGGGGCCTGGGGTTTGCACGCCGGGAACGGTGATCGCCTGCCCGTTGGCCATGATGATCGGCGGCACATCGGTTGCCCAATGCACATGATCGCCGTGCTGCGGGTAGTCACCGGCGAAATAGCCGGTGTTGGACACATCCTGGCCGGATGCGATGCCGTAGTTTCGGCTGCCGGCGTAGATCAGCTGCAACGTCTGCTGGGCGAGATTCTGGGAGATGAACTTGGCGAACGCTTCCCGATCCGCGGGGGCACCGTTGAAGTCCAGGCCGAAACCCATCTGATGCAGGCTGCCGCCGTTGCTGTAGGTGGATGCGGTCAGGTTGAACATCTTCGCGAGCTGATTCGCCCACTCCGGCACCTGATACGCGCCCGGACCGCTCGTCGGATACAAAGTCGGCAACCCGCCGACCTGACGGATACCTGCCTCCACATTCGGGGCGTTCGGAACCAGCGAGGCCCGCGACTGCGGATTCTCCGTCACCTGCGGACCCGAACCGATCGTCGGCTCCGCGGTGAACGCCTCCGGCAACGTCGGCGCCGCACGTGTGACACCTGTGCCAGGAACCACGATCTGTTGGCCCCCGGACGGTGTCGGGCCAAGAATTCCACCACCAGGGATCGCGGGCTGCGAGCCCAACACGTCGGTCCATGATTGCGGCTGCGCCGAAATGCCTTGCATAGCGGCGACGACCCGCTGCACATAGTCTGCCGGTTGCGCGTTGCCCTGCCAGTCGCTCGACAGTCCCGCTTGGCCGACAACGTTGGCGATCCACTGCGCCATCTGCTGATCAGTGCCACCCGCCGGGAACGCCCCCGCGACACCCTCCCGATCCTTGAACTGCTTGAGCAGCGCATTCACATGCGACTGCAAATCTGTCGCACCGCCTAGCTGCGCATCGGTGAATCCGAGCGTCGGGTTTCCTGCCGGATTTCTACCCTCAACACTGCTGAATGCCTGTATGAGCCGGCTCTGCTCCGGCCCAACCCCGCGCGCCGCGAGGGCCGCCGCGAGCGCCGTGTCGGAGCCCTGAGGATAGGCGCCCGTGCCGGGAACGGCGATCTGCTGGCCCTGCGTACCCAAACCGAGATCGGCCCACGACGGACCCTGCTGGTTCTGGTCTTCCAAGGCTTTGCGAGCGGCTTCCTGCTGCTGCTGCTTCGCCAGGTCCGCATCCGAGATCGTTTTCGTCCACTTCTGCGCCCCGCCGCCGCCCTTCACACTTCCCGTCATCAACCCCAAAATCTGGGTGAACGGGTTCAAGACGTAGTTCTGCATCAGCTGAACGCCCTCTTGCCACATCGACAGCATCTGGCCGAACTGCTTAGCCATCAAACCCAAACCGTGGGATTCGGAGTTGAACTGATGATTCAGATAGGTGTCGAGGATGCCGACGTTCGCACCCAGAATGTTGTTCGGCAGCAACGCGCCGCCCTCGGTGCCCGCACCGCCGGCAGCCGGCGCACCGCCGCGGCCGAGACCCTTGGATACGGTGCTCATCGTCGACGTAGCAGCCGCCGCCAATGCGGGTGTGGCCGCAGACATGCCCTTCGCGAAGTCGGCCATCATGATCTGGCCGCGGTCGAACGTGTAACCGGTACCGGAGAACGGGCCTTCCTTGGCCGGTGAGTGCGGGAAGAACCCGGCGATCTTCGACACGATGTTCTTGACCGGATTGACCACCTTGGCGGCGGCACCTTTGATGCCGTCCACCAGGCCGTCGATCAGTTCGCCGCCCCACTTCTTCGCCTTGTCAGGCAGACCGCCGAAGAAGTTCTTGATGGTGTCCCACACCTTGCCGAGCGCGCCGGGGATCTGGGTCGCGAAGTTCCGCACCGCGGACAGGAACCCGGTGAACATGCCGATCGCTTTCGCGCCGTCACTGATCAAACCACCGAGAATCTTCACGAACCCGACCAGCAGCGCGGAGATCGTCGGAATATACGGCGCCAACTGTGTTATCGCCCTGGTAACCGCGGTGAATATCACCGGCAACTGCGGCCCCACCGTCGTGATCAACTGACCGAACAGACTCAACAACTGCGGGATTTGCGGCAGCAGCGAAATGAACGCGTTCGCCATCGCCTTGATGATCCCCGGAATCTGCGGGCCAAGCTTCTGCCCCAGATCAGCCATCGCCGCGGCGATGCCCTTCAGGAACCCGTTGAGTTGCGGCGCCAAACCAACAATCGTCGGCCCCAACCCGGCCATCGACTTCGCGAACTGATCAAACAACGCCTGCCAGCCCGGCGCAATCCCAATCCCCAACTGGGTGAACGCTTTCGCCAACGACACAAACCCCGACACGATCGGCGGCAACATCGGAATCAGCGCATCACTGGCCGTCTTCAACGTGGAGAAGAAACTCGTGAGCGTCTTCTGGCCTTCGGCGGACTGCGTCCACGCATTGAACTGGGCGGTGATCTTGTCCAGGAACGCCAGCAAACCACCACCACCGAACTTTTCGGCGATGTCCATCACATGGTTGAACGCGGCACCCACACTGTAGAAAATGTTGATCAGATGCTCGAACGCGGTGATGCCAGACTGAATCCAACGCTGCAAACCACCCGATGCGGCCGCCTTCTGAACCACCTGGTTGAAGAACGACAGTATCTGGGTAGCGACACCACCGATCTGCTGGAAAAACCCTGTCCCAACCACGGTCAACTGTGTGAAGATCGCGATCAGGGGCTGCATTGCGGGCATCATGGCCTGCATCCCGGCCGCGATGTTCTTGATGAACATCTGAAACGCCTGCATGGTCTGCGGCTGCTGCAAGATTTGGGCGAACTGGTGTGCCGCCTGACCGAACAGTCCCGAGATAGTTGACATGCCCTGAGTCAACGCAGGCAACCATGTTTGGATCAGGGGACGAATATCGTTGATGATCTGCGAGAAGAACGAGGACTGAATCGCCGCCCCGGACAGTTTGAACATGTCACGGAAACCGGCCACCTGCAACATCGCCTGCGCAGCAACCGGAGCCATATGCTGCAAATCTTCCAGGAACTTCTTCGGATCATCGGCCATCATGTCCTTGAGAGCATCCCCGACACCGTGGAACGCGATCTTCAACGTTCCCATCGAAAACGCCGCCGCAGACACAATTCCCGGCAGCAAACCCAACGCCCCCGACAACTGACGCACCGCACCCGCCACCTGCGTGAGTCCTTGCAGGGCGCCGGCACCACCCAGGCCGGCCAAACCGCCCAGCGACAAACCGCCCAACGTGAGGCCGCTGATCTTCCCGACGATCGCCTCAAACCCCGCCAACCGCTTCACAAAATCACGGACATGCTGGCCGCCCGACTGGGCCGCACCACCAAGATTCAGAAACTTCCCGGCCAAACCCTCCACAAGATGCGCGGCACCGCCCGCCTCCGGCGCAAACACCGTGAGCACACCATTGACAACATCCAACGACCGGCCCAAACCGTGCGCGGCGTCTTCAGCCTTATCGGCGCCCTCCGCGAAATCCTCCAGATCACCGACACTGCGATGATGCGACGTGTGCAGACGGGTGTGCGCCTCGTCCACGTCATGAACACGGCGACTGTAGTGGTCCGCAGAATCCCCGGCCCGGCTGAACTCACGTTCGGTGTCCCGCAGCGACGACTGGGTTCTACCCAACGACGTATCCAGCTTGCGAGTCGAATCCGCCGCCCGATCAAACTCACCCTCAGTGTCCTTCAGGGTGCGCTGGGTTTTCGTCAGCGACGAATCAAGCTTCTCCGACGACGCAGCGGTGCGCTCCAGGTCACGGGCAGCCTTATCAGCACCCGAGCCGTCGTAGTCGATTTCTATTTTGCCGTGGGCCCGGCCCAGGTTGTAATCGGCCATCAGTAGCCGCTCGACAAGACCAAGTCCGGTGAGTCAGATGATGTGGTGGCGGCAGGATCAGCGAACCCGGTCGAAGCGTCCATGTCACCACCCATCAGTCGTTGGAACTCACGTAAGCGTTGTGATTTCGCCAACCCCGCATCTTTGGTGTTGGCGCTGACCTCGTCGAGCCGGTTGTTGACGTATTCACCGAACATCCAGATGCCACGGTCGAAGTAATAGCGGGCCGCCGCGCCGACGCTGTCATCTAGGTAGGCGATGCTGCTTGGACGTTGGTTGAATGCTTTTGCCTGACGATAGATTTCGTAGGCGAGTGGTCTATTCTGTGCGTAGACTTTTGTAGCTGTCCTGCTGCTCCTCCAGGGCAGCGAGCTGCTCGCCGACAGCGACCATGAAGATGGTGAACTTGTCGGCGGCGTCTATCTCGTTCACGTTGATCTGCTCATCGGTCGTGTCACCGGAGGCGACAACGGTCGGGCATACGACTGCGGCGACACACACGCGGTCGATGGGTTCGAAGAATTTCACCGCGCGTTCGGGGTCAGACAGGGCTTCGGTGAGCTGTTCGCGCATCTTCGACTCAACCTCGTCGGCGGGTGTGTCTTTGAGGAGTTCCGCGCTGAACACGTCTTTCAGCTCCAGGATGCGCAGCTGAAACACGTGATTCATGTTCAGTTTGCGGATGCGCACGAACGCACCGCTGGGGAGTTCTTTGTCGACCTCGTCGGCTTTACGGAACCCGTAGGACCGCACCGCCGCAGGTTCTGGCGCGGGTGCCGCTTCCACTGGTCGCGCCGCACATGGACCTTCGTGTCCCGCATCGCGGGAGCATTGCCAGCCCGGCGGCGGCATGGAGCACACACCGCCGCCGGGGGTCGTCTGGGTTTCTGTCATCTCGGCCTCCTAGGGCTCAACGAAACGAACTAGCTTGCCGGGGTGGTCACCGAAACCGGGGAGCTGTAATCGCCGGTGGACGAACCGAACACTGCCGCAACCCGGAACTGGTAGCTTGTCGACGCGGTCGTGGTAACCGTCGTCGTCGCCGTCGTCGGCGTGCCGGCCGCACCGGACACAGCAGTCCACGTGGCGCCGCTGTCACTGGACTGCTGCACCTTGTAGCTGTCCGCGGTCGGCAACTCATTCCAGCTCAACACCACCGACGTCGCGGTCACGGTGCCCAGCGTCAGATTCGACGGGACGGGCAGCGGGTTCGGCGACGGAGTCGAGCCCAGAGTGGTCTTCGACTCGTTGCGGATGATCTCGAACAGGTAGTCGTCGTCATCACCGGGCATCGGGGTGCCCAGGAAGTCCGTCGTCGGAATCTGGAACTTGCCGTAACCCAGATCGAAAGTGACGTTGCCGCTGGACTGGCAGCGGTAGATGCGGCCGATGTAGTCGCCGCCACTGTTCGAAATGGCCTGACCGTCAACCCGGAAGTGGGGGCTGATGTCGGAGCCCTTCTGCAACAGGCGTGTGGTCCGGTTCGGTGCGGTGCCTTCCTCGATGATCTGGGCGCCAGTGATCAGCGACCACGCCATCATGTTGAATCCACCAGCCTCAATCGACCCCTGAACGGTCTTACCCTTGCCCTGCGAGGCGACGGCGGCCTTGTCGTCACCGTCAAGGGTTTCCCGGTCCTCTTGAACCTTGAACGCCAAGGTGCGGGCGATCGGCAGTCGATACGAGGTGTCGGACAAGATGGTGCCATTGGTGTCGGTGTAGGGGGTGATCCACAGCCGGTGCAGACCGAAGGGCTTTGCGTCGGGCATCGGAGAAGTCATCTTCGCCGTTTCCTTTCAAGGTGCGGTTGGGCTCCTCGGCCTCGAATGGGATCTTTGAACGTGAGTGTTTCCAGCAGTTCGCCGTCAAACGAGAAGCGGTGCAGGACCACGGAGTCGCCGCATGTGCAAACCCGTGAACGGCATTTCACTTCTATGCGGTTGCCGTCGATCACTTTGAACTGCAACCCAGATGGGCACCGCGCATCCGTGACGCGCGGATCGACTGTCATGGTCAGCTGTTGACGATCTTGCCGTCGCCGTCCACCAACTCGAACCGGCCATCGGTGTGCAGCAGGTAGTCCAGCTGCGGCTGGGAGAACTGCGCGGCCGGCAGACGCCAATCGTTGCCCAGCTGCCAAACGTCGGTCCTGCTGGTGGTTACGCCGACGTTGGCCCAACCGGCAGGGTCGATGCGGCGGATGGTGGCGTGTTCCTCGCGGGCTCCGGTGTAACGCACGAATCGCACACCCGTGGCGACGGGACGAACAACCACTTCAGCTTCGGCCTTGACTTTGTCCTCATCGGACACCGCAGGTTTCGCGTCATCGGTCGAAGCGATTTCAGATGCCATCAACCCATCCCTTTCGGTTAAGCGTTGTAGTAGGCCGCGTAGGAGGCGCGGCGGCAGATCGTCTGATAGCCCTGGTCTTTGAGGTCAGGGCTGCGGCCTTCTTTGTCGACGCCGTTGAGGGTTACGCCGTCGCCGCCAACCGTGCTGACGTCGTTCGCGGCCTCAAAGATCGCGTCGATGCGATTGATGATGCTGTCGATGCGGTCATAATCGGTGGACACCGCGACAGGGATATGCACCCAGACGTCGAAGTGACGCGGGCCGCTCAACCCGCGGTCGAAGTCGTCGACACCCCATCGCAGGATCGCGAACGCACCCGAACCGTTCGGGCGTTGGTCTCCCGCGAAGTTCGGTTCAACAACCCAACCTGTACCGCCGAGGACTGTCAGCTGGGAATCGTTGCGCAGCAGGGACAGCACAGCGGCGCGGGCCATCAGGCGGCATCCTCGTCACGCTGATCAGCAAGGGCTTGCCCGACGCGACGGCTGAACTTGGTGTTGCCACCCGCATTCAGTGAGCCCTCCATGCTGGCCATCAGCTGCTTACCGATCGCCAACACTGCGGGCATGATGATCTCGTAGCGGCCCGAGTAGTTGACCTCCAGCCACACGCCGTAGTCGACGCCGTGGCTGAACAGGATCTCTTTGTGGTCGCCGCCGATATCCGGGACGGTGAACAGTGAGTTCCGCGCTTCTCCTGGCGTTCGTTTGCGGTTGCCGTCGTTGTCTTTCCAGGGCGCGTTGACCTTCATGAACGCTTCGCCGTCGATGGCAGCGGCGATCATGCGGTCATCGAGGTCGCCTTCATACTTGGCGTCGAACGCTTTGACGTTCTCACGTAGACGAGCGATGCCCTCGGTGATCCGGAAGCTACCCGAAGCCATGACCCGGCTCTTTCAGGAAACCCGTCACCAGAGCCTTAACCATGTATGGGGTGGTGCGGTCAACACTCTCAATGACGTATTTGGCGGCGTCGTCTTCCCACTGGTAGCCGACCTGCACATCAGCCCCGTAGGCGCCGATCAGATCGAACTGGAACTTGCGCGACAGGCCCTGGTCGGTTTGGGAATCTTCGCGACCGTCGTATCCGCGGGTGTTGAACTTGGCGAACACCTGCGCGGGTAGCGCAGCGGCCGGGGTGTAGTCGTAGCCACCGCTGGGTGTCTCGACGGGTGCGGCGGCGGGAATCAGCGCGATCGGCTGGCCGCGTAGGCGCAGCAGCTCCGTGTACGCGGCGACCGCGTCGGGGGTCATCAAATCGGCGGGTATCGCCATCAGACCCTCCTAGGCGCATCCGGGGCGCCACGGTGTGACCGTGACCGTCCCGAAGTTCGACCGTTTGGTGTGCAACCGCACCTGATCCAGCTCGTCGGAGGTGAAGGCGATCCGGCCGCGCGTGTTATCGCGCACGCCGAGCGTGTTCATCACCGTGATGTCAGGTGTGGTGACGGACTGCTGACTGGCACCCTTGGGGTTGCGGAACAGGTCGAGAACCTTCTCGCACACCAGTGTTGTGACACGGTCCGGCCGGCCGGGGTCGCCGGCGGCGATCGAGTCGGCCACGATGTCGCCCAGTGGTTTACGCAACGACGGCACCTGACCCATCAGGGCGTTCTCCACATCAACGATGCGAAGGCTAAGCCAGTTGAGCATTGAGTCGGGAAACGCCGACTCATAACGGCTCGTCACGTCGTCGGTGGTGACGAACTTCGGTTCGGTCATTCGACCGCCACGCCCGCGTTTCGGCAAGCGGTGATGATATCTCCGCGTTTCCAGCCGTCGGGCACCGCGACACCGTTGTCTGACGCGTATTGCGACCACGCGTCACGGCCAGCACCAGCACCAGCTTGCGGAGGCGGTCCATCCGTGTTGTCATCGACACTTGTCGCGGCCGATTCGGGTTTGGCGACGGCTTCGGCGGCGAAGCAATGCGAACCCATCCGGCTGGCGGCCCAGTCGGGCACGCTGTCACCCGGATTGAACGAGTGCAGCGTGCCCGACTGGTCGCGGAGATGAACCGCGAATGCGCCAATTTTCGGCATCGGCTACGAACCGACCGTCGCAACCAGAATCTTGCGCGGGTCGGCCAGCACCGGCAGTGCGACCGCATCCACGAAGGTGCGCTTCTGGAACGGCGGCTGATCCTCACGCACCAGGATGCCGATGATGCCCGACCCTTGAGACACCTGGACGTTGTTGGCGCCCAGTTCCATGACCGTGGTCGGCGTGCCCCAGGCGGTGAACCCCAACGTAGACAGGTCATCGGGCAGGAACAGGAACTTGTTGTCAGCCAACACGTTCGTGGTCACCCCGGCGACATCCATCTTGGAGTTGTACACCGACGCCATCGAAATCGGCGGCAGCCCGTACGAGGCGAACAGGCCGCTGATCTCCTCCAGGGTGACGTGCGTCGCCCCGGTCTGAGTGCCCTTGATAGCCGCGATCAGGTTCGAGTTGGTCTGCAACTTGCGGACCACCTTGAGCGACGTCAGGAACCGGCCCGGGCCAGACCCGTTCTGCGCGACCCACACGTCGTACCAGGTGATCAGGTCCGACAGTGGGTCAGGCGAACCGCTGCCGGCGTCCCACAAAGTCGCCGCGGTCACCTTCTGAGTGGACGGGATTCCGTAGTCGACCTGCTGTTGCACGCCGTTCTCGTTGATGGTCAGCACACCGTCGGCCAGCACGTCACCCCAGGCCAACTCCACGCGGTTCTGAACGTAGCGGGTCAGGTTCGCGAGATCGTTGTAGATGGCGTCCACCAGGATCGACTGAATGGTGCCGCCGATTCGGGCGTATTCGATCTGGCGTCGCTCGTACTCGCCGACGCCCAACTGGCCACCCAGCGGCAGCAGCCGAACGCGCTTTTCCAGGCCGGTGTCACGCGGCGCGGTCCAGAAGTTGCCGTCCCAGTTGCGGAATTCCGCGGTCCGGTTGGTCTGGGTGATCTCAGCGAAGTCGATCTCGTCGGTGCCGTAGTGACGCTCCGGGAACATCGCCGTCAGCTGGTTGTTCGACGGCAGTGGAACCTGCTGCGTGAACGTGATGGTGTCTTCAAGCGGCACGGGGCCGTTCAGGAACAGAGCCATGAGCTAGGCCTCCCAACGAATCTGGGCGAGATCGGTCTTGGCAGCCGCATCGACGGAGCCAACACCGGACTGGAATGGCAGCTTGGCTGCGGACACGATTGCCTGGTTGACGACAGCGCCGGTACCAACCTTGGTGGCGGTTGAGCCGTCCTGCCGGATCGCGCGCACGTCGCCGTAGGTCAGTCCGTAGCAGGTCTGCGCGTCGGCGTCGGTCTTCGACCCGTCATACGGACCGAAAGTGCCGTCACCCTGCGCGAAAATCGCGGTCCCTGACGGAATGTAGCCATTCGGGTAGTGGGTGGACTTGGTGAACTTGGAGATGTCCAAGGTAACGTTCAGTTTCACGTCCGGTTCGGCCAGCAGCCAGGACCGGTCACCAACCTGATAGTTGGTGGTCTGCATCGAAATGTCAGTCGACATAACAGCAGCTCCTTACTGGTGTTAGGTGGTTTTCGTGCCGAAGCGTCTTGCGGCTTCGGCGGCGCCGGCTGCGCCGGGCTTGCGGGTCGGATCTCCATGTCCTGCACTCGATTGACCCCAGTTGACGGGCGCCGGGTTGGGTTGCCGCGCGCCCAGGAATGCGGTGAGGTGTCCCATCACCTTCTGCTCATCGATCTCGCCGTCCTCGCCGGCGAAACGCGCCGGGTCGGTCATGGCCATGAACGCTGTGAGCTGTTCGCCGTCAGTGAGTACCTGCGCCGCAGTCGACTTGAGCTGTGCGGTCAGGTACTTAGGTCGCCATTCGGATTCCGCGGCGGTGCGAGCATCCAGGGCGGCCTTGTCGGTCGCGTCCTTGAGCGCCTTTTCGTCGGCGCTGAGCTTCTCGTTGCGCAGCGTTGCGAGTTCTTCTCGATCCGCGGCAGCCTGAGCGAGATCAGCTTTCAGCTTGTCTTTGTCGCCGCGAAGGTTCTGGACGAGATCCCATGCCCGCTGGGCATCGAATTCGTCACCCCAGGGGGGTTTGGTCTCAGCGGCGGCCTGATCACCGGGATTGGCGTCGGTTTGGGTTTGCGTGTCAGGTTCGGACATGGAAATGCGAATCTCCTGAGATTCGATGGGAACACCACGTGCTCGCGGTGTCGGCCCGTCACCTGTGACGGGAAGCTATGGCTCGATGCCGCCGTTGAGGTCGATTTCGTCGAGCATTTTCGCCAACTTCGCCTTCTTGGCAAGAGCATCCGCTTCCGAAAGCGGAGGTTTGGAACGCTGCGGTTTGACAGTCTCGGTTTCACGCTTCAACCGATTGATGGTGCGTTTGAGGTACTGCACCTTGGATGACTTTTCGGGCATACCCTGGGCGCGCAGCTCATCCAGTTTCTTCTGTAACGGTTCGATGTTGCGGGCCGCGACGTCGGCTAGGGTTTGACGCTCGGCCTTCTTGCGGTATCCCGCGCCGCGGTACGGATTCTTGGGCACCAAGACTGGACCGAGTTCGCCGTGCTCATCGAGCTTGTACCGTGTGCGTTTGAGATGTGCAACGGTGTTGCCGCCAGCATGACCGTACAAGTCTTTGAGGTCGGCGCCGTTGGCGTCGTCGGCCGGATCGTGATCCTTAGTGACTGCGGCGACTGTGCAGGCGCAATGGTCGTGTATCGGCATCAGCTCGAAGACGTGATAGAGCCGCTGCGATGCCGCGATACACATGCCGCAGGTGCCACCCTTGGACATCTCCGGGTGGATCACACGCCGATAGCCGATGATCTTCGGTCCGGGCGTGTCCAGGTCGACCGCTTGAGTCAACACGTCCTGCTGCGCGAGACGCTGCGCCAACATCAGGTTGTTGTCGACCAGCGAGTCAATGCGGTTCAGTGCCGCAGCGTTTGCGTCATGGCCCTGCGATTGCGCGTACCGGTAGGCTTCTGCGGGGCGCCGAAACACAGCCTGGGTGGTCATGTCCGCGGCGGTGACATGTGCCTTGTCGCCCTGGTAGTCGATCGTGACGGGTCGCTGACGCACCTGTAGCTTGCCCTGACCGCGCGAGACGATGCCGCGCACATCGACCGGGTTGGACGGCGCTGGGGATGCCTTGACGCCCACCGATGCGAGTTGCTGCACCTGCCCGGCCGCTGCAACACGGGCCGCGCTCGTCTGCGCGACAGCCATGATCCTGGCGGCCTGCTGCGCGAACTGGTCCACCTGGGCGGCGTCGTACGGGTTCACCGTCCGCCACAACTCGCGGATCGCGTTCTTTGCGTACGCGGCACCGCGATCCCGTGCGTCGATGATCTGCGCCGACGTACGGCGGGTGACCGTAACCGGATCAACCGACGTTGATGCACCCCTGATGGCCGCCGCGCGCGCCAATGCCTCGGCGTACGTAGTGGGCCTACTCGGTGACGTCATCGGTCACCGGCTGCGGCGTTTCCGGGGGCGCCGGCGGCGGGGTCGCCGCTGGCGGTTGCTGATTCAGGAGCCGTTCGGCATCCAGACGAACCATGTTGCGGGCCGTCTCATCCGGCGACATCTGCCAAATCCGCTCACAGATATCCTCAGTCGACAACGAACCAGCGGCCTGAGCTGCGGCAGAACCCATCTCAGCCAGCGTTCGGAACTCGATCGGACCCCAATGCAGCCGCATCCGGCGTCCACGGTCGGGTTCCCCGGCCATTGCGAGCATGATGCGCCAGAACAGCTTCATCCGCGGCGTGAACCTTGAGCGGCGGTCCAGGCACTTCGACGTCAGCGACTCACGCATCAGACCCGCACCCTCGGCACTACCATCGGCGGCGTCCGGGGTGATCAGATGTAACGGTGTCGCGGTGACGGCTGCGAATTCCTTTACATCGTCACGCTTACCGTTGAGCATCGGCCCAAAATCCGTGGCCGCCGATTCCCAGATGCTGAAGTCTTTCGGGATTCGCCACAGCGCACCGGGACCGGCCTTGAACAGGCCATTGAAGTCGATCGGGCCGGCCGAATCGGGAGAGTCCTCGTCGCCTTCATCCTCATCGCCGACCAGTGCGCGTTGCCGCAACGCCTGGTACCAGAATCCGATGATGCGTTGTAATGTCACATCGTTGATGCGGTCCAACAGGTCAATATGAGGCTCATATTCACCCAAACCGTGCAGGTTGTCCAGGCGAACAATCGGGATGCCACCCAGATGATCCAGGCCCAAGACAGGTTCACTGGTGACACCGTTGTGATCCCATGCCTGACGCCCACTATCGAACGGTATGGTGAACTTCTGGCCAGGCAGAAACAGATTCGCCACATACTCAAACGTCACCGGGTGGTACTGGTACACCAGCGCGGCGGCCAGCCGGTTCGGGTTGCGCCAATCCGGTACCCCGATACAGCGCCGCGGGTCGATCGCGTGCGCGGACGGCGACGTGTTGCCGTTCGACAATGTCACATCGCCGACAGCGCCGGGAACGGCCATCAGATAGCCCTCACCCATCGAGAACGCGAAGTCCAGAAGCTCTTTGAAGATGGCCTGAAACCCGGTCTCGTCCATGATGTCGGCAACAACATCATCGCCGTTGGTGTCGGAATCATCCAACGTCGACACGGCTTGCAGCTCCAGCCGGTCACGCATCGCCGCAATGCACATCTGGGCATAATTCGAGCGGGCCTTGCGCATCACATGCCGGAACACATCGTGGTATTCGGGGTCTATCTGCGGCAGGGGGGCATCACCGACGTTGTAGGACCACAAGGTGTCCAGGAACTCGTTTCGCGGCGTCCAATATCGCGACACACCAGCCGCGCCATGCGCAGAACCACGAAGATCCGAGTATGTCGCCGGCCGCGACAGTCGATCAGCCCACGGTGGACGCGTCGGGGCGTAAATCATCCCCGACAATCGGTCAAACCAGTCACGAGGCGTCAGATTCCCGGCAGGAGCAGTCAACGCGCACTCCTATCTGATCCGGGAAATGACTCGTTTCTTGCGCTTCACGGTGCCGAGCATGTCCATGCGGGCTTGCCAAGACAGCACAGCGGCCATCGCGGCATCAAACTTGCGGTCCTGGTGCAGCTTTCCGAGAATCCACAGCCGTTCCCCGGTGTCCTCATCGACCAGGTTCGTCAAATGCTTTCCCGCATTACCGATATGGCGGGTGAGGTCGCCGTCATCAGAGCAGTTGTGCGAGATGCTGCCTGAGATGATCGCGTCATCGAACGCCTGAATCGCCTTGATGATGCGTCGCTTCTGGTTGGTCCAGAACTCCTCGACCACATCGGGCCACTTGGCCGCCCAGGCACCAACGGTGTAGTTCCAGTGAGGTGGGTCGGCGTAGAACTTCACCACCCGATAGCGCGAGAACAGCTCGGCGACCTTGTCGTTTACCTCGGACTCGTCCACTTCCCAGTCGTCCTCAGCGTTCAACGGTCGTTCCCACAGCCCCTCTAGCTGCTGGAGCCCCGTGCGGACGTCGGTCATCACAACGGCGGTCGCGTCCCGCATCCGGGCACCGTCGAAGCCCAACGTCACCTGGGCGCGGCGTGGAATCTCGTCGCCCGGCAATTCCAGCGCTTTCCAGCGAGCCAGGTTGAACGCCTGCGCGGACTGTGCCGTCCAACGGTTCGTCCACACCCGTTCCAAATAGGTCTTGTCGACCTTCGGCCGGTCCCACTGTGAGGCGATCCGGTCGATATCCGACCATTCGGCCACATCCGACCCGGAGGCTTCCGTGATCGCCTTCACGCGATCCTCGTACACCTCAAGGTCGTAGCCGTCCGAAGCCTGGCGGTGGAAGAAAAAGAACGTCGGACGTTCGATCTCACCGCGCGCAATCGCTTGCGCCTCGATGAACTCGTCCTCGGCCACAGAGCTCTGGCCCGGTTCGCCAGCCGTAGTTGTGGACAGCACCCACGGATCTTCAAGGGGGCGTTTCGGCAGGTTCGCCAGCATTGTTTCCACCGCGGCCTTGTGATTCGGCAGGTAGAGCCGGTGGACTTCGTCGAAGCCCTGAAACGTGGTTCGGGCGCCGTCTCGGGCGTTCGGGGCGCCCGAAATCGGCACTGCTTTGCCGTCGGCATCACCGCCAACCCCGATGCGGACGATGCGGTCGAGGCCGATGTCGAAGAATTCTGGATCGCCGTATTCGCACATCACCATGAGCGCGCCGTACGCCAGCTCGGCCACCTGCTCCTGAGTGTTGGCCAGCAGCGGAATGTACGGATCAGAGACCGGACGACCCTGTTTAAGGCTGCCGTCGTTATTGAACCCGGCGAACCGCACCGGAGATTCTGGATGAAGTTCGGCGTAGGCGACCCACGCCATGAACTCCGTTTTCCCGCAGCCCTTCCTGGTCGACCAACCGACCCGGTTGAAACGCCGCATTCCAGCGCGGTCGTGCGCCTTCGGATACAGCTCGTAGGCGCGGTAAAGGATCAACGCCTGGTCGTCATTGACCTTGGCAGGCTGACCCTTAAGGGAACCGGGCCCAAAGACGCACCGATCCTCGATGAACGCGACGACTTGATCACCGAGGCTCGGAAACGCTACGGAATCGCGGGCCGGTACCTCAAGAGACGACATTGAGGCGCGGGTCGGGCCGCGATGATGCCTTCACCGACTTCGAAGCGCGCCGCGAATCACCGCGATCAACAGCCTCATCGGCGCGCTCAATCTCAATCTGCAACGACCGCCGCGACATCGGCGTCAGACCACATTCACGCAGAATCAGCCGACACTCGGCCATCGCGGCAGAGCGGGCCGTCGGCGTAGTAGCCGGATTCCAGATCGTCTGCATAGCCAACGCCGCCATCAACACGTTGTGACGATCGGACTCGTCCCACTCCTGCGGCATCGGCGAAGACCAGGCCGAAGTCCAGAAGTCCAGCACCGCCGGATGCCACTCGGCGTAGTCAGGTAGCGGCGGAATCTTAGGATTCTCGACGGCGGCAAGCAGCCGACGCGGGTTGTGGTTACGGTGGCCGCGGCGAAGGCCAGCGGGCTTGGGTGTTGGCGGCATATCGGCACTCCCTGATCTGCCAAAATGGCTGGACAGCAAACTTTTGCCGTTCACATAGCGAAATCTCTCGGTTCTGGGCACGTCAAAATCCGCAGAACTTAGCGGCTGTTGCCCTTGCGGCGGGAGGGGCTCCCGCCCAGGTTGGCAACGCTCGCCAGGCCATTGACCTGGGGTTATGGCGGGACGGCAACCATTCGTGTTTCGGTCGCGGATGTCGTGCGCCGATGACGTTCAGCAAACTGATCTGGGCAGCGTTGGTTAACGGCGGTCGTGTGTGCGTGCTTTGTGGCCGTTGCATGGCGCGCACGCGGCGCGTGCGTTGGCGGGGTCTAGTGCCAGTTCGGGGTGTCGTGCGGCGGGGATGATCTTGTCGACGACGGTGGCGTGTCCGGTGCAGATGCCGTCGTAGCGGATCTGGCATTGATGGTCGTCGCGGGCGAGGATGTTTGTGCGGAAGGCGCGCCATTGCGCGCCCATCGTGATTCGGCTGCTTGCCGTTCGTTCGCCGTGCCAGGCAACCGTGTGCTCATCGCAGTAGGTCGAGTTGGCCGCGATCAGGTTTGTGCATGTGTAGTCGTCGCCTGGGCAGCGTCGGTGTGCGCGCGGCATCAGTGGTGTTCGCCGGCTGCGTGTCCTGGCCATGCGCCGGTTGCGCGGTGGTGGAGGTTGGCGCACAGGCCGTGCAGTTGGTCGCCGTGCACGTACTTGCCGAGCTGGGTGATGCAGCGGTCGTAGTCGCCGGGAACACCCCAGTTGATGAGTGCTGCGCCTTTTCCGTGCGACCAGTAGGTCATGAGGCGTTCCGTGGCGGCTACGTCACCAGGGCTGGCCTCACGTCCTGCAACCATCAGTGTTTCTCGGCGTAGTGCTGCGCCATGCGTTCGGCGAGGTCGGGTACATGCAGTTCTAGTTCGGTGAATCCGCGTCGGTCGCCGGGGATTTCTTCGACGCGCAACGTGCATTCGATGCGACCGGTGCAGCGCGGGCAGTTGACGCCGATGGTGCTGGGCATCTTCACGCGGCTGGCCTCCGTGGCATTCGGTCGAGTAGGACGTCGAGGGCTTCTGCCCAGCGTGCTTCGTCGGCCCAGCGTTCCTCTTGGCGTGCTGCTTGCCAGAATTGGCGGGCTTGTTCAAGCATCTGCTGATGGGTGAGTTTTTGTGTCGGTGCCGACATGGCGGCTCCCCTCGACGTGGGGATATGGATTACGCCGTCGCGAGTTCGATCAGTTGATCACGCTCAGGCATCAGTGATTCGATGTGCGCTTTAAGACGGTCTGACAGGTAGAAATCTTCGCGGTTCTTGGCGATCCGCTCATCCGCGAAGTCTTGGTGACGCTGACGTTCAAGGCTCTTGTCTCCGCACTCAAGGGCTACGACGTATTGCAGCTCGCTGTACATGCCGCGGATTCGCTCGCGCAGGCGACGCGTGGTTCCGATCTTCACGACGGTGGGGCTTCGCATCAGGTAGTACACGACATGGACCGCGTCTGGCCTGGTCTGCCGCTCGCACCCAATCGGCGGGGTCATTGGTCCTGGCGATGAAGCATCGGCTATCGCACCATGGATCATGACGGCGTGGTAGCAGCAGACTGGTATCCCAAGGAACCTGTCGTTGTAGCAGTGATCCCACGCGCATGTAGCTCGCCGGTAAAAGCCGTTGGCTGATCCGCCGAACGCATTCCGTGCGCTAGAATTCCCCATGTCGATCTCCTAACCAGATCGGCCAAACCCCTGGGCGGTGACAGCCGTCGCAGGGGCCTTTTCTTGCAGCGGACACAGTTGTGCTACTGCGGGTTACCGCTCAGGATAGCACTCGAATTACACGTATGTAAGTTATCCGGCCATGTGGGCGCGTCGTTCTTGTCGCAGGTTGCGAACGTCGTCCAGGCGGTAGGCCGGTTCGCCGTAGAGTTCACCGGCTGGCTTGATTTTCCCGGTGGCCCGCCAGCGCCGCCAGGTGCTTTCGCCTACGGGCTCCTGTAGCCGTTCCATGATCTTGAACACCTGCGGGGCGGTGAACAGTCGGTTGGGCACATCGTTGAGTTGTTGTTGTATCAGCTTCTCGATGTTGTGGGTGGCGTTGCAGCCTGGGCATTGCATTTCGATCTGCCCGCGCTTGGCTGATAGTTCGGTGTTGCACCTGCGCTTGCCGTAGTTGTCGGTGAGGGTTGTTGGGCATCTGCCAAGTTCGACCGGTGGTGTCGGCCGGTTGATCATACGGTCGATTTCGCCGGCGCGTTGTTTGAGTTCATCGAAGAACTCGTCTACCGCCGGGTGCAGTGCGAGGTTGTCGGCGTGTTGAAGCAGCCATTTTGCGAGCTTGGCGGGGTTCACGCGCATTCTCCTTGGTGGTGGCAGAAGCATTCAGTGCATAGTGGGCCGAGTCTTCGTGATGGTTCGATGTAGAACTCTGTTGCGTCGAACCACGGCGCAGATCCGGCGATGGTCGGCTTTTCTTCCTGTGCCGGCGGTCCGAAGTCTGGCGGGTCGATTCCGCGTGTTTGGCAGAGGTCGTGCACCCAGGCGTCGAGCATGTCGGTGACCATGCTAAGCAGTGTTGAGGCGTTGAGGTTGCACAGCATGGGTGAGCCTTTGTCTGTGCTGCGGCGGGCGGATTGGCCGAGTCGTGTGTTGCCGTGGGCGGCGTCGTGGAGGAATTCGAGCCAGCCAGGCCCGTATTGGCCAGTGTCGAGTTGTGGGCCGCGTATGAAGCCTGTGAGCATGGATTTGATGTCGTCGAGGCAGCCGGTGCAGGCGTAGAACTGTGTTGTTGCTGAGCAGATGAGGCAGCGGTTTTCGTTCATTCGCCGAGCTTCCATGTGGATGGGTGTTGTTGTTTGGCGAGGTCTCGGCGTAGGAGGGTGATGTTGCCGTTGATGGAGGTGAGTATGAGTAGTTGCAGTGCGGCGAGGACGATGAGTGTGACAGTCATTGGTTGGTCTTTCGTTCGATGTATTGGATGTTGGGTTGCCAGCCGTCGCGGTCTTCTGGGAGGGCGCAGCCCTTGCTGCATGGCGCCCAGCGGACTTTGTCGCAGCGCTCGCAGATCCGGACGTGTTTGAGCGGATATTTCATGCCGTTGCCTTCCGGTTGGTGTTGGAGCAGTAAGCGCAGACGGTGAAGCCGTGGACACCTTTGATGGTTCCGGCTTCGGCAAGCGTGTTTTTACATTTGGGGCAGCGGCCCGTGTGGAGCAGGGTTAACGCGTGTCGTTCTCTTGGTGAGGTGCCGCCCCATATCCCGTCGAGCGGACTGTTTTGTATCGCGTATTCGAGGCAGTTTGTTCTGACTGGGCATTCACGGCAGATCCTTTTTGCTGTTTGTGCGTTTTTGCTTTTTTCTGGGAAAAATAGTTCAGGGTCGATTTGTGCGCAGAGGGCTTCGGCCATCCATGGTTGACGGTCGGTGATGTGGGTGGGTTCTACCGTCATCATGCGAGCCGTTCTGTGGCGTCGCCGGCCCCGTCGCCCGTCCGTGACTGTCTGGGACCGGTTTTTGTCGCTGTGTGCGGCTGCTGGGCGGCCGCAATCGCGTGCCGGTTTCTGGCGCACCACCACAACAGGGCGATGTAGCCGGATGCGAGGGCATCCCGCACCGTCGGCAGCATCGCCGCGAACGTCGACAGCTGAGTTATCGATTCGGTGAGGATCTGCACGTCTTGGCACGGGTTTTCGTCGAGTGTCTGCGCGAATTCATCGATTGCGTCTTGGACTTGTTGAGGCAGTGATGCGAGCCATTGGTCTGTTTCGGCTATCTGGGCTGGGGTGAGGTTTATCATCGGTTCTCCTGCCGAACGTGAGTTTTGTTGGCTTCGTTGATGGCGGCTTGAACTTTTTCGATTCCGCGTTTGGTTATTTGTGCCCAGTCGGTGTGGTCGCATTGAAATCCGTCGCGTAGCCCGTCTGTGTCGCAGAGGTAGCAGGCGGCGATGTCGCGTCGGCGGCGTGCAGCCCAGAGTTCGTCGCGGTCGAATTCGGTGTACTCGTCGCCGGTCCGGTCATGCATGTGTCACCGCCTGGAGTCCGCGCGCAGCGGCGGATTCCTGCTGGTTTTCATCCTCGTTTGGGACGAATCGGTCAGCCCCCCTGCGCGCGTTACTCAACGTGAGGTAGCTACGTAACGTAAGTAGCTTCTTCGTTAGTACGTACGTACGTACGTGCACATGCTTGGTGTTACACCACTGAGCATTGCTTGTAAGCATTGCTTGTAAGCATTGCTTAGACACCGTGCAACCCAGCCCTTCTGGCGTTCTCCCAACGTTTCTGGGCACCCTTCTGGGCACGTTCACGCCTGCGCTTAGCCGACTCGTCGGACACCTGGAATTCGTCCCATCCATTGACGTCCCACCCGCCGGGCGCCGCCTTCCACATTCCAGCGCTTGTCAGGGCGCTGGCCTCGGTGTTTGTGGCGTGGATGAACGGCAGTGCGCCGGCTGGTATGTAACCGTCGGTGCCGTGTTGCCCGCAGTAGGCGAGGGAACTCATGTAGACGAACAGAGCACGCCATTTCTTCGCAGCGACGAGTTCTAGAACCTTTGGATTGGAGGGGAACTGGGTGTCTAGTCGTACCCAGGGAAGTCCCATCAGTTAGCCTCCGTTTCGTCTTTCGGTGTGCTGTTTCGATGCTCGAAGATGGCGTCATAGAACCCGGATTCGAAGAGACTGTTGAGGTCTAGAGGCGGGAATCTGATGCTTTCGATGTCAATCAGGTCCACGTTTTTCGTGTCGGTTGCCCATTTGATGGCTTCGTTGAATGACTCGAAGGCTGCGGCCAAGACTCCGGACGTGGTTCGTACCTCCCAGATCCGGGCGTGGATGGTTCGGCGTTTACACACAATGCAACGCGCCATTAGTCGGGCCACCTCCCTTCAAGGAGAACGCAGGGCCGAGCTCCCGATGCGGCGTAATGGTGGACATGCTTTCGTCCAGTGAGCTGCCAAACCCACGTACCGTTGTCAGCCTTGAGCTTCACGCATTCGCCGTCGAAGAACAGGAAAAGGTGTTGACCCGGCGCGTACCGGTGCATTTCATGTTCGGGAAACCATGCGACGGGCGTTGCCGCCTGGCATGTGATTCGGTCGTTGTCGAGGTCAACCAGGACGCGGAAGCCCTCATCGGTGGGGAGCATCAGTAGATCACCACCACACGCTCACCGCGGGCGATGCGGCGCTCAGCCAAGGTGAGGGTCGGGGGTTCGGGAACGTCGAACAGGGCGTCAGGCATGGGGGCGTCCTGCTGGGGTTGCGTAGAGAAAGCAGCGTTGACCAGACCTGTGCGCCGGGGTTTCGACGTGGTACCAGCCGCCGGTCTGGTTGGGTTGGATCACTTCCCGGCAGTGATGACACCTGATGGGCTCGTCCATCAGTCCTCCTCGCAGTGTCGGCAGGGTTGCCAGCGTCCGCAGTCACACGGCGGGGGTGGTTCGTATGCCGGGCAGTCGCAGGGTTGTGAGCGCTGTCCTGGCCCCCACACGAGGGCCTCGCATTGGCCGGTGTGGGGTGGGTGGTCGCACAGCGTGCAATCAGTGGTCATCAGTCGGGCCATCTTCCGACGTAGATCGACGGATCGGAGCCGTCCCACCATTCGGCCGGGAACAATTCCCACGTCCAGCGTCGGCCTGCGTAGTCGATGTGCGCGAACAGGCGCAGCTCGCTCGATTCCATCAACGTCGCGGCGGGGTCAGCCTCGATGATCGACACGCTGTCGATGGCACCGTTCGCACGGCTGCGCGGTCCTTGATGGAATAGCTGCGAGAAATACTCGCGGGTGACGATCATCAGATGTCCGACTTCGCCGCGGTCGGGTCGCGGGTCGCCGTGTTCTATGCGTCCCCAGTCACAGGCGAGATAGTCGCCTTCTTTGCGGATTGTGACCGTCACCGGGCCTCCTCGCGTACGTCGGTGATGTTGTCGCACATGCACAGCCCGTCGTGGCCGGCTGTCAGGCAGCACGTCAAGAAGTAGGGGCCTTCGCGGGCCGTCAGCGGGCAGTGGTCGGCAGTCATGCGGGGAGCCTGTGGAATCGGACGGTGCCGTCGTGGTTGGGTTTGTAGTCGCGGCCGCATTGCGGGCAGATCGCGCGTGGCTTGCCGTCGCCGCGGTTGAGGGTCCATTTCCCCCTTGCGTACGAGCCTGGGCAGGGTTGCGGCCACGACTTGAGGGAGATTGCCATCAACCCTCACCCCGCAGCGCGTCGCGGAGTCCGGCCAGGCAGTCCCTGACGCCTTCGCCGAAGCCGTTGGTGTCATCCACCGCTAGCCATGCCGACCATTGCCCGCAGAGATCGTCGAGCGCACCCCTCAACCGCTCAACCTCAGCGGCCAGCTCCGGCACCAGCGTGGATGATGCGGCGACGAACTGGGCGGTGGGGAGATCTTCACAGTGGGCGATCCAGCCTCCGTTTGGGCCGTCCACGTCCCAATATCTTCCGTTGTCGACGCCATCGTCATCGGTTAGGAAATAGGCATCGGGGTCCACCACCCACGGTCCCTTGACGCCTTCCAGTGCCGCCTTCGCGCGGGCCACGATGTCGTCAGTCACGGTCGGTCTCCTCGTTGTGTAATGCGTTGAGCGCCTTTCGCACCAGCTCCATGGGTCCGTCTCCATACCGGTGCTTCACGCCGACCACGCTGCGGCGTGACCGGCGGTAGCTGTCCGGGTCGTCTGGTGTGAACAGGTCGACCTGGTAGGTGCAGATCGTGGAGTCCGCCGGTATGGGTTTCTTCGGCGTGATTCGCTGAATCGCCACCGTGTGGCGGATGCTGCGCCCGTTGATCGCCAACGTGAAATGCAGGCTCACCGCTCCAGCTCCTCACTGCTGTAGGAGTCCAGCGCATCTGGGCATGGCCACGGTTTGTCGCAGGTTAAGCAATCCTTTCCGGCGTCGGGGTGCGCATATCTTGAAACCGGCTTGTGTCGTGCACGTATCGGTTTCAACGCTTCACGGGCAGCGGCGGCGATGAACGCGGCAACATGCTCGTCGTCGTCAACATCATCGAAGAATCGAGGAAGCTGTTCCACTCCGTAACGTTCCACCCACGCCTTTTTCGCGGCTTCTACTGCTGGATCAGTCATTGAAATCCTCCGTTGGCTCAAGAGACCCATCACAAACGCCGCCAGGGCTGTCGTGGATTGGAACGATGCGTTTGGGCGGCTGGGTTGGTGATGGCCAGAACCGTCGCCCGCAACACGGACACCCCGAGCCGGGACGGGAGTAGCGGTGGTAGTTGAAGCTCATTCGCCCACCCCTGGAGCGCAGCACGGCGGCGGGGATGTCGGGTATTCCAGCTGGAACCACCCCGCCTCGGCAAACCAGTAGAGAAGATTCATTCGTCAGCCCGTGGCGACCACAGCAGGACGGCGGGGAGGTCAAGGTCATCGCTTGCAATATGGTCGTAGTCCGACCTGCCAGATTCTTCCCACCACGAGCTGTATCCGGTTGCGTTACCCCAACGTTCGCCAGTTTTCACAGCAACACGCTCATGTTCGACTGTTCGGACAACTGTCCCCATCGGCAGCGCGTCAAGCTGTTCCACCGTTTCGATGCGTGGCCGGTAGTGTTCCTCGGCGGCAGCAGCGAGGTCGGCAGCGAGAAGCGCGATCCACTCAGGGCGCAGAACAGTCTTTTTACGCAGTATCTCGGTGATGCGATCCGTCAGAGACGGAGCGCGGGAGCATCCACCTTCGGTGGAGTGCGTGCGGGCGGTGAGATCAGTCATCGGTGGTCACCGCTGTCTTGGTCCATCCCGCGTCGATGAGCTTGCGAGCCGAGTGTCTCCAGCCTTCCTGTTTGGCTAAATCCCACGTCTCTGGCTCATACCGCAAGCAGTACAGCGCTTGGGCCAGTTCTTCGGCCGCAGCGTCCTTTTCGGCGGCGGCACGATCCTCGGCTTCCCAGTAGTCGGCCATCCTTTCCAGGTCGCGCGGATGCCAATGTCCCGTTATGTCAGCGATGCGTCTGGTCGCCTCCCGAAGCACCTTCGCGGCTTCCCGCATACGTTGCGGCAGTGTGTCAGTCATCGGCCCTCCTGGTTGTTGTTGCACCACATCGGCTGCCGGCGCACCGGCTCGGGCCGCGGCCATTCCACGACCGGACACACCCCGGCCCGCACGACCCTGCCGCAGTGACACACCGACCCAGGCTGGCCGTGCCCGAACCAGGACGGGTGCACACACCCGACCGGGTGCCCGTCGTCCTGGCAGCGGGCACGGGTCTCCAACACCTGGCCGTCGCCACGGGGCGCGACCAGACGACGCAACTCCACGGGGGCGGTCACGATGCCACCGCCTCGTCGTGCAGGATGGCGCGCAGCCGGCCACCGATCCATTCCCCGACCTGGGGACTGACGGCGGTCATGCGAGCCCGGCCCGTTGCAGGATGGCTATGGTCGGACACGGCCAGTCGAGGTAGTCGCCGTCGACATCCCGGCAGGTTTCGCACACTTCGCGGTCGGGTGGCGCGCAGGTGCACACGTCACCGTCGGCAGTCTCCAGCCAGTCGTGGTCACGGTCGTAGCACGCCAGTGTCGCCAGCGGGTAGATCGGCATCTTGCCGTGGTATTCGGCGATTTCGGCGAGCGCCCGGGCGTGCCGGTCAGCCAGCTCCATGCGTTCATCGACGCGATGTAACGCTTCCAAGAACGTACTCATGTTGCGCTCATCTCCCCTACCAGTCGTGTGTCCCGGTCTGCTTTCTCTGCTGTCCGTTGCGCATCCGCCACCAACCGGAAGGGTTTGCCATCCAGCGGGAAACACAAGAGGCCCAGGCCGTCGTGGTCTTTGCCGGTCAGCCACCACCGGCCGTCTCGGCACTCGATCCGGTATGTGGCACGCTGCCCGCGCGCCCACCACACCGGGACACCGCTGTCCGCACTGCGCCGCCATTTCACGACGCAGCCCTTCGGTGCAGAAGCTTTTGAGGGACACGGATTTCGTGGACTAAGCCGGTGGGCGTCGGCCAGTGATGCCCATTCCGCCACATCCCGCACTTGTGACCAGGCCGGGAATAACACGCCGGGCATTTCCGTTCCAGCGCTGCTATCACCCTGGGATCATCCGGGTCACGCAACCAGCGCGGACTGTAACCGCTAGGCATCAGGCGCCCCCTGTTGAACTTTCTGCACCGGATCAAACGACCCGTCGTCGTTGAGCCACACGAACACCCCACGCCGACACACCGGAACCGCCGTCGGCGAATGCCCTTGATGGACCAGCCAGCCATCCTCAAACGCCTGCGACCGATACGCCTCGACCTGACGATGACACGCCGCACACAACGCAACTCCATTCGAGGCGGTGTTGGTGTCTTCACGCTTGGAGCCGCCGAGACCCCGTGGACGACGATGGTGAATTTGCATGTCCGACGACCCGTAACCACACCGTTCGCAATACCCGCGAGAACGGGCGAAGATGATGTCCCGAACCGCCGGCGGAAACCCCGTCGCTTTCACGACGCGTTCTCCTGTTGCTCAGCCTCGTCCTTAAGCGCGGTCGCGAACGCTTTAACGGTGTCGGCGTCGGCCTGGAGAAGATCGGTGCTGTAGTCGTCTTTGAACCGTTGAATCAGCTTGTCCGGTGTCCAACCGAAAGGCTGCAACACGTTCAGCATTTCGCCGCGCGCCTCGTTGGCCTCATGTAGACCGGGATCAACAGCTTCCGATCGTTCGTAGGTGCGTGAATCGGGGTCGGGTTCATCGGTCGGCAAACACAGGGTTTGCAGCAGGGCGGTGCGGAACGCCACCGAATGCGCCTTCGCCGTCGCTTTATCTCCCGAGTCGAACGCCTCCCCGGCCGCCACGGATGACAGCTGGTCGCCTTCGGGCCCGTACCAGGTGAATTCGACGGTGATCCTGACGTGACTCATCTCGGTTCGGTTACGCCCAACAGTCACGGTTCCGTACTGGTAGTCGGTCACTTTCGGGACGACGATCACGCCGTGCTCCACCAGCGCCGGGTAGACCGCGGAGGTGACGGCATCGATGCCGCGGAAGTTGTAACCGGACTGGCTGTTGAGCCCGGTTTTCTTCACGGCCCCGACTTGGGCCATGACTTTCGACAGCGCTTCGTGAACCTTCATGCTTCGATGGCCTTGATGCCGTCGAGTTGCAACCGCCCAGTCGTGAGAAGCTCTGCAACCACGAACGCCGCATCCTTATCCCGGCGCACGGATACGTAGGGGTCGCCGTAGGTGATCTCCAGACCGGGCACGATCTCGCCTTGGTCGTCGATCACCGCGCCGACCTGTTTCGCGGTGGCTTCCAGTGCTTTCAGGTAGGCGGGGTTCACCGATTCCACGATCTCGGTGGGATGGTTCCGGCGCACCCACTCAAGTAGGGCGTGTTCGTCGGTGACGGTGAGCTTCTGCCGTCCCGCCGTCATCGTGGCTTTCCCGATCACCTGGGCTCCGAGACGGGCCGAGATGCCGTCGCCGGGTTCCAGTCCCGTCAGCTGGGCTTTGGCTTCGTCCTTGCGGGCCTTAGCCTCAGCCTCCACGATCTGATACACCACGGCCCTGGCCGCAGCGTCACGCATACCCTCATTCATCAAGTAATCCCCTCAATCGGTTGTGGGTGTTTCGAAGTTCCTGCTGGCAGCGGTAAGCGACAGAAGCCCCGTCTGGTTCGTCTTTGATGTAGTTGTGCAGCGTTGAGATAGCGAGACTGATCAAGACACGGACGAATTCGATGGACTTCGGTTCGCCGGTCACCGGTCGGCCTCCGACGCTTCAAGGACTGCGGCGACGCTGGCGACACAAGCCGGGCAGCCCGACTCAAGCAGCTTGCGCGGTGCTACCGGAATCTTCGGTGTGTCACCTATCCCGAGTCGCGGTGTGTCCAACCATGTTTCGACTCCATCGCCGAGAACCCGGTCAGCGAGCTCGTACACGTAGATTTTGCCGATCATGCCGCACCCATCTTCGGAAATACCTTGACCACACATTCCGGGCACCATTTCGTGATCACCTCAAACAAGCACGGGTTCGCTGCGAACGACCACCAGCCACCACAACGCCGGCACTGCGCGACACTCACTTTCGTCTCCCGCGCCGCAACGCTTTCCGCTCATCCACCGACATACCGCCCCAAACCCCGTGCGATTCGGGACGCGACAGAGCATGTTCCAAACATTGCGCCTGAACGGGGCAGTCGCGGCACACCACCTTCGCCTCAACCGTCGCTTTCGGTCCGGTGACGGTGGAGTAGAAGATGTCGGGGTCGCGGTCTCGGCAGTTCCCGTGCAGCATCCAGTCCATGGACAGTGACGGCGTGGGTTGCCGATACCCGAGGCGGGCGCTCATTGCTGCCACCACACCAACAGCCCAGTCAACGACACCAGTAGCAGAACAACCACAGCCACGAACAGATCAGGCATCACACCACCTGTGCTTTCGCACGCTCCGCAGCCGCCCGCAGCAACGGCAGATGCCGGGGACAAGCCACGATCACCGAATCCGTGATCACCTGGGCGATATCAGCGAGACTGAATACTGGCTGATCTTCTTGGATTCCGGCGGCTACCCCGAGTAGGCCCATGTCCGTGGGGAACGTGTCCAGGGTGAGGCACACCGCGGACATGTGACTGGCGGTGTAGGTGTCTGTGGATGGTGTGGCGTGCGCGTACGGGCTCGCCAACCCGGCGATCACGATGGCAGCGAATAGGATCGGCGGCCACACCCACCACGGAACACTGTCCGTCAACGAACGGCGTATCACCGGCATATAGGCGCGGCGCCCCACCTTTGGGGTGGCCGGAATACGCCCGGCCACCCCACCAATGAACCATGTGTTCATCAGTCCGCGACTCGCCTGATCTGGTCGGCCAGTTCCTGCTTCCCGCGAATCACATACGTTCCTGCACCCATCGCGTTGCAGCCATGCTCATCGGAATGAATCAGCTCAGCAGACTCGCCGTCCGGCACCGACACCACCGCCAGACGCAAACCAGCATCTAGCCGCGCCCACCGAACACCCGGAGAATCGAAGCCGCGATGCAGCCAGTGTGTGTTGCCCGTCGCTTCACCGGTAACCACCTGAATGCCCGCGGTCGGCACCTGCTCCCACTCGACACTGCTGGTGTCGAACTGGTCCAGGTCGGCCGGCACGATCAACAGATCACCCTGACACTGCGGGCCCGTCAGGACGGGAACCTCAGCCTCCGCGACCAGATGCGCTGGAATGCTGACACCGATCTTGTCTAACGCCTGCCCGAATGTTGTTGCCATAACCAATTTCCCTTCTTCTAGGTTCGTCTAGCCAACTGTTGGTAGACGTCAGATGTCACGCCGTATTGCCATGCGGCGGCGTCCAAAGCGCTTTTGATGCTCGATGGAACGGTCTCCCCGTAGCAGCGCAGTTCGCCGCTGCGATCAGGGGAGCCGTTCGTCATGAACAGCAGATTGACTTTTGTCCCGTAAGGATTCAGCGCGTCGGGAAGCCGATACAGCTTCAGATCGTGCGGTGCGTTCGCAGGATCAGGACAACTATCGATCGGATCACCAAGCCGATCAATGAACTTGTCCCAACCCACGGCTTCCATCGCCGCACGCCGAACCTCCGTATTCGATTCGCCAATCGCCCGATCAACACTCGGCGCCTCAATAACCCACGCCGGAACATGAACGCCATGCCAGAAATACAAGCTGTAGCCGTCTCGCCACGCGATCGCCGGGCCGTCCTCGCAATGCAACCGATGTGATCCCCACCCGCGCGCACCGACCTGCTCGCGCCGAATCACGGCCGGAACATCGCACACCATGACGAAGTCACGGAAAGGCCACCACCAACCAGCCGACTGCGCAGTGTTGTAGGCATCCAGCCGGTCCCACACATCGAGTTCGATTTTCGTTACGTCTCGAAAGAACGACAGGTACGCATTCCAGTAGGACCAGAACCGACCGCCCAATCGGTAATACCAAAGTCTCCCGACGGCATCACGGACGGCACCATCGACGGCACCACGGACGGCACGACCGACGGCATCATCGACGGCACCATCGACGGCATCGACGGCACCACGGACGGCATCATCGACGGCACCACCGACGGCACCACCGACGGCATCACCGACGGCACCACGGACGGCGCCACCGACGGCATCGACGGCATCACGGACGGCGGCATCGACGGCACCACCGACGGCATCACCGACGGCACCACCGACGGCACCACCGACGGCGCCACGGACGGCATCATCTGGACGAATGCTGCGGATTAGCGTGATTGCTAGTTGCGCAGCTGGTGCCGCGAAGGCGCCCACGATCGGCGACGGAACTCGAATCACGTTGCCATGCCACGCAATGCCGGCAAACTCGTAGCAGCGGCGGAAACCGTCCTCAACGTGCCCCCATTCTTGCTCGGTGAGTGGTGTGGTGCGCAGGCCGTGCTCGATCCAATGGTCGGCGTAGGTGGCCATGGCTTCGCGTTGTTCGTGGGTGAGTTCGGTCAGGATTTTCTTGCGGGTCATGCGGTGGCTGCTTCCGTGAGTTCGTCGAGGCGTGCCAGGGCGGCGGTTTCGGTGTCGAAAACCTCCGCTGTCGGCGGACCGTCGAACAAATCCACCACCCATTTCCCGTCGTGCGGGAACGCGATCGCGACCGGCTGCCCGTCGACATGCAGGGTGTGCAGCCCGTGCAGCACGGGCGACGGCTCAATCACTGCTGTCGGTGTGGCCGCGACGATCTGGCTGATCATGCGGTCAGCACCGACCAGGGACCCGTCACCCGTCTGTATCGGTCCAGGATCATCGACCTGTCCGTGGGTGAGCGGCTTGGTAACATCGTGTGTTGACATGGGAACCTCCTGTTTCCTGTGTCGTGGCCCGCACCGCAGGGATTCGGTGCGGGCCGTTTTACTTGGTGTGGAACGTGCTGGTATCGATCCCGTATGCGGCCAGGGCGGCGCAGGCGTGGCAGGTTGGGTGGTCGCCGGAGGGAGCGGCCAATTGCTCAACCTCCGGCGACCGGTTCGCGCCCGCAGGCAGCCCACCTGGCGCGATCGTCTCGTTATCCCGCCCCTCAGCGGGATCGGTCAACGAGTCCGGCTCAAACACGTCGATCTCAGCCTCGGCGGCAGCTAGGGCGGCTTCGAAGTCGTGAACTCGACATCGCGCAGGTTGTTCAGCAGTTCGCTGACGAGGCCGCGGGTGAACCCGAAAAAGAACACGGCGGGTAGAGCGGCCAAACCTAGTATTCGGTTCATGGTCCGGCCACCCGTGATGTGTCCCGCTGCGCCAGGGCGACATCAAGCTTGGCGTTGATCGCTGCCAGGTCGTTGATGAGGCTGATGTTTTCAGCCCGCAGATGGTTGACTTCGATGGTCTTGGCGTCGCGTTGCTCGGTAATTCGCGCGAGATCGAGATGTGCGAGGTGTTCACGTTGAGACAGCATCCGGTTCGCAGCGCGCAGCTCTCGGATTTCCTCCGCGGCCGCATCGAACTTGCGGTAGGTGGATGCCAGGGCCGGCCATTCGCCGACGGGGACTTCGATGTCGCTCATGATGCTTTCCTGGCGTCTCGTTCGGATTCGAGTTCTGCGACGCGTTCGCGTAGCTGGTCGCGTTGTTTTGTGACGGCTTCGGCGTCCATGGATAGGGCGTGGCCGAGGCGGCGCCAGAGTTCGATTGCTGATTCGCGGCTCATGTCCAGGGCGGTGCATTGCCAGCGGATTTCGATTTGGTGTTCGCGGTCGAAGCCGGTGTGGGCGACGACGGTTGATAGGGGTGCGAGGGTGAGGCTGTAGCAGGAGCGTGCTTCGGTGTGTTTGAGGAGGCTGGATGTGGTCATTTCCGCATCTCCGCGCGCAGCCAGAGGATGATGAGGCCGATGAGGCAGCCGATTCCGTAGGCGATCATGAAGTTTGCTACGTCGGTCATGGCTGCACCGCCTTGCGGAGATTTATGTTTTTCATGCCGTCACTTCCTGTCGTTGCGCTTCGGCCGCGAGCCAAAGGTCTTTGAGCAGCTGCTTGGCTATGGCGCGTAGTCCGCGGGCGTGTTGGTGCGCGAGGGATAGCGGACTGCCGGGTTGCGCGGGTTTGCCGGCTGGTCCGCACCGTTTGCACTCAGCATCGTGAACGGCGTCGGAGTATTTGGCGCGGGCGGCGTCGTAGACCTTGCGGTATTGACCCGCTTCTTTTTGCTTCATGCAGGATTCGGCGATGAGCCAGACGCGGCTGCGGGCGGTGGCGTTCCAGTTCGCTTTCTGGCCGCGCTGCCGACGTTGCGCGCCAGCGTCGCCGAACCCGCAGTAGGACCGGAGTTCGGAGACGCTGCGGGGACGATCGTGGAGGTCGTTCCAGTAGGGGTCGCCGACGACTGCGATCAGGCGGGCGAACTGCTTTTCGCCCACACCCTTGAGGGGTTTGGCGAACTCCCACAGCGGGTGGCGGCGCATGACGCGGCACAGGTTGAGTTGCGCCTGATGCTCCTGGTCTTTGAGGACTTCGACAATCGCGGCGAGTCGTGCGATTTCGGGGTGTGCGGTGGTGAGTCCGTGCCCGTACTCGTCGGTCGAGGTGAGGGTGCGTAAACGGTTTTCGTTGGCGATCCGCACCGATTCCAGGTCGTCGAGCACGTCGGCGAGGACACCGAGTACGGGGTCGCGGAGGATTGGCCCAGCAGCGGAGCCCATTTGGATGTCGCGCGAAGCTTGGCTGCCGGGAGTTTGATCCGAAACGTCGGCGTGGTCTTGGTTGTTCGGCGTCCCACTGGACGTTTCGGAAGTTTGGTCACCACCGACGCGTAAAATATGGGCTTCGTTCAGACCGTGGCCGGCGGTGAAGTTTGGGCCGACAGCGCGGCAAAGATGGGCGCCGGCTATACTCTGGCTGTCGGCTGGTTTGGTCCCCGAAGGCGAGGAACCCTTGGGTGTCGCGGCTGGTTTGGCCTTCGGGGAGGTTTGAACGCCACCGACGCCGATAGGATCGGTACCGTTTGGTGGTTGGTCGGTGGCGTCCTTGGTCCCGGACGGCGAGGACCGTGTGGGTGCCGCGGCTGGGTTGGCCGTCCGGGAAGTCTTGATGACGGTGGTCATGCGGCCACGTCCGTCTCATTCAGTTCCGAAACGGTGTCGACGCCAGTGCGCTCCAAGGCGTCCAGGAGCGCCGCGAAGTTAACGATCTGACCGTTCAGCTGCGCGATCTGCTGCTGACGTTCCTCGATGCAAAACCGCAAGTCATCGGCTGTGCACGCGCCGACCAGCTTCCAGTCGCCCTTTCCGATGTGAACCCGCGACTCGCACATCGCGTGCCACCACGACCGGCGCTGCGAAACCTTCGCCGACTTCGCCGGGGCAGCGCGACCACCCTTGACAACATTGGTCAGCGACCGCTGACGATCGACACCAACGACATTGCGGACTAAATCGACCAACACCTCGGCGAACAGCGACCGTACCTGGCCCAACGGAACCGCAGCGGCAACCTTGATGGCAATGTCACGCGGCGTCGACTCATCCGACATGTCCGCAGCCATGTCGCGGATCAACCGACGTATCGACCGCGCATCCGCGGCAACGCTCAGATCCGAAACGGGAATAGTCATGAGGTCCTCGGCTCGTAGGGCCGGGCTTCCAACCAGGCGTCCAGGTCGTCTTCCTTGATGCGGATCGCAGACCGGCCCAGAACACTGCTAGGCAGATCACCACTCCTAATCGCGGCCCTGACCAGCGTTTCGCTGGCCTGGACGTGCTCGGCGCCGGTCTTGACGGTGTGCCACTTGGCCATCAGGCACCGCCGTCGAAGTCGAAGATTTCGAAGAACTTGCGTTTGCCGAAGACTGAAGCGGCGCCGGCGAGGAAGCGGTTGCCGGGTTCGCTTTTGCCGGATAGGACTCGATGGACGGTTGCTGGGTCCACTGCCATGCGGCCTGCGAGGTCTTTGTCGTCGGTGATGCCTTTGCGGATTCGTTCGCGTGCGAGTGCGTCTCGGTTGATTTGGAGTGATGCCATGTCCTCGGTTCCTGAAGGCTTGGACTTGGTGTGATGCGGTTCACCGTACCGAACTGTTGACGCCTGCGCAAGCGCAATCGGCGTGCCGTGCCATATCGAATTGCGTTGATGCAACGTGTTGTTACTTCGATAATCGTTGTGATTGAAGGGTATCGGTGCGATGAACTGCACTGACATGATTTTCCGGTACTCGTGTACCAACCTGTGAAGTTGCGCATAACTTTTGCGTGGACGCATTCAGTTCACTAAACTGACCCGCATGTCATCGACACCGACACCGTGGTACCGACGCCTCATGGCGTTGGCGGAACTCCACGGTGACGTTGAGCAGAAAGACGTGGCCGCAACGGTCGGCGTCAGCAAATCAACGATCACCGCGTGGAAGAACGGCACGCCGCCCAAACCAGACCAGGTGATCGCCGCCGCGCGAGTCTACGGAGCCGACGAACTAGAACTGCTAAGAATCGCCTACCTGGGTGACGACGGTGAGGAGCCCAAGAAGGGCGGCCCAAAAGGACGCGCAGTCACCAAGGCGAGCCCCGCGACGAAACGCCCACGCCTGCGTGACATGAATCCTCGGGAAGCGTTCTAGAAAGACGTCTTGCCATGATCGTCTAACGGGTTTACGCTACCGTCACCATAACCTAAGTTTCTCTAAGGTGGCGTGTCATGCCAGCAGTTGCAGCCCTCATCTTCACCGGTTTCATAAGCTGCTCAACCTGCGGCGTCTGGAGCCGCAGATACGCCTGGCGCACCAAAACCGAACGATCCCGAAACCTAGGCATTCTCTTATCAACCCTCGGCGTGGCCCTCGCATCACCGGCAGCCTCCGCCACCATCGGAACCGCGCTACACACTGCAACCGGGCTCTGGCACATCGACACATTCGTCGGCGACATCCTCGTCATCCTCGGCTGCGCAGCATTCGTCGACTCAGCCCTCAGCAAGTTCGAACAACAAGGACCCGCCGCCGACTGGGTCCGCGACCACGTCAACCCCTGCCTCATGATCTGCATCCCCGCCGCCGCCATGCTGCTGATCGTCAGCCGCATCAGCCGCGGACCATACCGACCCGACGTCACCGACCTCGACAACGACGCCTGGTCGGTTGCCTACTGGCTGATCATATGCGGGACAATCGCCTACCTGCTCTGCCTGCACATCGCCGCGCTGCGCATCCTGCGAAGGCTGCGCTCACGGAAACTCGCCGACACCTACATCGCCGCCTCGATCGCAGCAATCATCGTCTGCGCACGACAGGTAAGCATCGTCCTCGGCGTGCCGGCATTAGGTCACGGTGGCATCATGTGGGTGCTGTGCGGCTCCATCGTCGCCACATTCGCGGTCGGTGCCGCATTGTCCTGGCGTGCCAAACAACGAGCCTTGTCCTGCTGCGGACCATGCCCATGCAAACGACGCATCAGCTGAGCAGCCGCCGAGCCAGCTTCTCCAGCGCTTCGCGTGGTTGCGTCTGGTCGATGTGAATGTAGGCTTCATGGGCGGCCCGGCTCGAATGGCCGGTGATCTTCATCCGCACCTCATCGGGAATGCCGAGCTTCTGCAACAAGGTGCTGGCGGTGTGCCGGGTCGCCGCGTACTGCTCGATGCGCGGCAGCTGGGCCTGACGCAGGAAGTCGTGCCACAGCCGGTTCTCATCGGTCTCGCTGATCGGACGCCCGTCGCGATGATGCCACACCAGCGCGTGCGGGTTGGGTTGCGATGCGGTCTGCTCGGCGTGAATGCGCAGCATCTCCAACAAGGGTTCAACGATCGGCACTGCGCGGCGACTGCTTTCGGTCTTGGTGCGCGTCCACACCATCGACTTGTAGCACTCTCGGTATTCCTTGCCGGGGGCGAAGTACCAGCGAGCGTTCGGGCAGTAGCTCGGACGCTGACGTCCGCAGGTCGGATTCTCCGGGTCATCCGAGCATCCGTGGACCTGCCGCAGCTGCTTGAGCTGCCACGACAAATCCATTGCCGCATTGTCGAAGTCGACCCGTGTCCACTCCAGGCCGCGCAGTTCCGCCGGTCGGGCACCCGTCAGCATTCCTGCCGCCCACCGGGTCGCAAGCAACGGCGCGGCATCCGATTCGTCACGTGACTCATCGAGTGCGATCGCGGCGCGGATCGCCAATGTTGCATCGTCGAAATCCAAAACGCTCCGCACCCGTTTCGTATGGCCGGGAGGCTCGACTGCTTCCACGACGTTGCGGGCCAAGACACCGTCTGTCACCGCGGCCTTCAATGCGAGTTTGAGGACCTTGTGGGCGCGCTGCTCGTTCGCGGTCGTATCCGCCTTCGCCAGCATGTCCTCGCGGACCATCATCGCGGTGAGCGCCTTGAGCTTCACGCGGCCGATATGCGGCTTGATGTGCAGCCGCACCGCCTGCTCGTAATAGTCGTAGGTGTTCTGCGAAACCTTTCGGTGCTTGACGGCCAGCCACTTGTCCAACCAGTCCCCGACGGTCGTCTTATCGGTTACCGGGATACGTCCCGCGTCGATCTCGGCCCGCAGCTCCTTGAGCTTTCCCATCGCCACATTGCGATTCTTGGAACTGACGTACTTGTGCCTTCGTCCTTCGGGACCTGGGGGCAATTCCACACGACCGATCCACATGCCGTCCGCGCGTTTGTATAGGCTGCCGTCGCCTTTGCTTCGCCTACTCACACCTTCACCCTATCGCGTCACCTGGCTTCACCCTATACTTCACCCTATCTTGTGATATCGTGTGATAGGACGTGATGACGAGTGGTTGTTATGACCTGGGGATATAGGAGGAAACACCATGTCGACGGTATCAGAACCCCTGACTCTTAATCAGCGGGTCCGGGGTTCGAAACCCTGACGGCGCACTCAACGCTTCAACGCCCGTCGTGCTCGGGCGCGGCTCGGCGGCGACCGGGTCGTCGTAATCGGTACTTCCGCCACGCCCAGAACACGGTTTGGCCCGCCTACGGGTTCAAAGGCATTTCCACCACCGTTTCGGTCCGGATTCTTCGCGACGATGACTTTCGGCCCCACAGACAGTCATAACCGGGTGTAATGATCGCCAACCGAGTTAAAGGGATCGCCATGCCTACCACCACCGGACTGTCCCGCATCACCTTGGTCTGCGTCCCCACGCTGGACCAAGACCGCGCGGTCGCGTTCTACGAATCGCTGGGCTTCGAAAAGCGAACCGACACCCCCTTCGGCGACGGCAGCCGCTGGATCGAGATGTATCTGCCCGAGGGAACCACCGGCATCGCGCTGGCTCCCCCACCACCCGGCACCGACGTCACGCCGGCCGTCACCGGCATCACGATCAGCACGGCCGACATCGACGCCACGCACGCCGAACTGAAAGCGCGCGGCGTGGACGTCGACGCCGAGGTGTCTCGGATGGGTGGCCCGGTCCCGCCACTGTGCTGGTTCCGCGATCCGAGCGGACACACCCTGATGGTGGTGGAACAGAGCTGATCGCAACGACGCAGCGTCGGGCCGCGGCCAGGGTCACACCCCGAAGCGGGCCGCCGGATCTGCGGTGGCCTCGATCTTGGCAATGAGGCCGCCGCGGATCGTCAGTACGACGATGGCGAACAGCCGACGTTCCGCGTAGGCCAGTACCACCGGCTGCCCCACCGGCCCGGCGACCAACGTGGCACCGGGGCCCAGATAGCGCAGCAGATTGACGGCCACGTCGTGCGGGCCGTGATTGATCTGCTGCGGCGGTGCGGGATCGGCCAACACCGTCCCCACCCCCCACACCGTCGGATCCAGCACCGCGGCCAGCGACTCCAGGTCGCCGTTGGCGCAGGCGGTGATGAATGTCTCGGTGACGAGCTGATGTTCGGCCGCCGGTACCTCGCTGAGTCGCGGCTGCCCGCCGGCGACCTTGGCCCGCGCCCGCCGCGCCAACTGCCGGCAGGTGCCCACCGGCCGGCCCACCGTCTGCGCAATCGCGTCGAAGGGAACGTCGAACACGTCGTGCAGCACAAACGCCACCCGCTCACCGGGGCTGAGCCGGCTCAACACTTCCAGCAGCGCACCGGAGACCTGATCATCGAGGGTGACCCGGTCGGCTGGGTCTACCGGGCTTCGCGACAGCACATCCGCGGCGACGTCCTCGTTGGTGTCCACCGGTCGTTCACGCCGCACCCGGGCCGAGCGCACCTGATCCAGGCACAGCCGCCCGGCCACCACTGTCAGCCAGCCCCGCACGTCATCGATCGCATCGATATCGGTGCGCGCCAACCGCAGAAATGT
This sequence comes from Mycobacterium sp. NGS50, assembly GCF_059812545.1. NCBI lineage: Bacteria > Bacillati > Actinomycetota > Actinomycetes > Mycobacteriales > Mycobacteriaceae > Mycobacterium > Mycobacterium sp. NGS50. The sequence goes on from NZ_JCALCW010000005.1 coordinate 79,587, forward strand.
TTCCTGGGCAACATCTTCGGCATCGCCGATATCTCCGAGCATCTGATACGCAAGATTCACCAGATACGGGCGGTGGCTGCGCCAGGCCGCGGTGACCTGGTCGCTGAACTGGGCTGACGGCGATTCGCTCATGTGGTGACGACGATTCAGCCGTGCCAAAAGTTACCGCCCGCGGCGGTAACTTTTAGCGCTTCCACCCCGTCCTTGATGACAGAACCCGCAGAACCCTCGGAAGGAGTCATCCGATGATCATCGTCGTCACCGGCGCGACCGGCAATGTCGGTCGTCCACTGGTCAGCTCACTCGTCGCCGCCGGAGCCCAGGTGCGCGCCGTCACCCGCGACCCGGCAACCGCCGACTTTCCTGCTCAGGTCACGGTGGTGCCCTCAACCGCTGAAGCACTGCCCGGTGCCTCGGCGGTGTTCCTCAACTCGCGGGCGCTGATCGGCGAGCTACCCGAAACCGTGGATCGGGCTGCCGCAGTCGGGGTCAGCAAGCTGGTCGCCCTGTCGGCCCTCAACGCCGACGACGACTTCTCCCGCCAGCCGTCCCGGTTCCGCGGCGACCGCAACAGGGAGGTCGAACAACTCGCCGTCGACTCGGGTCTGGCGTGGGTGAGCCTGCGGCCATCGGTGTTCGCCAGCAATTTCGTCGGCATGTGGGCGGGCCAGATACGCAACGGCGACACCGTCAGCGGCCCCTATGCGGCGGCATCGACGGCTCCGATCATCGAGAGCGACATCGCGGCGGTGGCCGCCCGGGCGCTGCTGTCCGACGACCTGGTCGGGCAGAAGATTCCGTTGACCGGTCCGCAGGCGTTGACCAACACCGAACTGCTGGCGACCATCGCCGAGGCACTCAACCGACCGTTGCGCTACCAGGAGGTGCCCGCCGACGCGGTGCGACAGCGGTTCATCGGCATCGGTCTGCCCGCGCAATTCGCCGATGCCTACACCGCATTGCTCGCCGAGACGGTGGGCACGCCGGCCCTGGTGACTCATGAGGTGGAGAAGATCCTGGGCCGTCCCGCCGAAACATTCGCCCACTGGGTTGCTCAGCACCCAGAACTGTTCGGCTAGAGAAGGAGTCACGTCATGTCCGACCCGCGCCCGCCGCGCTACCTCAAACGGATGAACAAATTCATGATGGCCGTGCAGAAGCTCGGCATCCCGACCGGCCCGGCGATGGTGTTGACGGTGCCGGGCCGCAAGTCGGGTCAACTACGCAGCACGCCGATGACGCCGTTCGACTTCCAGGGCAGCCTGTACGCCGTCGCCGGGTATCCGGGCGCGGACTGGGCGCTCAATGCACGCGCGGCCGGTGTCGGCACATTGAGCCGGGGACGCCGGTCACGTCACGTCGCGATCGTCGAATTGACTGCCGCGCAGGCGCGCCCGGTACTGCGGGAGTTTCCGACCAAAGTGCCGGTCGGGGTGACGTTCGCGAAGCGCTCCGGGATGGTGCGCGACGGGACACCCGAGGAGTTCGAGGCGCTGGCCGGCCGGATCGCGGTGTTTCGGTTCGACCCGATCGCGCAGTAGCGGCCTCACCGCGACGGGCTGCTGTCCTCGGGTCTGTCGAGAATGCGATAGCGGGGATCGGACATGGTGATCGGGCGGGCGCCGTTCTGGCGGGCCTTGCCGGTCAGCTGAACCACGTCCCCCACCTGGATGTCGGTGCCGCGCCCGGGGCTGAAACCGACCCGCAGTTCGCCGCTGTCGTCGCCGATGACGACGACACGAACGGGCCGGCCGTGCCCGCCGGTGTCGTCGACTTCGCTGACGCGCCCCTCGACGGTGGCCACCCGCCCGCTGATCAGATCGTCTACCGCGATGACCGTCGGCGGCGGCTCGGGATGCTGGTAGTGGTCGATGCCCCGCTGGTCGCCCTGGGCGACCCGCACCTGGACCTTCGCGATTTCGCGGGCGATGCGCTCCTCGAACATGTCCGGGAACGCCTGGCGAATCCGGGACCCTACGTCGTAGGGCACGATGGTCGCGGCGGCGTCGGGCATCAGGCTCACCGCCCGGGCGATCTTGTCGGCGGTGCGATCATGCAGCAGGCGCCCCAACAGCGGGGCGTAGGTCCGTCGCGGCAACAACACCGTGACGTTGGTGTCGCGGTGCTCGTTTCGGGTCTTCTCGACCAGCTCCTGCGCCGCTCGGGTGACCCGCCGGTCGGGGCAGTCGACCACCCGCAGCGGAGTATCCAGCCCGTAGTACTCCCAGCGTTTCTCCAATCGGGCCGCGTGCGCCGCGTCGATCATCAGGTGCACGGCGGTCAGATCGTCGGCGCGCAACCCGATGCCGTACCGCAGCGCCTCGATGACCGCGAGATCGAGCGAGTTGACGAAGACCAGTACCCGGTGCCGCGCGTAGCGGACCATCTCGGGCCGGTCGGCCCGGAACCGTTCCAGGATGGCGGCCTCGGCGCGGTACTCCCGGTTCAACCGCATCAACACGATCACCAGCAGCGGGAAGACCACCACCACCAGCCAGGCGCCCTCGGTGAATTTCGCGACCGCGAAGATGCCGACCACCACCGTGGACAGCACAGCCGCGGAGAAGTTGATCACCAGGCGGTGCCGCCAGCCCGGTTCCCGATGCGCGACATGGTGTTTGGTCATCCCGTAGCCGGCCATCGCGAACCCGGTGAATACGCCGATCGCATAGAACGGCACCAGTGCGTTGACCGAACCGCCGGTGATCACCAGCAGGGCGACGGCGGCTACGGTCAGCACGATGATGCCGTTGGAGAACACCAGCCGCTGACCGCGTTTGGCCAACTGCCGGGGCAGGAATTGGTCCTCGGCCACGAAGCTGGCCAGCATCGGGAACCCGTTGAAACTGGTGTTGGCGCCGGTGAACAGGATCGCGGCGGTCGCCACCTGGACCAGAACGTAGAGGATCTGCCCCAGCCAGCCGTTGCCGAACACCGCCCGCGCCACCTCGGACAGCACCGAGGGATAGCCGGCCTGATACGGCGGGGTGTGCGTGACGTAGGCCAGGTAGGTGACCCCGGCCAGCAGGAAGCCGAGGACGCACGCCATCACCGTGAGGACAGTGCGCGCGTTGCGGCCCTGCGGCTTCCGAAAGACGCTGACGGTGTTGGAGATCGCCTCCACACCGGTCAGCGACGACCCGCCGTTGGCGAAGGCACGCAACACCACCAGGATCGTCGCCCCCATCACCAACCCATTGCCCTGGTGGACCGGGATCGCACCGGCGATGTGCGCCGCGTCGTACCGCGGCAGGCCCCAGAAGATGTGCCGGACAACGCCGGTCACGATCATCAAGCCGAGCATGCCGGCGAAGAAGTAGGTGGGAATCGCGAACCGCCGACCCGCCTCGCGCAATCCACGCAGGTTGGCGTAGCACATCACCAGCACCACCCCGACGGTGATCTCCAGGCTGAACGGGCCCAACGGACGGATCGCCGACACCACCGCGACGGTGCCGGCGGCGGCCTGGACCGCGACGGTGACGATGTAGTCGATCAGCAGCGCCGCGGCGGCCACCTGCGCCACCCGCGGCCCGAAGTTCTCCCGCGCGACGATGTAGGAGCCGCCGGCACGGGTGTAGGCCATCACCACCTGGCGATACGACGCGGTGACCAGAACCAGGATCAGCAAGACCACCCCGGTGATCGGCAACAGCAGGGTGAACGCCGCCAGCCCGGCGTACGGCAGCAGTTCGATCAGAATCTCTTCGACACCGTAGGCGTTCGACGAGATGGCATCCGGTGAAAGCACACCGAGTGCAACAGGATTCGACAGACGTTCGGTGCTGAGCTCGTTGGTGATCAGCGGCTTGCCCAACAGCAGCCGCTTGAGCGTGTACCCGATCGGCTCCGGCCTCAGACGCCGGTCAGGCTGCGCGCTCATCGCAACATTGTGGCCCGCGACAACGCTGCGTGCCACGATTGTCGACGATGAAGATGCTTTGAAGCCGATGCGGGCACGGCGAAGTTTCCGCGCCGAACCGTGACCATCGGCTGACCTGCCGTTCTACCATCCGAACCATGAGGATCGCAGCTGCCGCGTTGGCGGTTTTCGCCGCTGTCACTGCCGGGGTGTTCGGCGCAGGCCCGGCGCACGCCGACGACCAGTCCTACATCGCGAGGGCCGACGGCCTGCTTTGGGTGCACCAGTCCCCGCAAACCACGCTGTCCAACGGATATTCGCTGTGCCGCCGGATGCGCGACGGCGATTCGCCGCAGCAGGTCGTCGACCAAATGAGCCACGTCGGGTGGGGCATGTACATGCCGTGGCGCGAGCTGGTCGATGCCGCGCAACAGGAGCTGTGCCCCGACACGCTGGGGTGACGCGCGCCGCTACCGGTTGCGGATCTTGCGGATCACCAGCACCACGCCGAGTGCCCCGATCCCGGCCAGCGACATCGCCACTGCCGGTGTCTTGACGAACGCGAGCACCCGAGCTTTCGCATCGTCGGCGAGGCGGCGGGGGTTGGCGCGTTCCGCCAGCGAATCGACGGTGGACGCCAACCGGTCGCGGGCCGCGTCGATGTCCTTCTTGATGGAGTCGGGATCCCGGTCCGCCACTGTCGTCCTCCCTGTCCTCGGGCACCAGCCGCCTGGGCTCGGTCGTCGAGTTGCTGCCCTGCCGCACTACCCTAGAGCAGCCGGGGCCCGACCTGGTGCCCCGGTGAGCAGAAAGGGCCCTTCCGTGACCGACGCCGTACGCCTGCAACCTGGCGACAAAGCCCCCGCGTTCAGCCTCCCCGACGCCGACGGCAACACGGTGTCGCTGTCCGACTACCGCGGACGACGGGTCGTCGTGTACTTCTACCCGGCGGCGTCGACGCCGGGTTGCACCAAACAAGCCTGCGATTTCCGCGACAGCCTGGCCGAGCTCAACGAGGCCGGCCTGGACGTTCTCGGCATCTCCCCCGACAAGCCGGCCAAGCTGGCCAAGTTCCGCGACACCGAGAAGCTGACGTTTCCGCTGCTCTCGGATCCCGAACGGGTGGTTTTGAGTGCGTGGGGCGCCTACGGCGAGAAGAAGATGTACGGCAAGACCGTGCAGGGCGTGATCCGCTCGACGTTCGTCGTCGACGCGTTGGGCAAGATCGCGGTCGCGCAGTACAACGTCCGCGCCACCGGGCATGTCGCCAAGCTGCGCCGGGACCTCTCCGCCTAAGGCGCGCCCAGGCTGCCCAGCAGCAGCGCCTCGGCGGTGGCAGCCCGCTCCAGCACACCCAGGTCCAGGCTCTCGTTGACGCTGTGCGCCTGGGTGGCGGGGTCTTCGACCCCGGTGACCAGGATCGTCGCTGCCGGGTAGGCGTCCGCGAACTCGGCGATGAACGGGATCGACCCGCCCATCCCCATCTCCACCGGCTCCACACCCCAGGCCGCCCGGAACGCGGCACGCGCGGCGTCGTACACCGGGCCGCCGGCATCGATGCGATACGGCTGCCCGATGTCGCCCGGGCTGACGGTCACCCGCGCGCCCCACGGCGCGTGGTGCTCGAGGTGCCGGGTCAACGCCTCCAGATGCGCTGCGGCGTCCCCGCCGGGAGCGACCCGCATGCTGATCTTGGCCCGGGCCCGCGGGATCAGTGTGTTCGACGACGCCGCGACCGAGGTGGTGTCGATGCCGATCACGGTGATCGCCGGCTTGGCCCACATCCGCTGCGGCACCGAACCCGAGCCGATCTCAGCCACGCCGTCGAGCAGGCCGGAATCGGCGCGCACCCGCTCGGGCGGGTAGTCGACAACAGCCGCTTCACCTACGTGCAGCCCGGGCACCGCGACGTTGCCGTCGTCGTCGTGCAGGCTCGCCAGCAGCCGGACCAGCGCACTGAGCGCGTCGGGCACCACCCCACCCCACAGCCCGGAGTGCAGCCCGTGATCCAGCGTGGCGACTTCGACGACGCAGTCGACCAGGCCGCGCAGCGACACCGTCAGCGCCGGCACGTCGACGCTCCAGTTGTCGGAGTCGGCGATAACGATCACATCGGCGGCCAGCGCGTCACGATGCGCGGCCAGCAGCGCACCCAGCGACGGGGAGCCGGACTCCTCCTCGCCCTCGACGAACACCGTCACCCCGCACGGCGGCTGCCCGCCGTGTGCCCGGAACGCCGCCAAATGCGTGGCGATACCGGCCTTGTCGTCGGCGCTGCCGCGGCCGTAGAGCCGGCCGTCTCGTTCGGTCGGTTCGAACGGCGGTGACGCCCACTGGTCGCGGTCGCCCTCGGGCTGCACGTCGTGGTGGGCGTACAGCAAGACGGTCGGAGCCCCGGGCGGCGCCGGGTAGCGGGCGATCACCGCGGGCGCACCCCCTTCGGCGACGATCCGCACCTCCGGAAAACCCGCCTGCGTCAGTAGGTCCGCGACCGCCTGCGCGCTGCGGTGCACCTCGGCGCGACGATCCGGGTCGGCCCACACCGATTCGATGCGCACCAGGCTCTCCAGGTCGGCCCGCACCGACGGCAGCACCTCACGCACGCGCTGCGTCAGATCAGTAGGCCGAGCACACGCAAATGTGCCCTCAAACGCGCTGTTTTGGGCACTTTTGTGTCTGCTCGGCACTAAGTGGTCTCCAGTATCGCGACGGCGGCGGCGGTGTCGGCCTCGTGGGTCAGCGACACGTGGATCGTCACATCGGCCAGATGCTGGGCGATCGCACCGGTGAGCCGCACCTTCGGCCGACCCCACATATCGGTGACGACCTCGATGTCGCGATGGATCCCCTCCGGCAGCACCGGGCGTTGGGCGAATCGCGATCCCGACCACGCCTTGATCACCGCCTCCTTGGCCGCCCACCGGGCCGCCAGGTGCCGGGCCGCCGACGAACTCTTGTCCGAGGCGTCCCGGCGCTCACCGGGCGTGAACGTCTCGGCGAACACGGTTCCGGGCTGGTCGACCTGGTCGGCGAAGTCGGGAATCGACACCAGATCGATCCCCACCCCAACGATGCTCATGTATCGGCTCCCGCTCGCTCGTTCCTCGCGCGGTAACGCTAGCGGATGTAGACGTCGCCGTCGCCCAGCCGCGAGGCCGGGTCGAGCAACATGGCCGCTTCCTGACGCTTCTCCGACGTCTCCTGGTCGAAGCGGCGTCCGGCGGGCCGTTCGTACATCGGCCGGCCGCCGGCGATCGCGCTGGCCAGGCGACGCTGCCCGTCCAACAGCCTGGCCTCGGCCTGCTTGGCATAGGCCTCGCGTTGTTCCGGCTGCAGCGACGCCAGGAACGCCTCCGGGTGCACCAGGGCGATCAGGCCCGACACGTGACCGAACCCGAGGCTGGTCACCAACCCGGCCTTGAGCGGGAACTTCTCCCCGAGCCGCAACGTGTCGCGCACCCAGACGAAGTGTCCGGAGGAGGCCAGCTCGTCGTCGACGCAGTCCAGGCTGCGGTTCGGCGGGATCACCCCGTCGCGCAGGACCTGGCACAGCCCCAGCATCTGGAACACCGCCGCACCGCCCTTGGCGTGGCCGGTCAGGCTCTTCTGGCTGACCACGAACAGCGGCGCGCCCTCGGAGCGACCCAGCGAGTCGGCGAGCCGCTCGTGCAGCTCGGTCTCGTTCGGGTCGTTCGCCAGCGTCGAGGTGTCGTGCTTGGAGATGACCGCGATGTCATCGGGCCCGACACCCAGTTTGGCCAGTGAACGTGCCAGCACCGAGTCACGGCCACCGCGACCGGCACCCAGCGCGCCCAGGCCCGGGGCCGGGATCGAGGTGTGCACACCGTCGGCGAAGCTCTGTGCATAGGCGACCACCGCCAGCACCGGCAGACCCATCTTGGCGGCGAGATCGCCGCGGGCCAGCAGGATGGTGCCGCCGCCCTGGGATTCCACGAAGCCCAGCCGGCGCCGGTCGTTGGCGCGGGACAGCCGGCGGTCGCTGATGCCCTTGGCACGCATCATCTCGGTGTCGGCGGTCGCCGCCATGTCACCGAAGCCGATGATGGCTTCCAGTGTCAGGTCGTCGAATCCGCCGGTGACCACCAATTCGGCCTTGCCGAGCCGGATCTTGTCGACGCCCTCCTCGACGGACACCGCCGCGGTCGCACACGCGCCGACCGGGTGGATCATCGCGCCGTAGCTGCCGACGTACGACTGGATGACGTGCGCAGCAACAACATTCGGCAGCACTTCCTGCAGGATGTCGTTCGGCTTGTTCATCCCCAGCAGGTTGCCGTGATACATGGTCTGCATCGAGGTCATGCCGCCCATCCCGGTGCCCTGGGTACTGGCCACCAGGCTGGGGTGCACCCAGCGCATCAGTTCGGACGGGGTGAACCCGGCGGACAGGAACGCGTCGACGGTGGCGACGATGTTCCACAGCGCCACCCGGTCGATCGAGTTGGCCATGTCCTGGGTGATGCCCCAGACCGTCGGGTCGAATCCGGTCGGGATCTGACCACCGACGGTGCGGGACAACTTGGAACTGCGCGGTACTCGGATCTCGGTGCCGGCCTTGCGGATGACCTGCCAGTCAGCCGAATCCGGCACCGGCCGGATGACGGTGTGCTCGGGGTCGAATTCGGCGAACGCCCGCGCATCGGCCTCGCTGGACACCACGAAGGTGAAGTCCTTGTCCAGGAACACACTGACGAGCAGCGGCGAGGTGTGGTCGGCATCGATCGCGCCGTCGTCGACGAACGAGCGAATCCCGGTGCGCTCCACCACGGTGTCGTGGTAACGCTCGACCAGCTCGGACTCGTCGACCAGATCCCCGCTCGCGGTGTCATACCAACCGGGCTGCGGGTCGTCCTCCCACTTGATCAGTCCGGTGGTCCAGGCCAGCTCGAGTACGCCGGCGGCCGACAGTTCGTTGTCGACCTCCATCTCGAAGCGGGTCCGCGACGAACCGTACGGCCCAAGTTCGGCACCACCGACGATCACCACCAGGTCGGCGGGGTCGACGTTGAGCTGGTCCCAGACCGGCGGCGGCGCCGGGGTGTAGCCGCGCGGCGGACTCGGCAGTGCCGCGATGATCCCCTCGGCCGGCTCGTCGGCGGCGTCATCGGCGACGGTCCCCGCCGCCTCCTCACGCGCCTTGGCGGCCAGTTCGGCCATATCGATCTCGACGTCGGCCAGTCCCCCGGTCAGGTCCGCCGTGATCGGCGCCCGCGCGGCGGCAACCTTGGACTCGATGTCGCACAGGCCCAACAACATCGCCGCCATCTGCTCGGTGGAGTAGGTGGTCACCCCGGCCGCTTCGACGCCCGCCACGATGGCGTCGTTGTGACCCATCAGGCCGGTGCCACGGGTCCAGCCGATCAGCGCGTGCGCCAGGCTGACCCGCTCCGACCACGACGATTCGGCCTTCCAGCGGGTCACCACCGCGTCCAGCGCGGACTTGGACTCCCCGTAGGCGCCGTCGCCGCCGAACATGCCGCGGTTGGGCGAGCCGGGCAGCACCACGTGCAACCGCGATGCGATGTCGCGTTCGGCGCCGATCCGGGCCAGCCCACCGATGAGCCGCTGCACGGCCCACAGCAGCACCTTCATCTCCATCTCCGACCGCGATCCGGCGTCGGACATGTCGCCGGCCACCCGCGGTGCGGCGAACGGGAACAGCAGCGTGGGCGTTTGCGCATCCTTGATGTGAATAGACTGCGGCCCAAGGCTTTCGGACTGATCACTGCCAACCCAGTCCACCACCGCGTCGATGTCGGTGTAGGAGGCCATGTTGGCGGGCACCACCCACAGCGCGGCACCGAAGCGGGCGTGGTCGCGGTACAGCGTCCGGTAGAACGCCAGCCGCTCGTCGTCGAGCCGGGACGTGGTGGCGACGACGGTGGCACCGCCGGCCAGCAGCTGTCCGACCACCGATGCCGCGATCGATCCCTTGGACGCCCCGGTCACCACGGCGACCTCGTCGCTGTAGCGGCCCTTGCCCGGGTTCTCCGCGCCGGCCGCGATCCGGCCGAACAACGACGCATGAATGGTGCGCCCGGCGCTCAGTGCCTTGCCCTGCCACCAATTCGCCTGGGTGGCAACGACGTGTCCAGCGCCCTCGAAGCGCTCGGACAGCGCCAGCCAGTCGGCGTCGATCTCACCCTCGTCGGCCAGCCACAGCTTGACCAGGTCCTCGCGGGCGCTGGCCCAGCGGTCGTCGAACACGACCGCCTTGCGGGAATCGAACGCCGGCGCGACCAAACGCGGCCAGTCCGAACCGAGTTCGGCGCTGATCAGGTCGATCAATTCGGTGTCGGTGGCGCTCTCCGGTGCGCTGACCGCACTGTCGAGACCCAGCTGGTCAAGCACCAGCCGTGCCGCCGAGGCCAACACCCCGTCGCGCCCGGTGATCTGTTCGGTGAACTCGCCCAGTGCGGCGGCATCCACGGTCGCACCACCGCCACCGCCGGCGGACGGCAACGCGACGGCCACACCCTGGCGCGCGGCGACCGCGGCGACGGCGGCGTCGATCACCTTGTCGACGGCCGCGCCATCAGCCAGTGCACCTTCGTGCAACCCGCCCAGGGATCCGCCGCGGACGCTGCTGCCCTCGCGGGTGCCCAGCGCCACCTCGACGGTGACGTGCTTCGCCCAGCCGGCGCCCAATTCCCATGTCTTGGTGACACGTTCGGCGATCGCGGCGGGCCGCTTTCCGGACGGCCCGAGCACGGTCCGAAGCTGGTCGTTGATCGCGTCGGACAGCACCGGGCCGAACGGCTTGTAAGTGCGGGCCAGCTTGCTGACCTGTGCACGCAGCGCGGTCAGGTCGGCCTCGGCGGCACCGTCGATGGCGCCCAGGTTCAGTTCGGAGCCCAGGTCGACCAGCAGCTGGTTGCGTCGTGACGACGCACCGTCGGTGATCGACTCGATGGAGTCCAGCGCCTCGATCTGGTCGATGCGCATCTTGGCCGACAGCGCGATCAGCGCACAGGTGGCGTCGGCGGCATCGAATCCGATGTCGTCGGGGCGGGGCCCACCGGACGGCGCCGCCGGTGCGGCGGCCGGCGCGGCGGGCGCAGCGGTGTCGACGGCCGGGGCGGCGTCGGCCGAAGCCTCGACCGGGGCCTCGTCCTCTTCGTCCGGCTCCGGGTCGGTGTCGGTGGCAAACAGCACCGCCGCATCCCGCTCGGAGTTGAGCACCTCGACGGTGCTGTGCGCATACTCGGGCAGCTTGAGGGTGTTGGTGGCCAGCCCGGCGACCGTCGGAGCGGATTTCACCCCGATCTCGACGAACCGCTCGACGCCCAAACCGCCGGCCGCCTCCTCGATGAACAGCAGGTCCTGGGTCTCGATCCAGCGCACCGGGCTGGCGAACTGCCAGGCCAGCAACTCGATGACCAGCTTGCGGCACAGTTCACGAGGCTTCTCGTTACGCCAGGTGTCGTAGTCGGCCAGGATGTCGTCGAGCGGCTCGGCCGGCACCAGATCACGGACTTCCTGGATGAAGTCGCGGTCCAGCGTGAAGGGCCGCGGCACCAGGTTCGGAATGTAGCGTCCGACGATCAGGGCAGGGTCGGTGTCGCGCGGCATGACCCGGTCCAGCGAGCGCCGGAAGTCGTCGACGCCGACCCGCAGCACCCGTGAGTGGAACGGGACGTCGATGCCGGGCACGTAGATGAACGAACGACGGCCACCGGACAGCTCGCGGCGGCGCTCCACCTCTTCCTCCAGCGCCTCCAGACCGCGCACCGTGCCGGCGATCGCATATTGCGCGCCGCGCAGGTTGAAGTTGACGATCTCGAGAAACTCGCCGGTGCGCTCGGCAACCTCGTCGACGAACGCGGTCACGTCGGCGTCGTCGAGGTCGATCTGCGACGGCCGGATGGCGGCCAACCGGTAGTTCGAGCGGCCCCGCTCGTCGCGCGGAACGATGTCGTGCATGTTCGAGCCGCGCTGGAACACCGCTTCCAGCAACGCCTCCAGTTCGAAGACACCGCTGACACAGGCCAGCGCGGTGTACTCGCCGACGGAGTGCCCGCAGGTGATGGCGCCCTCCACGAAGGCGCCCTGCTCACGCATCTCGGCGACCTGGGCCGCAGCCACCGTCGCCATCGAGACCTGGGTGAACTGCGTCAGGTACAGCACACCGTCGGGGTGGTGGTAGTGCACGCCGGACGCGATCAGGCTGGTCGGGTTGTCCCGCACCACGTGCAGGACCGAGAAGCCCAGCGTCTGGCGGGTGAACTTGTCCGCCTTGTCCCACACCTTTCGGGCGGCCTTGGACCGGGCACGCACATCCATGCCCATGCCCTTGTGCTGGATGCCCTGGCCCGGGAACGCGTAGACGGTCTTGGGCGCGGCCAGCCGCGCCGTCGCCGACATCACCAGATTCGACCCGATCCGTGCGCTGATCTCCAAAACCTCAGCACCCAAGTCGATCCCGACCCGGTCGACGCGGAAGTCGACCTCGTCGCCGGGGAGCACCATGCCCAGGAAGCGGGCCGTCCAGCCGATCAGCTTGGCCGGCGGCCGGGCTTGGCCGTCGGTGGCGGTGACCACGTGCTGAGCGGCCGCCGACAGCCACATGCCGTGCACGATCGGGGATTGCAGACCGGCCAGCAGCGCGGCGGTGCGGTCGGTGTGGATCGGGTTGTGGTCACCGGAGACCACGGCGAACGGCCGCATGTCGACCGGCGCGGTCTCGGTGACGTCGCGGCGACGGCGCCGCGGCGTGTCGGTCGCGTTGTCGGACACCGCACCACCGGCCCGCACCGGGTCGCTGAGTTCGGCGGCACCGGTGCGGCCGCGGATCGCGAACCGCTCCTCCAGCGTGGCCAACTCGGTACCGTCCGCGTCGGTGACGCGGACCGAGATCGGCACCACCCGTCCCACCTCGGTGTCGGTAGCCTTCGATGCCGTTGCGGTAACGGTCAATTCGGCCGTCTCGGCAGGCAGCGGCGACGACAGCCGTGCCGCGTGGTCCAGGTGGACCAGCGACAGCAGGCCTTCCACCACCGGGAATCCGGTGTCGGTGACGGCCGAGCCGATCGCGGCGAACACCGCTGGCCAGCAGCGGCCGACCAGAGCGTCGGGCACGATGGACAGGCCCGGGGCCAGTGGCGCACCGAAGGTGGCGGTGACGCCGGTGTGGTCGGCGGCCTGCTCGGGGTTCCAGTCAACCGTTACGGTGGCCACGCCGCCGTTCACCGGCGGCAACAATTCGGGTCCGTCGACGCCGGCGGCGATCGCCAGCACGGCGCGCATCGCGGTGGTCGCGTCCTCGGTGGACACCACCGGGGTGGCCCCGTCGACGGTGATCGCCGGCAGGGTCAGCCGGATGTCGATCCATACACCTGACAGCGGCACCCGCAGCACCACCTGGTCGTCCCCGTCGACCTCGAGTCGCGAGCCGGTGGACGGGTGCGTGGCGGTGCGGCCTTCGTGCACCTGCCACTCGTCGGCGCCGCCGATGCGGTGCACCGGGTTGGTCGCGGTGCGGCCCGCCCACAACACGTCGGGGGCGTCCAGCACGACGGCCAGCGGGCCGGTGACGTCGGTGCGGCCCTGGCGACGGGCCGAAACCGGCTGCGGCCGACCGTCGGTGGCCAGCACCTCGTCGATGGCGGCCTGCTCGAAGCGGTCCAGCAACTCGCCGACCGGTTCGTCGACCCGGGTGATTCCGGCGACGGCCGCGGTGCCCGGGATGATGCAGACCTGGTCAGCGGTGTAGCGCGCGTCGTGGGCCTGCCACAGCGAGTCGCTGCGCCACCACCGGCGGACATCCTTGTCGATCACCGGGACGAAGTTGACCGGCTTGCCCGGCGTCTTGCAGAGCTGGGTGAAGAACGGCACGTCGGCGGGGTGCAGTCGCACCGTCGCGGCATCGGGGTAGCCGGCCAGCAGCGCGGCCAGCGCCTCAACCGGGCGGTCCAGCAGCGAGGAGTCGGCGAACAGTGTGTCGATCGGGCCGAAATCCTTGGCGTTCAGCCGGGATTCGGCGCGCTGCAGCATGTCGGCGAACCGGTCGCGCCAGGTGTCGGCAAGCCACGGGGTAGTCGAGGAGGCGGTGGCTGGGTACATAGCGGTGGAGTCACCGTCGCCGATGGCCAGCTCGATGTAGCGGTTCAACCACTGGGCGTAGGTCATCTCCGCGACGTCACCGAAGTAGGGCTTGGCCGTGTCGGCCATCGCGGCAATGATCTCGTCGCGGCGCTCCGCAACGGCGTCGGCGTCACCGGCGACCTCGTCGAGCAGGCGGCCGCAGCGCGAGGCGGTGTTGTCGATCTCGTGGATGTCGGCACCCAGCTGGCTGCGGCTGGAAGCCATGCCGCCCTGGGCTTTTCCGGCGCCGATCCACTGATCGGTGCCCTGCGTCTCAACCAGCATCTGCTTGACCGAGGGCGAGGTGGTGGCCTCCAGGGCGGCCATCGCCGCAGTGCCGACCAGGATGCCGTCGACCGGCATCAGCGGGAAGCCGTAGCTCTGCGCCCACCGCCCGGACAGGTACTCAGCGGCCCGCTCCGGGGTACCGATGCCACCGCCGACACAGACGGTGATGTTCGACCGCGACCGCAGCTCGGAGTAGGTGACCAGCAGCAGGTCGTCGAGGTCCTCCCAGGAGTGGTGGCCGCCGGCCCGGCCGCCCTCGATGTGCATGATGACCGGTTTGGTCGGCACCTCCGCAGCGATCCGGATGACCGAGCGGATCTGTTCGATGGTGCCCGGCTTGAACACGACATGGCTGATGCCGACGTCGTTGAGCTCCGCGATCAGCTCGACGGCTTCCTCCAGGTCGGGGATGCCGGCGCTGATCACCAGCCCGTCGATGGGGGCACCGGACTGGCGGGCCTTCTGCACCAGCCGCTTGCCGCCCACCTGCAGCTTCCACAGGTAGGGGTCGAGGAACAGGGTGTTGAACTGAACGGTGCGCCCGGGTTCGAGCAGGCCCTCCAGCTCGACGATGCGGGCATCGAAGATCTCCTCGGTGACCTGCCCGCCACCGGCCAGCTCGGCCCAGTGCCCGGCGTTGGCCGCTGCGGCGACGATCTTGGCGTCGACGGTGGTCGGCGTCATGCCGGCCAGCAGGATCGGGGACCGGCCGGTGAGCTTGGTGAACTTGGTGGCCAGCTTGACCCGCCCGTCGGGCAGCGTCACCACCGACGGGGCGTAGCTCGTCCAGGGGCGCGCCACCTCGGGGGTCGCCCCGATGGTGAACAGGTTGCGCTGGCCGCCGCGGGTGGCGACCGGCACGATGCCGATGCCCAGGCCGCGGATCACCGGTGCGGTCAGCCGGGTCAGGATGTCTCCGGGGCCCAGGTCCAGAATCCAGTGCGCGCCCGCCTTGTCCAGGGCGGTGACCTCGTCGACCCAGTCGACCTGACGCACCAGGATGGCCTCGGTCATCTCCCGCGCCAGCTCGGCGTCCAGGCCCACCTTCTCGGCCCAGCCCGCCACGAGTTCGACGCCGTCGGCCAGCCGCGGCGAGTGGAAGCCCACCTCGACGGCGACCGGCTCGAAGACCGGCGCGAACACGTCGCCACCGCGCAGCTTGTTCTTGCGGTCGGCGGCCTCCTTCTCGGCGATCTGCTCGCAGTACAGCTCGAAGCGGGACAGCTGTTCGGGGGTGCCGGTGATGACGACCGCTCGGCGGCCGTTGCGGATGGAGAGCACCGGCGGCAGCACGGTGCGAACGTCCTGCGCGAACTCCTCCAGCAGCTGGTAGATCCGTTCGGGGTCGGCATTGGTGACCGAAACCATCGGCGGGCGGTCCCCCAGGACCGCGATGCCACGCCGGCGGGCCACCAGAGTCCCGGCGGCACCGATCAACTGGGCCAGCGCCAGCATCGACACGTCAGCGGTGCCCGCGGCTTTGAGTGCCCCGACCGCCAGCACGCCCTGCGAGTGCCCGGCGACGGCGACCGGCGGTGTGGCGGTCAGGTCCATGCCTTGGCGAGCCAGCGCCCGCATGGCCGCGATCTGGGTGAGCAACACACCGGGCACCGAAACGGCGGCCGACGTCAGCTGCTTGTCCGAGGGGGTCGGGTCCTCGGCCGCCAACGCCCGGACCCACTGCAGCGGTTCGAAGCCGATGGGCCGAACCACGACGAGTTCCTTGGCGACCGGCTCGAGCAACAGCTCTGCCTCACCGGCCAGGGTCGCCAACTCGGCCTCGATACCCGCCGAGGACACCAACTCCTCGAGGGTCTCCAGCCAGGTGCTGCCCTGCCCGCCGAACGCCACCGCATAGGGTTCGCCGGCGTTCAGGCGATCAACCAGGGCATGGGTGTGTGTCGACTCGGAAGCAGCCCCGTTGCGGTCAGCGGACACTCGGTCGTGCTCGTGGATCGTCACGTTGCGCTTCTCCTACGTAGTGCTTGTATCGGCAGCCGCGCCCTGCGGTCGCGTGTTGCCAGGTCCTGTTGGGTCCTCGTCGACTCCCAGATCAGCCGCCCGATCCATGTCCGACCGGGCCTCCCCACGGCTCATCAGACGTCGTCGGCTGCATTAAGCGTGTCATAAGAATCTGGGCCGATTCGTCGAGAAATCGGTTACTGGTGAGTTCTACGCATGGGTAACCGTGCCCTGGGTAACACGATGCCGAACAACGCCCGACGGCATCCGGGACAAACGTCCTGCATGTAGGTGGTTACGGTCGAGTAGCAACAACACCGCAGATCAACGCAGTACTGTTACCAAATCGTTATCCAATAATCAGGACCCGCGGAGCGGCGTCAACGCAAAGAGCGACGCTGAGCGTCCAACCAAGCGTTTGGTCGGCAATGCGTTTGCCGAAAAGGCAGGTCAGCGAGCTTTGTCGGCGCTCAGGCCCACTGCCCGAACTGGGGCTTGAGGACCTCGTTGACGTCGACCCCGACACCGCCCACGCTGCGCTTGTCGATCTCGACCTGGTGCAGATTGGCGGCCGGATGGGTGTAGCCGTGCGGAGAGCCCCAGTTGTGCTGCCAGAAGTAGGACCCGATGCCGTCCTGCAAGGCCCAGTCGATGGTCTTGGAGTTCGCGTACACCCCGGTCCGCTGATGTCCGATCACCGATTCCCACGCCCGCAGGTACGGCGCGACCTGCTGCTTGTACTGCTCGAGGGATGGGTCGTCGTCGATCGAGACGTAGATCGGCGCGTTCGCCGGGCCACCGGCGGCGGTGTGGAGCTGCCATCCACGCTTGGCATGCTGGATTCCGGCGTTCTGCCCGCCCAGCCAGTCCGCGGTGTCCTGCTTGCCGAACTGGTAGTTCGACACGATCTTCAAACCGTTCTGGTAGAGGTCGCGCGCCTCGGCCAGCTGAATGGGCTTGCCCTTCATCCACTCACCGCCCGGCCGGGGGTCCGAGACGTAGCGGATCGCCCCTGCCGCACCGGCGGCCCTGATTTCGTTGGCGGGAATGACGCCGGCCGCGTAGTCCAGCAGGATGCCCAGTGGTGCCGCCGGGGCCGGCGGCGCCCACAACGACGACGCCGCAACACCCAGCCCCGCCGCGGCAGGCGCCGCAGCGGCGATCTTGAGCATGTCGCGCCGCGAAATCGACATGCGTCACACCATACGACACCTGCACCACCAGCAACGCTAACGACATCAGCCACTTCTGTAACACACCAATAGGGGTCTCGGTCGGGCTGTGCGTAATACCCTGGTGCGGGCGCACTGGATCGGCGCCCTCGACGAAAGGCCGGTTCAGCGTTGCGTCCCTGGATCGTGTGGTGCACCGGGCTGCTCGCCTACATCGTGGCGGTGCTGGACCGGACCACCTTCGGAGTGTCCGGGCTCGACGCCGCGCAACGCTTCGGGGCGAGTTCGAGTGTGCTGTCGTCGTTCGTGGTGTTGCAGATCATCGTCTACGCCGGCGCCCAGATCCCGGCCGGCGTGCTGCTGGACCGGTTCGGCCCCAAGGCGATGATCGCCACCGGAATCGCGATCATCTCGGCCGGGCAGCTGACACTGGGCCTGACCCACTCCCTGCCGACGGCGATCGGCGCCTACGCGCTGGTGGGGCTCGGTGATGCGTTCATCTTCATCTCGGCGATCCGGCTGGTCCCGAACTGGTTCGCGCCACCGCGGGTTCCGTTGCTGACCCAGCTGACCGGAATCTGCGGCCAGTTCGGTCAGGTGCTCTCGGCGGTGCCGTTTCTGGCCCTGCTGCTGCGCGACGGCTGGACGGTGGCCTACGCATCGGCCGCGGCGCTGGGTGTGTTGTCGATCGTGCTGACCCTCGCGCTGGTGCGGGACACCCCGCACGGGATCCGGATCATTCCCGAGCCGCGCACCGTGCGCGGCACCCTGGCCGACGTCAAGGCGGTGTGGTCGCGGCCGGGCACCCGGTTGGGTTTCTTCTCCCACATGGGCACCCAGTTCTCGATGACGGTGTTCGCACTGATGTGGGGCGTCCCCTACCTGACCACCGCGCAGGGCCTGACCCGCGAGGCGGCCGGCGGGTTGCTGACACTGTCGGTGGTGGTGT
Organism: Mycobacterium sp. NGS50; assembly: GCF_059812545.1. Lineage (NCBI taxonomy): Bacteria > Bacillati > Actinomycetota > Actinomycetes > Mycobacteriales > Mycobacteriaceae > Mycobacterium > Mycobacterium sp. NGS50. The sequence goes on from NZ_JCALCW010000005.1 coordinate 97,924, forward strand.
TCGCCGTGGCCGGCCTGGTGGTGGGCATCGTCTCCGGGCGTCGCCCGCAGGCCCGCCCGCCGATGGTGTTGTCGACGATCATCGCCAGCGCCCTGGTCTGGACACTGGTGCTGGCCCTGCCGTTCCGCGCGCCGGGGTGGCTGCTGGTGGTGCTGGTGGTGGTTCTCACGGTCAGCCAGACGGTCTCACTGGTCGCCTTCGACTTCGCCCGCACCTACAACCCGCACACCAGCCTGGGCACCGCGCAGGGCATGGTCAACACCGGCGGTTTCATCGCCTCTCTGCTGGTCATGCAGATCATGGGAATCGTCATCGGCGGGGTGTACTCGTTCGAGTCGTTCCGGGCCGCGTGGACGCTCCAGTACGCCGTCTGGGCGGTGGCCGCGGTCGGCGTGGTGCTCAACGGCCGCAAGGCGGCCCGCACAGAGGTTGTCGAACCGTCACTGTTCCAGGCTGCGGGCTAACACCGCCGCGGTACGCCAGTGCCCGTGGAGTTCGTAGCCGATCACGATGACCGTCGGTGCGCCCGCGACGATCACCAGACAAAGTCCCATCGATACCCCCGCATCGGCCAGCCACACCGCCGCGGCCAGCACCAGGCCGGCCACCCCCGCCAGCAGTGCGTAGAACCCGTCGACGCCACCCGCGACCAGGGTGTACACCCCGAACATGGCCCCGACGTACCACCCGACCGGCAGCGCCACCGCCAGCACCGACGCCGCCGGACTCAGCTGCGAGTGCCCCTCGATGGCGTATGCGGCCACATGCAGCCCGGCGCCGGTGGCCACGATCGCGGCGAACACCACGATGTGCGCGTAGCCGAACCAGAACGACCGATCACGGCGGGCGTGCAGCAGATCACCGAACGGCACCACGAAATACAGCCACCACATGCCGAAGGTCAGGCCGGTGCCGGCGACGGCCACCAGCACCGTGTCCAGTGTCCAGCCCTGCTCGCTCAGCACCGCCGACAACGACGCCACGGCCCCGACCACCCCCTCGCCGAGCGCGATGATGGTCAGCAGCCCGTAGCGTTCGGCGATGTGGTGGGCATGCCAGGGGGTGCCGCCCATCCACCGCTCGGCAATCACCGGACCCGTCAGTTCGATCACGAACATCGCCGCGAACAGTCCGAACGTCACGCCGACCGGGGTGTCGGCGACGATGACGCCGATCCACCCGATCTGGGCGATGGTGATGGCCACGGCGTACGTCAGGCAGGCCCGACGGCGGCCCGGGTCCTGCCGGGCGGCGCGTAACCATTGGCCCACCAGGGCGATCCGCATCACGACGTAGCCCCCGACCAGCACCCGGTTGTCGACGTGGCGTCCCTCGGCGATCGAGGTGAACACCGGCGGGATGCCCAGGGCCAGGATCAGCACGCCCACCATCTGCAGCATCGTCATCAGCCGATACACCCAGTCGTCGGTGTCGTAGGCCGACGCGAACCAGCTGAAGTTGATCCACGCCCAGCACACCGCGAAGGTGGCGAATCCGAACCCGGCCAGGCCGGCGGCGAGGTGGTGGGCGGCCATCGCGTGGCTGAACTCGCCTGCGGCGACACCGAATGCGATGACGAAGGTGAGGTCGAAGAGCAGCTCCAGCGGAGTGGCCACCCGATCGTCTTGATGCGGGTCGCGGCCCGACATCCGGCGAAGCCGATGCGCCCGATCGGTCATCCGCGCGGCGCCCGCTGGGCCGGTAGCACGATGACGCTGACCGCGGCCAGACCCCGCCGGGCGACCTCCGCTGTTACCGCGTCGATGAAATCCGCTGCGGCCGGAGTGATCGAGGCGGCCCAGGTGTGGAAGCCCTGCACAATGACCGGATCGCGTTCCAACTGTGGCTGCACCAGCCGCAACACCTCCACCACATCGTCCGGAAGCGGATCCGCCAGCTGTTGTGCGATCCAGGTGCGTGCGAGCTCCTGCGCAGCGCAGCTGTTTTCGCCCAACGCGACGACATCGTGCGCCAGGGCGCGCAACCGGTCGAACAGCACGTCGCGCCCGGGAGCCTCGGCCACCTCCGCCAGCAGGGTGCTGGCTGCGGCCGGCAACACCATCTGCCCGAACAATGCCGGCACCGGCAGCTGCCACGCCTCGAACAGTTTGGCGTACATGGCGGCGACCGGCGGGGACAGCGGCGCGCTGAGCCGCCCGATCACCCCGATGCTGTCGCGGTGCGAGGTGGCGAGTCGCTGCAGAATCCGCTCATCGGGGGTGGTGGCGGTGGCTGCGGCGGTGGCTGCGTCGATGGCAGCCACCAGCCGATCCAACCGGTCACGTTCGGCGATCAACAGGGCACGGTGGTCATCGAGGACACCGGACAGGGTGTTGGGCGGTCCGTCCAACAACCGCTGAATGTCTTTGATACCCACACCCAGGCTGCGCAACAGATCGATGCGCAGCAGGTCGAGAACCTGGTCGACGTCGAACACCCGGTAGCCGTTGGCCAGGTGCGTCGCGTTCAACAGCCCGATCTTCTCGTAGTGGCGGATCCGGCCCGACGCGATCCCGGTGAGGGCGGCGACATCGCCGATCAGCAGCGGTTCAGCCACGCCTTGACCTTACGACAGGTCCAAGGTCTGTACTGGAGGGATGGACCGTGAGCAACTCATCGATCTGACCCGGCGCGCGCTGAAGCTGGCACGGGACAAGACCACCGATCTGGCGCCCGCCGAGCACAGGGTCAGCGCCGACGCTTACACCTCCGCCGAGCGGCACCGGCAGGACCGGGCCATGCTGATGGGCAGCCCTCAGCTGGTCGGTTACGTCTCCGAACTGCCGCAGCCCGGCTCCTACTGCACCAAGACGGTGCTGGGCCGCTCGATCCTGCTGACCCGCACCGCCGAGGGCACGGTCAAGGCGTTCGACAACGTCTGCCTGCACCGGCAGTCCCCGGTGGCCAGCGGATGCGGTGTCGCCAAACGGTTCACCTGCCCGTATCACGCCTGGACCTACGACAACACCGGGCGCCTGGTGAGCCTGCCGGGCCGGGAGGGCTTTCCCGGAGTCGAGGTGAAATCGGCGGGGCTGACCGAGTTGCCGGCCGTCGAGTTCGCCGGGTTCCTCTGGGTGGCATTGGATCCGGCCGCCGACCTGGATATCGCAGGGCACCTGGGGCCGCTGGCCGAGGAGTTGGATTCCTGGGGCATCGGGCGCTGGTCTCCGTTGGGCGAGAAGGTGCTGGACACCGCGGTCAACTGGAAATTGGCGGTGGACACCTTCGCCGAGAACTATCACTTCGCCACCGTGCACCGCGACACGTTCGCGACGATCGCCCGCAGCAACTGCACGGTGTTCGACTCGTTCGGGCCGCATCACCGGTTGATCTTCCCGCTCAACGGGATCCTGGAACTCGACGACATTCCCGAGGACGACTGGGACCCGTTCAAGTACATGGTGGTGATCTATGCACTGTTCCCCAACATCGTGTTGTCGGTGACGATCGCCAACGGCGAATTGTTCCGGGTCTACCCGTCCGACGCCCCGGGGCGCTCGATCACCGTGCACCAAAACTCCACACCGCTGGACATCTCCGAGGAATCGGTGGCCGCCGGCGCCCAGGCCGTGTTCGACTACGCCCACGCCACCGTGCGCGACGAGGACTATCGGCTGGTCACCTCGTTGCAGACCAATCTGGAATCCGGGGCCCGCGATCAGCTGGTGTTCGGCCGCAATGAGCCGGGTCTGCAGCATCGCCACATCGCATGGGCGCGTTGTCTCGCCGAGATCGACACCAACGCGGAAAACGCCGAGAGCGCAGCACGTTAGCGTCGATCTCGGGGCGTAAGGCTCACTGCGCCTTGACGGCCGCGATGAGGTCGTCGAGCATCTGGGCGGCTCCTGCGTCGACGGCCGCACGGATCTCGGTCTGCAATACCCGCAGCGCCTGACCCCGGTCACTGTCCAGCAGCCGGTCTAGGTTTCGGACCCGCGCGGCCAGCTCGGTGTCCGCAACCGCGGTCGCCAGCACCTCGACCAATTCCCAATCCCGGTACAGCGTCAGGGAGCGTTCGAAGAACGCGAAACCGCTGACCGGTCGACCGCGCAGACTCCCGGTATAGCGGTACGGGCCTTCCATGTACTCGATCGGCAGGGCGTGCGCCGGTGCCGCCACCAGCGGCTCACCGGTCAGATCCAACTGCAGTGCGGCGGAGGTGATCCGGTGTCGGTCCGGCAGATAGCGGGCAGCCGCCAACGGCCGCACCAGCGGACGTACCGTCTCCGGCCACCGGACGTGGCTGGACACCGTCACCTCGAGGTCCTCCACACATTCCGGTTCGGCGTCCGGGTAGCTGACGGTCACCCCGGAAAACGGGGTCAGCGCATTGCGCTGGGTGCGATCGAACTGCCGCCAGATGCTGAGGTCGACGCCGTTGTCCAGGTTGATGGTGCGCCACTCGTGCGACCGGGCCCGCGGGTCTCCCCCGGTTCCGCCGCCGCCGGCGTAGCGGGGGAACCACTGCCGGTCGACGTGGCCGGCGGTTCCGGTGACGTGCTCGTCGATGTCCCCCCAGCGCAGTGTCCCGGTCATCGCCATGCCGGTGTGGAAGTAGGAGTAGGTGTCGTCCTGTCCGAAACAGCTGATCCGGCCGTTGTAGGCCGAGGCGCCCAGCGGCACCGGTGCGCGAGTCGCTGACACGTCGAGGTCCAGCTGCATCGGCCGGTCGGCGTGATCGCGCCCGACCAGGCCGACCTGGTAGGTGTAGGGCCGCAGATCTCCGTCACCGTCGCGACAGGTGGTCCATGACGCGGTGCCGGCGCCGCTGCGGTAGCGCAGATCCAGGTGTCCGGCGGCCGTGGATAGTTTCGGCTGTTCCCCGAGGTTGGCCGGCGGCATGTCGTAGTCGGTGTAGGTCCCGTAGTCGCCGGTGTCCAGGTCGAAAAGCGCCATCGTGTAGAAGTCGGCCACCACCGCGTTGCCGGGACGATTCTTGTTGACGATGGTCAGGAAGGCGAATGAGCGGTTCGCCGAGTGGAGTTGTCCGGCCAGAAACCAGGTGTCGGACTCCTGGTCGGGGTGATCGCCTTCGGCGGCGGGGAATTCCAGGGCATCGTCGCCGGCAACGAGCCGGAACGGGTAGCGCCGCCAGTCCATGGTCACCTCATCCGTCGATCGCGTCGTACTTGTCGGCACCGAGGAATTCGCGGACCTTGTCGATGTGTTCCTCGGCACCGAGTTCCACCGTCTCGGCGGCCAACCCGTAGTCGACGATGGCGATGGCCGCCTGCGCGATGTGTTTGGAGAACGCCCGCTTGGTGGTCTGCAACGCCCGGGCGGGTTGCGCAGCGAGTTTGGCGGCCAACGCCCGCGCGTCGTCCATCAGTGTCTCCGGACTGCTCACCCGATTGGCCAGGCCGAGATCCACGGCTAGCTCGGCCGGAATCCGCTCGCCGGTGTAGATGTACTCCTTGGCCCGGATCATGCTCATCATGTACGGCCACAGCAGCGCGCCGCCGTCGCCGGCGGTCAGGCCGATCGAGACGTGCGGATCGCACAGGTAACTGCGCTGCGACATCAACACCAGGTCGCAGCACAGCGCCAACGAAGCCCCCAGCCCGACGGCCGGGCCGTTGACGGCGGCCACCACCGGCAGCCGGAAGTTGATCATCGCCTGCAGGATCGCCCCGGCTTGCTGTGACACCGAATGACGCAAGTCCAATGAGCGGTGCTGGGCTTTGAGGAAAGCGAAATCGCCGCCACCACTGAATATTTCACCGGCGCCGGTCAGGATGACGCAGCGGGCTTCCGGGTCGCGATCCAGGTCCTGCCACACGTCGAGCAACTGGTGGTGCAGGGATGCGTTGATGACGTTTTTGGCCTGCGGACGATTGATCGTCACGATCCGTACACCGCCGTCGGCTCCGGCCACCAGAAGTTCGTCGCTCAACGCCGGCCTTCCTGCTTGGTTTCTTTGCTATGTTAGCGTCAATAGCGAAGTTACCTGTGCACAAGGGTTGGTGCCCGATGACGGAACTCCTCGACCACCGTTTCTACGATGACCTGTTCATCGGCGGACGCTGGCAACGCCCGGCGTCCGATCGGCGGATTCCGGTGATCTCCCCACACACCGAGCAGCGGATCGGCGAGGTCCCGGAGGCGGTGGAGGCCGATGTCGACCGGGCCGTCGCCGCCGCGCGAGAAGCCTTCGACCACGGCCCGTGGCCCCGGCTGAGCCCGGCCGAGCGCATCGCGAAAGTGGAGCAGCTGGCGGCGGTCTACGCCCGCAACGTCGAGCAGATGGCGGACCTGATCACCGCCGAGATGGGTTCGCCACGGCGTTTTTCGCGTCAGGGGCAGGCCAACGGCGCGGCCGCGATGATGCACCTGACGATGGGCGTGGCCCGAGAGTTCCCCTGGGTCGAACGACGCCAGGGCGTGCTCGGCGAGGTGCAGGTCCGACGGGCCCCGGTCGGTGTGGTCGGTGCAATCGTGCCGTGGAACGTGCCGCAGTTCGTGATCATGCCGAAACTGATCCCCGCCCTGATCTCCGGCTGCACCATCGTCCTCAAGCCGGCACCCGAAACACCGTTGGACGCCTTGTGGTTGGCCGAGATGCTGGAGGAGATCGAGCTGCCCGAGGGGGTGGTGTCGGTGCTGCCCGGGGGTCGCGATGTCGGCGAGCATCTAGTGCGTCATCCCGGCGTGGACAAGATCTCGTTCACCGGATCGTCGGCGGCGGGACGCCGGATCGCATCGATCTGCGGCGAGCAGCTCAAGCGTTACAGCCTGGAGCTGGGCGGGAAATCGGCGGCGATCATCCTCGATGATGCCGACGTGCCGCGCACCGTCTCGGGCCTCAAGAATGCCGGCCTGATGAACAACGGGCAGGCCTGTGTCGCACAAACCCGCATCCTGGTCAGCGAACGCCGGCACGACGAGGTGGTCGACGCGCTGGCCGAGATGATGTCGGGCTTGCAGGTCGGCGACCCCGAAGACGAGGCGACCGACATCGGTCCGCTGGTCGCGCAGCGACAACAGCACCGGGTCCAGGACTTCATTCACTCCGGCGCGGATGAAGGCGCCCGGGTGGTGGTCGGTGGCGCCGATGCCCCGGTCGAGCGCGGCTGGTACGTGCAGCCCACCCTGTTCGCCAACGCCCACAACGACATGCGCATCGCCCGCGAGGAGATCTTCGGCCCGGTGCTGACCGTGCTGCGCTACACCGACGAGGCCGACGCCGTGCGCATCGCCAACGACAGCGACTACGGGCTGGCCGGGTCGGTGTGGACCGGCGACGTCGCGCACGGCCTCGAGGTCGCCTCGGCGGTGCGGACCGGCACGTACGGCGTCAACATGTACAACCTGGACATCAGCACCCCGTTCGGCGGGTTCAAGCAGTCCGGTATCGGTCGCGAGTTCGGGCCCGAGGGCCTGAGCGCGTACGTCGAGCTGCAGGCGGTGGTGGCGAAGGGGGCCATGCCGCCGTTGCCCGAGTCTTAGCGCCTGTCACGCCGTCGTTGTCGGCGAGATTGTCAGATGCCCTGAGAGATGGCCAGTTCATGTCAGATCGCGTCGAGGGTGCCATGTCATCGATGTCCTGCGATATGGCAACGGCCGGCGCGGTCTCGAACAGGTTTTGGTCGTCATCGACGGCGAGGTCCTCATCGAGCACACACGGCCGGCATCCGGGTGACATACGTCGGTAACGGACGCCCCCCAACACCGACGAAACGTCACCCACGTCCTGACACACCAACCGTCACCGTTGTCTGACACGGAACTGTCACCCAACTTCAAATGCTTATGCCGACGAGAAAACCCTGCGTGACGGCGCGGACCGTGTTATCGATGTGGTACTAGGGACGAGGAGTCGGGATGGGTCGGGTTGCGACATTTCGATCGGATGAGGCGCGAGCCGCGTATGTCCAACTCTACGAGGCCTCGCTCGCAACCAGCGCAATTCCGGTGACGGAATCGGACGTAGAGACATCGTTCGGCCGCACGCATGTGCTTCAAGCGGGCGATCCGTCCAGGCCTGCCCTTGTGGCGCTCCACGGGCTGGAGATCAGTTCAACGATGTGGCTACCGCTTCTGCCCCTCCTTGCTGCCCGGTACAGGGTGACGATGGTCGATGCCGTTGACGAGGTGGGTAAGAGCATCGCCACGGAGCCGACCACTAAGAGCGCCGATCTAGTGGCGTGGCTCGATGAGGCGTTACGTGCGATCGAAATTCAGAGATCCGCCGTGATTGCCGCTTCGCGCGGCGCCTGGATAGCCACCCAATATGCGACAGCGTTTCCTGCGCGGGTGGAGCGCTTGGCGCTTGTGTGCCCGGTTGGGATCACTACTGGGCTGCGTTTGAGATTTCTGACGCGCGGACTGGCCACGATGAGCGTTCGGCCCACGGAACAGCGAGTCTGGTCGTTTCTTGATGCCATGGTCATGCCGAGGACCCGAAGCTCGCTGCGTCAGGAGCCTTGGCGACCGATCATGCAGCAGTTCGTCAATGGCATCGTGGGTTTCAAGGCACCTGCCAGCAGGCCGCTGATGAAGCCGTGGCCGATGCGGCCCGAATGCGATCTACGACGGCTCGCCGCGGCTCGGATTCCAGTTCTGGCGATCATGGGCCGGGACGACTCATGCCATAACGGGTCGAAGGCAGCGACCCAATTCCGCAACAAACTGCCCGGCGCGCGAATCGAACTGATCGACGACGCCAACCACATGATCTTGTCCGACCAACCCGAGACCGTGGCGAAGCTACTTGCCGAATTCCTGCAATAGGGACGGTCGTCACCACGTCAACGCCGAGCGCGCTCAACGCCGAACGTAACCAACCCCTTCTAGCGCCAGTGCGGATCGCGACCAAGCAGCGCAAGCAGTTTCGATTGCACGTCGGCCTGTGCAGCGACCGCGACCGGCGGGCGGAACATTCCCGATGCGCTGAGCACTTCGGACTCCGCGCGCGACTCGGTGTAAAAGCGTTCGCACCATTGCGGTTCCAGCCGATCAGCGGCGTCCACTGCACGGGCCAGGTCCCAGGTGTGCACCAGCACGTCTCGGGTCAGCTTGGGGAGCAGGGCGACCACATCCGATGGCACACCGATCTCGAAGGCTCGCCCGATCCCCTGATAGGTCAGCACCCACCGGGCTTGCGGGTCATCGCGCGGCCGCTCGGGTTTGAGGTCCAGCGGCCGCAGCAGCAGCACGTCATGGAACCCGATGACATGTTCAAGGACGCCCCGCGCGTCCCAGGCATCGCATGGCGAGCGACGCTCCCACCGTCCCTCGGCCGCACGGACCGTCTGGCTGAATCGTCGACAGACCGCCAGGTGCAACGTCGCGTCCGCATGGGCCATCGCCGCTACCCCGGCATCTCCAACGTGAGTTCGGCCGGACAGCACAACTCGCCGCGTTGGTTGCACACCTGAATCTGTACATCCACCAGATGACGTGGCGCGTCTGTGGAATCGTCACGCCGTTTGGCGACCACCTGTCCCCGGCCGACCATGGTGTCACCGGCGTAGATGGATCCGGCCAGGGTCATCTTGCGGCGCACCACCCGGCTGAACGGTCCGGCCCACCCGGTCGCGATCCGGTCGACGAAGCCGGCCAGGTGCATGGTGTTGACGAAAATGCCGGGATGGCCGTGGCGTTGGACATACTCGGGGTCGATGTGGCCGGCGAAGAAGTCCCACGTGGCGGCCCCGTTGAGAACCACGCGCTGGTAGTCGATCTCGTCGATCACCTCCGGCAACTCGACGGGAACCTCCAGCCGCTGCCAGTCCACGCTCATGCACCCGCCTCGGGAGTGAAGCGGAACAACGTGTTTCGGTTGCGGGCCACCACCGCACCATCCTGGCGGGTGAACGTGTCCAGGGTCTCGACGAAGTGCCCGACCCCGAGCCGGGTGTGCTTCTCCGGGGACACTGCCACCAGCTCCTCGACCACGGTCAGCAGGTCCCCCTCCACGATCGGCAGCGGAAATTCCGCCTCGTTGGTGACGTTGACGATCGTGGTGCCCGGCAGCGGTACCCGCACCGCGATCGAGGACACCCGCGGCGCACCGCCGGGCAGCCACGGCGGCGGGATCAGCCAACCCATCAGCAATCCCGGCGGCGCCAACAGCCCACCCCAGGTGTCGTCGGCGAACCGGGGATCCCAGTACGCGGGGTTTTCGTCTCGGACCAGCGCGGCGAACAGCTGGATACGCGCGGCGCTGACCGGTGCCGAAGCGGTGCGCGGATCACTGCGGGTGCCGACCATGCGCAGCGCGTCGTCGTAGCTGCCGAACACTAACTCCATCGCAGCTCACGGGACGCGAAATACCATGCGCCCCGCTCGTAGACGAGTTCGTCACGGTAGGTTCCGGTGGCACGCAACGTGGACGCCCCGCGGTCGCCGACCGCGTAGAGCACCGCAACGCACAACTGGGTGGCGTTGACGCCGTCGACGGCGATGTCGTGGTCGACGGTGGCCAGGCGCTGTCCCCCACCGCCGTCGAATGCCGCCCTCAGGTCGGTGAATTCCTCCCCGTCACGGCTGAAGCGGGCACCGCTGTGCTTGAAGCACCCGACCCAGCCGTCACGGTCGCCGTCGGAATAGCAGCGGTTGTAGCGGGCGGTGAGGTTCAGGATCGCATCGCGTCCCGTTGCCGCGTCGAGCAAGTACTGCTGCTGGTAGGTCAGCGTCATCCGGTCTGTCTCCCATCGCGCCTGAGGTGATATCCATGCTGTTCTCGATCCCAGGTTTGCGGGCCGACGCCGCGGGCCCGCAGCACATCCTTGCGGATCCGTCCGATGATCGTCTTCGGGATCTCATCGACGATCTCGATGTAGCGCGGGACGCAGAAATACGGCATGCGCTGCGCGCAGAAGTCCAGCAGTTCAGTGTGATCCAGGTCCGCTGCGGCCGTGACGACCACCAGGATGTCGTCCTCACCCAGATCGCTGGGTACCCCGACCACGGCGGCTTCGGTGACATCGGGATGAGCCAGCACCGCGGTTTCCACTTCGATCGAGGAGATGTTCTCGCCGCGCCGTCGCAGCGAATCCTTGAGCCGGTCGAGATAGGTCAGGTTCCGCGCCGCGTCCAGGGCCCCGAGGTCGCCGGTGCGATACCACTCGGGATGTGCGACGACGTCGCCGTGCGCGTTCAGATAGCCTTCGCTCATCACGTGCGGATGCCTGGGACGACAGGCGATTTCGCCAACCATTCCGTCCGGCATCGGATTGCCGTCCGCATCGACGATACGGACCTCGAAGTTGTCGGTGGGGGTTCCCGAGGTGCCGGGCACGCCGGCATCCGAGACCCGTTTGGTGGTGATCGGAAAGGCCTCGGTCAGTCCGTACATGGTGACAACTCGGCAGCGGTAGCGTTCTTCGATGGCGCGGTAGTCACCGGCGGCGATCGGCGCGGCGGAGATGAACCGCAACCCGAGCTGACCGTCGCCCGCAGCGGCGGGCAGATTGGCCAGCATCGACACCATCGCGCCGGCGCCGGCGAAACCGACCGCACCGCAGGCCCGCATCTCATCCCAGGCGGTGCTGGGGTGAAACGCCTCCGCGAGCACCGTGGTCCCGCCGACCAGCATCGGCGCCAGCACGCTGGGTGCGGCGCTGAGGTGAAACAGCGGCATCGCGGTCCACACCGTCTCACCGGCCGAGAATTCCCACGCCGCGGCAACGGTCGCCGCCGCCGAAAACAAATAATGCCAGCTGGTGGCAACGGCTTTCGAGGCCCCGGTGGTGCCCGAGGTGAAGAAGATCGCACCCAGATCGCCGCCCGCTGCCGGGGCATCGGCGACCGTCCGGCCGGCTCCACGGGCCAGGGCGGCGTCGTAGGTCACCACATCAACGGCCATTGGGTCCCGGATCTCCTGAACGCGCGGCAACCGTTGCGCGTCGGTGATGACGACCTTGGCCCGGGACAGGGTGAGCGCACGCTGCAGGAATTCGCCCCTGTTGGCGGCGTTCACCGCAGCGCTGACCGCCCCGATTCGCGCAGCTCCCAGCCAGAAGTAGATCCACTCCGGGCGGGTCGCGGTGAACAGCGCCACACAGTCGCCGCGGCCGATTCCCAGCTCCTGCAACGCGCTGGCCGCCGCACAGGAGCGCTGCCGCATTTGTTCGAAGGACACCTGCTCACCGGCGACCGACATCATCACCCGGTCGCCGTATTGCGCGGCGCGGCGGTCGAGTACCGCCGGCACGGTGAAATCCTCGACTCCGAACTCAGCGGGGCCGGCGAGCATCAGGCGCCCGCGGCCGCCGGATCCGGCTGACCGTCGGGGGTGTAGCCGAAGTCGTCGGATGCGGGCTGCTCGCCCGGATAGAAGCGGTGCGCCCACCGCCGCAATGCGGCGTAGTCGCGGGCCTCCTCCGGCGCCAGGTTCGGCTTCTCCAGGTACTTCATGTTCTCCCAAGTGAAGAAGTCCTGCTTGATGACCTCCTGCTGCAACGCCAGGAATCGGGCGGCCCGCCCGGTCGGGGCGTCACCGTCATCGCCGGGTTCCCGGATCGACGCCTGGGTATAGAAGTAATCGGTGTAATCCTCGTCCACCGGCGTCTGCCCGGTGACCTGCAGGGTGTTCACCAGATCGCTGGGGAAGCGCACCAGCCCCAACCCCAGCGAGTAGTTGTCGTAGATGATCTCGGCGTCGACCTCGCCGTTGGGCGTCAGCCAGGTCTGTGCGCGTCCGCCACCGAAGTTGGCCCTCACGGTGGCGTGCAGGTGATAGCCGGCCACTTCGAAGGACGCGGTGTTGGCCGGATTGGCCGCCTTGTGCACGTACTGCACGTGATAGGGGTCAGCGGCGTTTTCGATGATCATCTGCGCATGCACCTTGACCCGGTTGACCATCCGGGTGTGCGGGTGCAGCGGGTAGTAGTCGTCGGACTCCAGTTCCGGCAGGACCGGCGGCTGCCAGTACGGCGCTCGGCCGTGGCGTTCATGCCACACCAGGATGAAGCCGTACCACTGGAGGCAGGGGTAGGTGCGGATGTGAACGTTGGGTTTGCAGCCGATCTTGCTGTATGGGATCAGCGCGTTGGTGCCGTCACCGCGCCAGTGCCAACCGTGCCACGGGCACACGATGTTCTCGCCGTCCACGGTGCCGCCGACACCCATGTTGGCGCCCAGATGCTGGCAATAGGCGTCCAGTGCGTGGACGGCTCCGGTGGCGGTGCGGAACAGCACCAGTTCCTCACCGAAGTAGTGCACGCGCTTGACGCTGCCGGCACTGAGGTCCGACGCAAAACCGACGATGAACCATCCGGTCGGGAACCGGTACGGGGACAGGCCGATGCCGCTCGGGCCGAATTCCCGCTCCGAGGGGTCTGACTCAGAAACCGTCTGTGTCACGACTTCTCCGTTCTTGCCTTCTATTTTTACTATTTTAAGAATTAACAGTCAATCAGACGAAGTCCGAGCCGCCGTCGACGTTGACCGTCGCACCGGTGACGTACCCGTTGCGCCGGGACGCCAGATACGCCGTGATCGAGGCGACTTCCTCGGGGAGCCCCGCCCGACCCAGGTCGCAGGGCTGATGGAAATTGGTGGCGATCCATTTCATTACGTCGTTCGGATTCTCCGCGTCGAGTCCGTCGGCGGCCAGTACGCCCTTGAGCGCTTCGGTGAAGCTAGCGGTCACGATGGTCCCGGGGCAGATGCAGTTCACCAGGATGCCGTCGGTGGCCAGGCTTTTCGAGAGGTTCTTGGTGACGCTGCTCAGGGCTGCCTTCGATGCCGTGTAGGCGACGATGCGTGGGCTCTGGCGCTGGATTGAATGTGCGGCAAACGTCACGATGCGGGCCCATTCGGCGGCGCGCAGCATCGGCAGCGATGCTCGGATCGCCCGCACCCCGGACATGGTGCCCAGCGCGAAAGCGGTGTCCCAATCCGCATCGTCCATCGTCTCGAAGAACCCGTCCCCGGGCCCGATGGTGTGGACCAGGCTGTTCAGTTCGCCCCATCGTTGCGCCACCTGCGCGAATCCGGCGGCGATGGAGTCCGCATCGGACATGTCGACGCTGATGCCGATGGCGTCGGGTGCTCCGGCAGCTTTCAGCGATGCCACCGTGCTATCCAGCGCCGCTTGACCCCTGGCCATCACCGCGACGCTGGCCCCTTCGGCGGCCAGTGTCTGGGCCACGGCCAAGCCCATCCCCTTGCTGCCGCCCGTCACAACGGCTTTCGCGCCGACATAGCCCAGATCCATGGCGTCCCCTTCAGTTGACGATGCTCAGCGCCGGCCCTGGCCGACAGCGGTGGCGACCAGCTGGGCCGGAGCCCCCAGACCACCTAGACAAAACCGGAGCGCTGCGTCCCGGGTCCGGGTGCGGTCACTGTTCCCGGTCGCCCACTGGCGCTCGACGCACGCCCATACCGCGCCGTGCAGCAACTCGGCGTCGGTCACCGGGTCGATGTCGACGAAGATGCCTTGGCGCTTGCCCAGTTCGAGTTGGTCGATCAACGGCCCGAGCGTCTCCCGATATGCCGGGCCGACGACGTCGGGAGCGGCGAACATCTGTGAGCGTGCTTCTAACGACGAGGTGCGCAGATCCGATCGAACGGCATCACCAAAAGCCAATTCCAGGCGGCCATCGACCCACAGCGCCACGGCTTCGACCGGGTTCGCCGCCTTCGCCATCTTCCGGCGCAACCGCCGCATCTCGGCGCGCGCCAGCTCCAAGAACACCGATTGGAGCAGCTGGTCTTTCGAATCGAAATGCCGGTAGAACGCGCGGGTGCCCAACTTTGCCCGGGTGAGGACCTCGGCCACCGTCAATCCTCCGGCGCCGTGTTCGTGCACCACTGCCGCCGCCGCGGCCAACAGCGCGGCGCGCTCGTCGGGGTCTAACCCCGCTGCCTTATCGGCGACCGCGGTGTCACGCCGTGGCATCGTAGCTGCCCAGATAGTCGGCGAAATGTTCGTGGACGCGTTGTGCTGTCAGTCCGTAGTCGGACAGGTCAGGGTGGTGTTCGCCACGCGATCCGGGCTGATGCCCGGCGGCCCACCGCTGCACGGAGCGACGGGTGTCTTGGGTGAAGGCCAATCCCAGTTTCTGGTAGGCGTTCTGCAGGGTGTTGACCGGATCCGTTTGCAGATCAGCGAATGAGACGTCCGCGAAGCGGCTGTCACCGGCCGTGGCCCGAAAGTCCATCGCCCGACGAACACCCTCAGCCCAGCAAGTCAGCTGCTCCTCGCCGAGCTCCCGGGCATCGTCGCGGTCGCTGCTCCAGCTGCGGACGTATCGGATCAGGCTGCATACCGACGCCATGACCTGTGCCGGATCACGGTGGCTCCACAGGAATTTGGCATCCGGGTAGGCGGCGATCACCGCGTCGAGCCAGAACATGTGCACCGGTGTCTTGAGGTGCCACAGGTTCGGCGGGCAGTGCCACTGCAGCAGCTTCAGCACCCGGCGGTGATAGGTGTAGGTCTCGCGCATGTCGCAGTCCATCACCCAGCGCAGGTAGCCGGGAACACGCACCACACCGTCAAAATGCACGGTGCGAAAGCTCATTCCCATGATGTCTTGGCATTCGGTGGCGGCGATCGCCTCGGAGTTGTAGAGCGTCTTCATCAGCGGGAACATGTCGTTGAGCATGTTCAGACCCGCCTCGGCCTGGGCGATGCGCGGATCCTCGTGCTGGGTCGCCGCCTCCGGGGGCGGCGTGGGAGCCTGCGACTCCCACATCCGCAGCGAGCGGAACTGCGGGTCCGCCCCCACCAGCTGGCTCAGCGCTGTGGTCCCGGTGCGCGGCAGGCCGATGATGAAGACCGGTCCGGCGATGGTTCCCGCATCGATCTCGGGATGCTGCCGGTAGGCCTCTTCGATCTTCAACCGTTGAATCAGGGCGTTGCTGAGCGTCGCATGCTGGATCACCGTCCCGATCTCGTTGAGATCGGCCTCGGTGTTCAGCGCGTCGACGGTGCGTTCCAGGCCCTCCCGGTAGTAGTGCGAGCCGAAGTCGTCGAGGCCGGTGGCCTGGCGCGCACCTGCCTCCAGTTCGTCAGCCGAGAAACTCACCGGGCGAACCTTTCGAGTACCGCACGCCGACGGCCGGCAAGGATGCCGGCCCGCTGCTGCGGTGTGACCGTTGTGGTGTCCGCCGGTAGCGCGGCGGCGATGTCGTCGAAGGAGACCACCCGCGCGGTAGGCGTGGGCGCGGTATCGGTGCGCACGCAGCGCAGGATCATCGCCCCGTTGCTGTGCCCGGCGGTGTCCAGCCAGTTCGCCACCCCGGGATCGCGTCCGCAGACGACGACGCGCAGGACCCCGTCGGCATCGACCACGGCTTGGTGCGCGTTGAGACTCGACTGGTGCCGACCGTAATGAATGGTCTCCCACCAGGCATTGCCCAGTGAGTAGCTCCAGTACACGCCGTTGGGTGGTTCCACCTCCAGAATCAGCGCCTCGTCCGGCTGCAGGTCCCACCGCCCGATCACCGGGCGGTTCTCGGCCGCCGCCCCCATCGCGGAGAGGTCGACCGGGGCGAGAAAGCCGTTGACCGGCGGTGCACCACCCAGGTCATGGAAGAACTTCAGATTGTCGTGAATGAACTCTCCCACTGCGACGAGCTGCTGGGACAGCGCCGCCCCCGGGTCGGGCGCCGGGTGCCGGTGCTCGCCGTCATCCCCGATCCGTTCGATCCGCAGCGCCGAAGCCACCTCGGAATCCCAGTCGTAGAAGAAGTGGCGCACCACCAGCGTGGGATGTTCGCCGTCGGTCGGCATCCAGTTGCCCGGGCGCTCATCCCCGCCGAGAAGCACCTCGAAGTTGCCGTCGACGTCGACGTCGAGCTCATCGACCAGGAGGTTTGCGGTGGCCGCGATGCCGTTCATGGTCTGCAGACCGACATAGCGGGCCGTCCCGCGGTTGCCGAACAGCCGATAACGCGCGCCACCCCGCAGCGTCGCACGGGTGTAGAGCGCATCGGGACATTCCATCCCCCAGGTCAGGATGTCGTCGGTCGATGTCCGTGAGACGGCGAGAACCGGATCCGGATCGAATCGCAGCGCTTCGTCGATACCGATGGCCGCCAGAACCAGCAGATGACGCATTCCCGATGCCGTGTCGATCGGGTTGCGCGCCTGCGGACTACCGGACACGAGCTCGATGGCCGCCCGCCATCGATCGAAGAGGTGCGCCCACCCCTGGGATATGTCGACGCCGTCGCAAGGTTGGTCGGCGGCCGCTTCCGCGATGGCAAACGGCAGCCACGTCGCTGGCTTGTTCGACGCCGGTGTGTTCGGCACAGTGCCCTCTCCCCGAAAATGCCGTTTTCGCCTGAGGTCCGCCAACTATCACATCTGCCGGCCTAGCTGTCAACGCCCGCTCGCATCACCGCAGGGTGCGGACGTCTCGCTATCATGCTTAAATAACTAAAATAGTGGCCTTGGCATGTCGCCCGGCACGAAACGAGGCTTGGTTATGACGACGACCGATGTCGATCTGTCCGATTCCGCGCTGTGGCACAACGGCTTTCCCGACCGGATTTTCACCGACCTGCGCCGTGATCAGCCGCTGTTCTGGCACGAGCGCACACCGGGAGTCGCCAAGTTGGGCGCTCAGCGTGGTTTCTGGATGACCACCAAGCACCGGCACGCGCTACGCATCCACCGCGATGCGGACTCATTCACGGCCAAGGACGGCCCACTGATCCAACCCATCGACACGTTCTCGTCGTATCCGACGATCATCAACATGGATCCGCCGGAGCTGAACAAACGCCGGCGGATCATCTCCGGCGCCTTCACGCCGCGAGCGATCGCCAAACTGGAGGACGGTATTCGGGTGCGCGCGGCCCGCATGGTCGACGGCCTGCTCTCCGCTGGCGGCGGGGACTGGATCGACGACGTGGCCGACGCGCTGCCGATGACGGTGATCGGCGACATCATCGGCATGCCGGAGCAGGACCGACCGCGGATCTTCACCGCGTTCGACCAGATCCTGACGGCCCGCTCGCCGGCGGCGCGTTTGAGCGAGCAGGAAGAACTCGAGCTGTACGCGACGATCTTCGGCTACGCCATGGAGCTCACCGCGCAGAAGCGCCGCGAGCCCGCCGACGATATCTGGAGCACCCTGGCGTCGTCGGTGATGACCGGCGACGACGGGGAGGAATTCGCCCTGCCCGACGGTGAATTGGAGATCTTCTTCTTCGTGCTCGCCTTCGCCGGAAGTGACACCACGAAGAATGCCTTGGCGGCAGGGCTTCAGGCGTTCGTGGCCAATCCCGAGCAGATGCGGCGGTACCGCGACGACGAGTCGGTGCGGTCGAGCGCGGTCGAGGAGGTGCTGCGTTGGGCCACCCCGGTGGCGTATTGGACCCGCACCA
Organism: Mycobacterium sp. NGS50; assembly: GCF_059812545.1. Classification (NCBI taxonomy): domain Bacteria; kingdom Bacillati; phylum Actinomycetota; class Actinomycetes; order Mycobacteriales; family Mycobacteriaceae; genus Mycobacterium; species Mycobacterium sp. NGS50. The sequence continues at coordinate 116,212 of NZ_JCALCW010000005.1, forward strand.
CCAAGGTCGACATCGAGCTCGACGGTCAGCACATTCCGCGGGGTGATCGCGTCGTCTCGATGCTGCGCTCAGCCAATCGCGATGAAGAGGTGTTCGACGACCCGTTCACGTTCGACATCGGGCGCGACCCCAACCCGCACGTCGCGTTCGGCGGCGGCGGGCCGCACCACTGCCTGGGTGCCATGTTGGCGCGTGCCGAGATCCGCGCCGCGCTCGACGAGTTGCTGCTGCGCTGCGACGACATCCGCCTGGGCCCGGTAACCGCGGCCTACCCGAGCCTGGCCACCAACATGTCGATCTACGACGCGCTGCCGATCACGTTGCGGGCCCGCTAGCGTCACGTCCCCTTGGGGCGGGTCCCGATCACCCCGGCCGCACCGAGCCGGTCGAGCTCGGCATCGGTGCACCCGCACAGGTGCATGAGCACCTCGCGGTTGTGTTGACCGAGGGTCGGCGGCGGGCTCGCCAACCAGCGGTCCCGCCCCCGCAGCGGCGCGAACGGGGGCCGCGGATACAGTCCGGGCCCGGTTCGCGGATGCCGCAATTCCTCGAAGAATCCGCGGTCGCGCAGGTGCGGGTTGTCGGTGACCAAAGACGGTGACACCACCGGCGCGGCCGGCACACCGGCCGCCGCGAGCTGCTGCACCGCCGTATCGAGCGACCGCTCGGCGCACCAGCCGGCCAGGGCGTCCTGGCTGGCCGCTCCGATCAGGGCTGCCAGAGCCCGTTGCTGGTCGATGGTGCACGCGGTGACGGCGATCCAGTCGTCGTCACCGGCGCACCGGAACAGGTTCTGCAGCGCGACGCCGTGACCGCGATTGCCGCGCCGGGTCAGCGTCACCCCGAAAACCTGTGACTCGATGGGCTGGATCGCGGTGGCGTTCAACACCGTTTCCACCATCGGCAACTCGACGAGTTGTCCGGCCCCGGTGCGCTCGGCGAACCGCAGCGCCGCGGCCACCGCGAACGCGGCATGGACTCCGGCCAGCGGGTCGCAGGCGCCGCGCGGGGCGACGGGCGGCCCGTCGGGTAGCCCGGTGACCCAGGCAAGTCCGGCGATCTGTTCCATGGTGGGGGCGAACCCGACCCGATCGCGCCACGGACCGTCGAGCCCGAAGGCCGGCATCCGCGCGATGACCAGCCTCGGATTGACCGCCAGCAGAGCGTCCGCGTCGAGCCCGAAGTGGTCCATCACCCGCGGCGAGAAGTTCTCGATCAGCACATCGGCGTCGGCGACCAGCCCCAGCAGCAGTTCGCGCCCGTCATCTGATCCGAGATCCAATGTGACCGAACGCTTGTTGGTGTTCATGGCGTGGAAGACCCAGCCGTACTCCCACCAGTCGTCGACGTCGGTGCGCATTCCTCCGGAGTAGCGGATGCCGTCGGGACGCTGGATCGATTCCACCTTGATCACGTCGGCCCCGAAGGCGCCGAACAGATGGGTGGCGGCGGGGCCGGCCCAGAACGCGGTCAGGTCGATGACACGGATGCCGGCCAACGGCAACCCCGATGTCGCCGAAACCTCGACCGCGGTTGGCGGCCACGGTGGTTCGCGATCCGCCTCGCCGAGCGCGGGCGCCGGACGCACCGGCGCGGGCCGACACCGCGACATCAGCCAGGGCGGGCGGGGTTGATCGAAGCCGGCGGGGTTGGGCGTGAACACGCCGCGCTGTGTCGCATATGCGGTCTCGCGAACCGTTGCCCCGGTACCCAGCGCCGCGATCGGCAGCCGGAACAGGGCACCCAGTTCCACGATCTCGTCCACGGTCCGTTCCGCCATCCAGCCGCCGATCAGCTGCCGGATCCGGTCGCGATGCGCCCAGCGTCCGATCTGGAACTTCAACTGCGGATCCTCGGTCAGCTCGTCGCAGTCGACCATCGCCGCGAAGTCCAGCCACTGCTGACCGGTGACCATGGTGATCCCCACGTAGCCGTCACCGGCCGGCTCGATCGACGGCACCTCCACGGTGCGGGTGACCGGCGGCACCCGCAGCAACTGGCTGTGCAGCCATTCGCTGCTCTGCATTGCCGTAATCGCTTCCAGCATGGACAGGTCCAGATGCTCACCGGGGCCGCCGCGCTCCACCCGGCGCCGCACCGCCAGCGCACCGAACGCGGCGTACACCCCGCCCATGTACTCCCCCAGGTCGCCGCCGATGGAGATCGGCGGCCCGGCCGGGTCGCCGCGGAATCCGGTCAAACCCGACCATGCCTGCAAGGTGAACTCGCTCGCGGCCCGCTCGGCGTACGGGCCGGTCCACCCGAAGTCGGAGATCGTGACGACGACGGTCTGCGGTGCGGCATCCAGCACCTGCTGCGGGTCGATGCCCAGTGCGGCCGCCTGCGCCCGGGTGGCGGTCAGTACGACGACATCGGCGCCGGCGAGTTCGGCTCGCACCCGGTCCACGCCGGCCGAAGCCGTGACGCTGCGCTTGCCGGCGTTGAGGTAGGCGAACAGCGGTGCATCGACACCGTCTGGCAGCGGCGAGCGGCTGGCCGTGTACCCGCGTAACGGATCCCCTTGCGGTGGCTCGATTTTGCGGACCTGTGCGCCGGCATCGACCAACAGCTTGGTGCAGTAACTTCCCGCGATCCGGTCACTGATCTCGACGACCCTGAGGCCGTCCAGCGGTGTCGGCCCGCCGTTCGCGTGCATCCGTCAATTATGGCATTACTGCTAAGATAGCTAAGTGACCGCGCTGGGAGTTGGCCCCGAAGCCCGACGCCGGTTGTCGGCGCCGCGAATTGCCGAGATCGTCGCGGACGAGTTGCGCCGCCAGATCATCGACGGGGAACTCGCCGACGGTGATCTGTTGCCGCGCCAAGAGGTGTTGGTCGAGCAGTTCAACGTGAGCCTGGTTTCGTTGCGGGAGGCGTTGCGCATCCTGGAGACCGAGGGGCTGGTGTCGGTGCGGCGCGGCAACCGCGGTGGCGCGGTGGTTCACGCACCGGCCAAGACCAGCGCCGGCTACATGCTCGGTCTGCTGCTGCAGAGCAAGCACGTGGGCCTGGCCGATCTGGGCGCGGCGCTACTGGAAATCGAACCGGCCTGCGCGGCACTGGCCGCACAGCGGCCCGACCGCGCCGACACCGTCGTCCCCGAGCTCAAGGCGAACAACAACGCGATGGCCGACCACCTCGACGACGGTGCGCGGTGCACCGAGATCGGCCGCCAGTTCCACGATCTGGTGGTCCGCGGCTGCGGTAATCAGACGATCATCGCGGTGGTCGGTGCCCTGGAGACACTGTGGAGCAGCCACGAACAGAGGTGGGCCGACGAGAGTACGGCCCGCGGCACCTACCCGTCGCTGGCCAAGCGCCGCGCGGTGCTCAATACCCATGTGAAGCTGACCGAGCTGATCGAGGCGGGCGACGTGGAGCGGGCGCGGCGTATCGCGGCGCGGCACGTCGCCGACACCCAGACCTACGTGTTGTCCGATCGCGCGGACCCGCGGATCTATGCATTGTCCCCACATGCCCTGTCGCGACCGAGGGATAGCCGGCATCTGTGAGAACGGCACTGATCACCGGAGGCAGCGGCGGAATCGGCCGGACCTGCGGCGTCAAGCTCGGCGACCTCGGCTACGACGTGGTGCTGGTGGCCCGCCGCGAGGCTCCGCTGCGTGCGGCCGCCGACCAGATCGGGGCCCGTCACATCGTGGCCGATGCGTCGTCACCGGAATTCGCCGAGGCCATCAGCGGGTTGGAGAGCATCGATCTGGTGGTGCACGCCGCCGGCGTGCTGGGCGGAACCTATGCCCGCAAGCAGACTTTCGACCAGTGGCGAACCATCATGTCGGCGAACCTGGACTCCTGCTTCGTGGTGACCTCGGCCGTGCTGCCGAAGATGCGGCCCGGCTCGCGGCTGGTGTTCATCTCATCGTCGGCCGCGCACGAACCGATGCCGGCCCGCACCGCCTACTCTGCGACCAAAGCCGGAATGAACGCCTTTGCCCGCGCGCTGGCTCTGGAGGTCGACCGGGACGGGATCAGTGTGCACATCGTGACCCCCGGCCCGGTGGAAACCGAGATGCTGCAGGATGTCCCGTTCGAGATGTATGCGATCGACGTGTCCGACGTCGCCGAAGCCGTAGCCTGGCTGGACACCGTCGACTCGTCGGTCGATCTTCCGGAGATCCGGCTCAACGCCATGCGGCGCGGCCCGTTCGCCCGGCCTCCTATGGTGCCGACCGAAGCCCGCCGGCGCCGGGAAAAGCCTTGATCACCGAGGCCCCGAACTCGGCCAGGGTGTCGGGGCGGGCGAAGTCGGAGAACCACACGTAGAACCGTTCGACGCCCTGGTCGGCCAATCCGGAGAAGTACTCGATCAGCTCGCCGGCGTCACCGCAGACCAGTCCCGAGCCCAGATGACCGAATCGGCGTGCGCTGATCTCGCGCACCGCTTCCCGGTCGCCGTCGACGCCGACGAACCCCACCATCTGCTGCACCGATATCCGGGCGGGCGCAGCCGCCGGCGCAAGTCGGGGCAGTTTGTCGAGGTGGTTGCACGGCAGATTCCACCACGCGGCGTGGCGCCGGACCAGGCCCATCATCCGCGGCCCGGTGCCACCCAGCACCAGGGGTATCGGATGTGCGGGCGGCGGAGCCTGCGCCGCATCACCCCAGTAGCCGGTGATCAGCGCCAGGTTGCGTTCGAGTCTGTCCACCCGGGCCACCGCGTCCTGCGGTCCGACGTCGAATCTGGCGAACTCGGACGGCCACGAGCCCGCACCCAAGCCGAGCTCGAATCGCCCACTCGACGCCGTCGACAGCGTCACGGCCTGTTTCGCCAGCACCGCCGGATGCCGGAACGCGTCGCACAGCACCAGGTGGCCGACCCGCAGGGTGTCGGTCCGCGCGGCCACCCAGGTGGCGATCTCCATTGCTTCCCAGATACTTTCGGCCGGCTGGCCGGGTGCTTCCAGGTGGTCGATGAAGGCGATCCCGTCGAATCCGCCGGCCTCGGCGCTACGCGCCCTCGCCACGATGTCGGCGATCGGTAGCCGCACCTGCGGCAGAAAAAGGAACCACTCGGCCATGGCAGCTCAGCCTACGTGGCGGCCCCGCGCCGCCGTCGGGACCGGCCCATCCCGTACTTCTATTTTGCTATCTTTGCTATGTTAGACGTCTCATGGATATCGGCCTGAACAGCGACCAGCTGGCGTTGCGGGACAACGTCCGCGACGTGATGCGCGCTCGGTTCCCGCCCGAGGTGGCCCGTCAGGCGATGACCGACCCCGATCGCTGGCGGTCGCCGTGGAAGGCCGTCGGCGCATTGGGCTGGACCGAGCTGGCGGCGCCGGTGGACGCCACCGGCGAGGGTTTCGGCGCGGTGGAGTTGGCGGTCGTGCTCGAGGGGTGCGGGGCCGCCCTCGCCCCGATTCCGCTGCTGAGCAGTGTCGGACTGGCCGCCGGTGCGCTGCGCGCCGCCGGTGCCGCCGCCGACGCGGTGCGCAGCGACCTCGCCGACGGTGCGGTGGCCGCCCTGGCCGTCCACCGCCCCGGCGACCGGCTACCGGGCGTGCCGATGACGCTGGACGCGGGACGACTGCGCGGACGCGCCGTGGCGGTGCCCGGACTGCCGCGTGCCGAACTGCTGGTCACCCTGGCCCACGATGGCGATCACATCGTGGTGGCCGTTGCCGGGGTCGGCGATGGCGTCACCGTGACGGTGCCGCCCGAATGCATTGACCCGGCCCAACCGGTGGCCGACGTCGACGTCGACGCGCAACCCATCGTGACCGCTGCGGTGAATGTCGAATCCGCCTTGGCCGCACCGCTGGTCGCCGTCGCGGCTGATCTGGTGGGCGTAGCCGGTACCGCACTTGACATGTCGGTGGCATACGCCCGCACCCGCCACCAATTCGGCAAACCGATCGGTGCATTTCAAGGGATCAAGCACGCACTGGCCGACAACTATGTCGCGCTGGAGCGGGCGCGCAGCCTCACCTATGCGGCGGCGGCCCGCCTCGACGACGCCGCCACCACGCCCGGGGAAGCCTGGCACGCCGCCGCATTGGCCAAGGCGTCGGCCGGCGACGCCGCTCTCGGATGCGCCCGTACCGCCGTCCAAGTGCACGGCGCACTCGGCCAGACCTGGGAACACGACATCCATCTGTATCTGCGGCATGCCTGGCAGGCCGCGACCACCCTGGGCGACAGCCGCGCGCTGTACCACGCCGTCGGGGCCCGATTCGCCGGCGGTGCGGCATGAGCGGCGAGCTGGTGGCGGAGTTCGCCGCCTGGTTGACCGACTTCCTGCCCGCCGACTATTACCAGCGCTACCGCGACTACCGCTGGGATCTGGGGCTGCGGCGCGACTATCAGCGCGCCAGCTTCGAAGCCGGTTGGCTGCAACCGACCTGGCCCGCTGAACATGGCGGGCGATCACTGGACATCCGGGCGGCGATGGAGATCCGGCTACAGGGCGCCCTGCGATCGGCACCCAAACTGCCGAACATCGCCGGTCCCAACGTTGCCGCACCCGGCATCCGTCAGTTCGGGACCCCCGAGCAGATCGAGCGATTGCTGGTTCCGCTGCTGCGGGGCGACGAATGGTGGGCGCTGGGCATGTCCGAGCCCGAAGCCGGATCGGATTTCGCCGGGCTGCGCACCCGCGCGGAGACCGACGGCACGGTGTTCCGGGTCAACGGTCACAAGATCTGGACCACGCAGGCCCACCTGTCGCGATGGTGCACGCTGTACGTACGCACCGACCCCGACGCTCCCAAACACCGCGGCATCTCGTGTCTGGTGCTGGATCTGGAATCGCCCGGGGTGTCGGTCGAACCCATCCGGATGGCCTCGATGTCCGACGAGACGTTCTGCGAGGTCTTCCTCGAGGATGTCGAGATCCCGGTCGCCAATCTGCTGGGTCCGCTCAACGGCGGCTGGCAGGTCGCGCTGGCCTCACTACAGCATGAGCGTCAGATGATCTGGATCATGAACTGGGTCGAGATCCAGCGCGGCCTCGACTCGATCAAGGGCTCGGTGAACGAGGATGTCTATGCCGAGCTCGGCACTCTGCTGGCCGACGCCGAAGCGCTGCGGGCCACCGGATACCGGGTGTTGCGCGACGAACTGGCGGGTCGGCCCAGCCCGCAGGCCGACATTCTCAAGCTCCTCGGATCCACCACACTGCAACGGGTCTGGGAGTTGAGTGCCGCCGCAGCGGGCACCGGTTCGATCACCGACGCGGATCTGCTGTTCGAGCGCCAGGACGCATTGGCGTCGACCATCTACGGCGGCACGTCAGAGGTGCAGCGCAACATCATCGCCGAGCGGGTGCTCGGGCTGCCGAAGGGATGAGCGTGATGGATTACGATCTCGGTGCCGATGCCGGCGCGCTGCGCGAGCGGTTGCGGCAGCTCATCTTTACTCACATCCCGGCGGGTTTCCTGGGCGCCTGCACCGACGACCCGCGTGATCTGGCAACCACCGAGTCGTTCTGCAAGCTGCTGGCCACCGAAGGTCTGCTGGCCCTGGCCTGGCCGACCGAGCACGGCGGCGGCGGCGGTTCGGTCTGGCAGCAGACGGTGCTGCGCGAGGAGATGTGGGCGCATCACGAGCCGCGCGGTGCGCAATACATGGGCGTCAACTGGGTCGGCCCGGCGTTGATGCACTACGGCACACCCCAGCAGCAGGCCCGCCATCTGTCGGCGATCGCGGCCGGCGAGGTGATCTGGTGCCAAGGGTTTTCCGAACCGGAAGCCGGCAGTGACCTGGCGTCGTTGCGCACCCGCGCGGTGCCCGACGGCGACGGCTGGCGGATCACCGGACAAAAGATCTGGACCTCGTACGCGCAGATGGCGTCGTGGTGTGTGCTGGCGGCCTGCACCGACCCCGAGGCACCAAAACCGAAGCGGCTCACGCTGTTTCTGGTCCCGATGGACCGGCCGGGTTTCACCGTCCGTCCGATCAGGTCGATGCTCGGCCCGCATCACCTCAACGAGATGTTCCTCGACGAGGTGCCGGTATCGCGCGACGATGTGCTCGGCGAGGTCGGCGACGGCTGGCGGGTGATGCGCGAAGCGCTGGCCTTCGAGCGGGTGGGCATCGCCCGGTACGCCCGATGCGAGTCGCTGCTGGACCGGATGCGCACCGAACTCGGCGACGACTGGGAGCGGCTACCGGAGTCCCTGCGCACCCGCTGGGTCCGCGCCCTGGTCGATCTTCGGGTGGCGCGGCTGCTGGCCTATCGGGCGGTGTCGTTGTCGGATGATCCGTCGGCCGGGGCAGCCGCCAGCGCCGCCCGCATCGCCACCACGACCTGCGATCAGCAGGTCGCCGAATTGCTGTTCGACGTGCTGGGCCCGGCGGCCCTGGACAGCGGCCCCGACGCGGCGCTGCACGGCGCGATCGACGACCACTGGCGCTACGCCCAGGCCGCCACGGTGGCGTCGGGAACCATTGAGGTGCAGCGCATGCTGGTGGCTCGCGACGTGTTGGGAGAACACCGATGAACACCGCTCTACCGCAGGACGTCGCCGACTTCGCCGCCGTTGCCACCGACCGGCTGACCCGGCTGGGCGGACCGCAGGAGGCGTTGCGCGCCGAAACCGACGACACCGTGCGCACCCGGGCCGGCGCGGCGCTACAAGAATTGGGCGCGTTCGATCTCGATGTGCGGGCCGAACCCGGTTCGGGGTCGGACGAACTGCTGGCCGCCGCGGTGCTGTGTGAGGCGGCGGGCGCGACCGCGCTGCCCTACCCGCTGGTCGAGGAGCTGCTGTCCGTCGACGGGGCGCGGCTGGCGCTGGTGCACCCTGATGCGCCGCGCATCGATCACGGCGATCTGCCCGGCGAGTGGGTGGCCGCCGACCTCGACGCTCGGCGCTACCGGCCCACGCCGGCGTCGCGCACCACCGCCAAACTGGGGCCGTTTCTGGTGCCCGCCACCCTCGGTGAGCCTGTCGGCACCGTCCCCGCCGCCGACGTCGACACGCATCTGGTGCTGGGGTCGTGGCGCGTCCTGGGCGCGGTGCGGCGCTGCCTGGACATCACCTGCGACCATGTGCGGGCCCGGATTCAGTTCGGCAAGCCGCTGGCCGACTTCCAGACGGTGCGGTTCGCCGTCGCCGATGCGGCGGTGGCCGTGCGTGGACTCGACGAACTCGCCAAATACACCGTCTGCCGAACGGAATCCACGACCGCACCGCGGCGTCGCGCCGACGCGCTGGTGCTACGCCTCAAGGCGGTCGACACGGCCCGCCAGGTCTTGCGGACGTCTCATCAGCTGCTCGGGGCGCTGGGGTTCTGCGACGAATCCGACATCAGCGTGCTCGACCGGCACACCCAGCCGCTGATCCGGCTGCCGGAAAGCGGTGAGGGACTCGCGCTGCGGTTGACCGGGGCGGTGCGCGATGATCAGCTGGAGACCCTGTTTACGAGGACGGCATGACCCCAGCGCAACCAGCCACGGCCGATGGTGTGCCGTTCGGGACCCGACTGTGCCAGCTGGCCGAACAGCGCGGTGCCGAGGTCGGACTGGTGACGCTCGCCCCCGATGGCACCGCGGGCACCCTGACCTTCGCCGACCTCAATGCTCGCGCCAACCAGTGGGGCCGCGCGCTGGCCGCTGAGGGTGCGGTCGGCGCAGGATCGCTTGTGGCGCTGGCGGTGCCCAACTCCGAACATCTTGTGTTGGCGGCGTTGGGGTGTTGGAAGATCGGCGCCGTCCCGGTGCCGATGCGCTGGGACCTGCCCGACTGGGAACGTTCCCGGGTGCTCGCGGTGATCGATCCCGCGGTGATACTCGACGATCAGCACCGTGCGGAACTTGCCGCGTCGGCGGCGGCTCAGTCCGATGCCGAGCTGCCGGAAGCGGTCTCCCCCACCGTCAACGGAATCTGCAGCAGCGGCTCGACCGGTCTGCCGAAAGTAATCCTGAACCTGGCGCCGGGGCTGTGGACACCGCAACTGTCCACGCCGTTCCTGGCGGCCTGGACACCGACCGTCCAGCCGCAGACGATCCTGGTGCCCGGTCCGATGTACCACACCAACGGGTTTGCCACACTCAGCAACCTGATCGGCGGCGACCAGCTGGTGGTCCTGGAGCGCTTCGATGCCGCAGTGGTTGTCGACGCGATCGAGCGGTACCGGATCACCAACTTCACCGCCACCCCGACCATGCTGGCGCGTATCGCCGCCCTGCCCGATATCGCATCGCGCGATCTGTCCAGCGTGGTGTGGATTCTGCAGGGCGCCGCGGTGATGCCGCCGACGTTGCTGCACACCTGGTTCGAGCTGCTGTCTCCCGAACAGGTGGTGATGGCCTACGGGATGACCGAGAACCTGGGCTTGACCGCGTTGCGCGGCGACGAGTGGCTCGCCCGTCCCGGAAGTGTGGGGCGCGGGTTCCGGGAGACCGAGATCCGCATCCAGGATCCGAACGGTAATGTGCTGGGCCCAGGCGAGTTAGGTGACATCTATTTGCGGGCGCCGATGAGCGCGGGCTACCGCTATCTCGGCGGAGCAGCCCCGCTTCCGTCGACCGACGACGGGTTCCGCTCCGGCGGCGATATCGGCCACCTGGATGAAGACGGCTACCTCTACCTCGCCGACCGGCGCGCCGACATGATCATCACCGGCGGCGCCAATGTGTTTCCGGCGGAGGTGGAAACGGCCCTGGTCGACCACGACGGCATCGTCGACGTCGTCGTCATCGGGTTGGCGGACACCCAGTGGGGCCGGCGGGTGCACGCCGTCGTGCAACGCGGGGATCCGGCGCTGACCGAACAGCAGGTGATCGCCTACGCCAAGAGTCGGCTGGCCACCTACAAGGTGCCCAAGACCGTCGAATTCGTCAACGAGATCCCCCGCACCGCGGCCACCAAGGTCAACCGCTCGGCCATGGTCGCCGCCCGCGGCGGCTGACGCCCCGCATGCGTGAATTTATCCAAGTCTCTACTGGATAAAACGGCGTAGACTGGGAAGGTCCTGGCAACCTGTTAGAAAACGGAGGGACGAGCGATGACGACGTATGCCGCCACCCCACCGATTCACGACAACTGGGCCGAAGAACTGGCTCATCTCGTCTACCACACCCGGCTCGAGTCCGATGTGACCCAGGCCGAACTCGCACACGCCCTGGGCGTCAGCCAGTCCACGGTGGACGCGTGGGAGGAAGGGACCGACGTTCCCGGCGTCAAAGCGCTCGACGACGTGGCGCGGGCGTGTGGTCAGCACCTGGAGGTCATCATCACCAAGGACGACATCCCCCTTCCGCCGGATGAGTGAGCGGCTACCCCTCGGCGGTGCTGCGCAGCGCGTCGAGGAAAACGTCGCTCTCCTCGAAGGTGTCGTAGAACCCGGATGACGGGCGCACGTCGCCTCCAGCCCGAGCCGACGCAGGATCGGCTGTGCACAGTGACGTCGGCGATCATGCTGGCCCCGCCCTGCCACGGCGGCATCTCGTCGAGTGCCGCCTGCATCGTGTGGGGCACGCCGATGCCGGCGGGGCCGAAAATCTTGTGACCGGAGAACACAAAGAAGTCGGCGCCGAGCTCGGAGACATTGACCGGTAGCTGGGGGGTCGAACGCCGGCGGTGGCGCGCCGCGCCTGCACAAGCCGAGGCAGCCCACACAGGTTCACAACGGCGACGACCGAATTGGCGTCACGTGCCGATGTTCTATAGTGGTTGCCATGTATCAGGCCCTATCACTGCGCTCGGCACATTCGCGTTGCCTCGCTGTGGGCTGTTGTTGTTGCTGTTGTTGATTCCTGCCGCCTCGCTGTAGAAATCCCCGCTCCTTTCCGGCCACCGGGTCCGCCCGGTCAGAGACGCGGACCGTGACTTTCGGAGATCAACAACCCATGACTGTGTTGCGCACGTCCCAGCCAGAAACGGCCGAGCGTCCCCGGGCGCAGCTGATCACCCGTGGGCATACCCATGCGCGGTCGGCCACCCGGCTTTTGCCGATGAGCCGGTACCGGGACGGCACCCACTCGCACAACCGTCGAGACGATTGTGTTCGCCGACGGCACCCCGGCGCACACCGATCTGATCACGCTCAACCCGAACTTCTCCGGTATGGCACCGCACCGTCCCGCGCGATACCAGCCCGCCGACTGGTCGGTGCTGCCGTATCTGCAGGTGGGCGGCGGGGAAGCCGAGGTCGAGACGGGCGGGTACTGACCGGTGTCGCCGTGCAGGGAATACCGGAACGGTTCACGCCGGTTGCGCTAGCCGTGCGCACCGACGTGCCCATAGAGTTTGGACAGCAGCTGGGCGGCCGCCGAGGGCCTGAGACGACATTTGAAAGGGTCTAGATGACGATCGCCAAAGACGTCACGCAACTGGTCGGCGGAACCCCGCTGGTCCAGCTGAACCGGGTCACCGACGGTGTCGCCGCCGACGTGGCGGCCAAACTGGAGTTCTTCAACCCGGCCGGCAGCGTCAAGGATCGCATCGGCGTGGCGATGATCGACGCCGCCGAGCAGGCCGGCCTGATCAATCCGGACACCATCATCCTGGAACCGACCAGCGGGAACACCGGGATCGCACTGGCGATGGTGTGCGCGGCGCGCGGCTACCGCTGTGCGCTGACCATGCCCGACACGATGAGCGTCGAGCGCCGCACCCTGCTGCGCGCCTACGGTGCGGAGCTGATCCTCACGCCGGGCGCCGAGGGCATGCCGGGCGCTATCGCCAAGGCCGAGGAACTGGCCAAGACCGATGATCGGTACTTCATCCCGCAGCAGTTCGAGAATCCGGCGAACCCGGCAATCCACCGCAAAACCACCGCCGACGAGGTCTGGCGCGACACCGACGGCCGAGTCGACATCGTGGTGAGCGGCGTCGGCACCGGGGGAACGATCACCGGGCTGGCCGCCGAGCTCAAGGAACGCAAGCCGTCCGTGCAGGTCGTGGCGGTGGAACCCGCCGCGTCGCCGGTGCTGTCCGGCGGCCAGAAGGGCCCCCACCCCATCCAGGGCATCGGCGCCGGCTTCGTGCCGGCGGTGCTCGACATGGACCTGGTGGACGAGGTCATCACCGTCGGCAACGACGACGCCCTCAACCTGGCCCGCCGGCTGGCCACCGAGGAAGGACTGCTGGTAGGCATCTCCTCCGGTGCCGCCGTGGTGGCCGCCCTGCAGGTGGCACGCCGGCCGGAGAACGCCGGCAAGCTCGTCGTCGTTGTCCTGCCCGACTTCGGGGAGCGGTACCTGAGCACGGTGCTGTTCGCCGATCTGGCCCCGTAAGAGATGCGAGTGATGCTCGCGGCCATACAGCGCGATATCCGGGCGGCCAAGGACCGCGACCCGGCCCGGCCCAGCACCCTGGAAGTGATCCTCGCCTATCCCGGCGTGCATGCCATCTGGGGCCACCGCATCAGCCACTGGTTGTGGCAGGGCGGTGCACGGGTGGCCGCGCGGACCCTCGCTGAACTCACCCGCATTCTGACCGGAGTGGACATCCACCCCGGGGCGATCCTGGGCGGCGGCGTGTTCATCGACCATGCGACCGGCGTCGTGATCGGGGAAACCGCGGTGGTCGGCGACGACGTGACCATGTACCACGGGGTGACGCTCGGCGGCACCGGCAAAGACTCCGGGAAACGCCACCCGAGCATCGGCAACCGGGTGGTGATCGGCGCCGGGGCCAAGGTCCTGGGCCCCATCGACATCGGCGACGACAGCCGGATCGGCGCGAACTCCGTTGTGGTCAAATCGGTTCCGCCGCACGCGGTGGTGGTCGGGGTGCCCGGACAGATCGTCAGCATCGAGCGGCCCGGCACCAATGGTGCCCCCGACGACTCCAAGCTGCCCGACCTGGTCGGGGTGAGCCTGCAATCCCTGCTCACCCGGGTGACCCGGCTGGAGGGCCTGGCCGACACTCCGCAGACCGGCCGCGTCATCCGGCTGCCGGAAGCCGGCGTGTGGCACGGCGAGGACTTCTCCATCTGAGTGGCGCGCCGCGCGGTAACCTCATTCTCATGACGGGGATGCCCAAGGTCGACACCGACAACACGGACGGTGAGGTCGAACCCGTCACCCGCGATGCCCGCTTCATCAAGACGGCGATCACCATCCTGGGCGAAACCGGACGCACCGATTTCACCGTGCAAGAGGTCGTCGCTCGCTCCAAGACCTCGTTGCGAGCCTTCTACCAGCATTTTTCCAGCAAGGACGATCTGCTGCTGGCCCTGTTCGACAAGACGATGGCACAGTCGGCGCTCACCTGGCGCGCCGAAACCACCGGGCTGGACAGCGTCGCCGCGCTCAAGCTGGTGCTCGACCGGATCAGCGCACAACCCGAGTCCAGTACCCAGGACAGCCTGAACCGGGCGCTGAGCCTGTACAACCAGCATCTGGCCGAGACCCGGCCGCGCGACTACGCCCGGGTGCTGTTCCCGCTGCATCAGCTGTTCTGCGACCTGGTGCAGCGCGGCGTCAACGAGGGCGTGTTCCGGCCCGCCCTCGACGTGGGCTCGGCCGCGGCGATCGTGATGCAGACCGTGCTCGGGGCGCTGCGGCTGCATTGGCTGGGCGCCGAGCTGAACGGCACACCCGTCGACTCGGCGCAGCTGCACGACTTCTGCGTGGGCGCCCTGTCCGTGGGGGCCGGCCGATCGGAGGCGCTCACGTCACTGGGTGATGTGTTCGACGAGATCGGGCTGCGGGGGGCCGCCGTCGGGGGCCCAAGCGGCGCCGGCGACGAGGCGGAATCAATCACCGAGATCCCGGTAAGCCCCTTGGTGGTCAACACTTCCGGGGCACTACAGGGCGGGCTGATCGCCACGCTGGCCGACGTCGCCGGCGGCGCGTTCGGCCTCAAGTTCATCCCGCCGGGCCACGGCCTGACCACGGCCGACCTGTCGGTGCGCTACCTGCGCCCGATCCGTGACGGCGCCGCCCGAGCGGTCCCGAGGATCCTGCGCGCCGGCCGCCGTGCGGTGATCGCACAGGTCGACATCTTCCGCAGCTCCGACAACGAGCTCGCCGCCACCGCCACCATGAACTTCGCCGTGGTCGACTACCCCACCGACGGGCGCGGCGCGCCACCCCGATAACACCGTTTCACCTGGATCAGCCAGGTGGTAACGTCATTACCACAATGCGTTAGCCCGCCCTCAGACCCGTGCCCAGGAGGCTGTCATGCCGTCTCGCGAGCTCCCCTACCCGGTGTTCGACGCCGACAACCACATGTACGAAACCCGGGAGGCGCTGACGAAGTTCCTGCCCGACAACCGCAAGCGCGTCATCGACTACGTCGAGGTCCGTGGCCGGACCAAGATCGTCGTGCGGGGACACATCAGCGACTACATCCCCAACCCCACCTTCGACGTGGTGGCGCGTCCGGGTGCCCAGGAGGAGTACTTCCGGCACGGCAGCGGCGGCAAGAGCTACCGCGAAGTGCTGGGCGAGCCGATGAAATCCATCCCGGCGTTCCGCGAGCCCGGACCGCGGCTGGAGATGATGGACGAACTCGGCGTCGACTACGCGCTGATGTTCCCGACCCTGGCCAGCCTGGTCGAGGAGCGGATGAAGGACGACCCGGAGATGATCCACGACGTCATCCACGCGCTCAACCAGTGGATGTATGAAACCTGGTCGTTCAACTACCAAGACCGCATCTTTGCGACCCCGGTGGTCACGCTGCCCATCGTCGACCGTGCCCTCGAGGAGCTGGAATGGTGTCTGGAGCGCGGCGCCAAGACCGTGCTGGTGCGTCCGGCACCGGTGCCCGGGTACCGCGGCACCCGCTCGTTCGGTCTGGAGGAGTTCGACCCGTTCTGGCAGGCCTGTATCAAGGCCGGCATTCCGGTGTCCATGCATGCCTCGGACAGCGGGTATTCGGAGTTCCTCAACGTCTGGGAACCCGGCGACGAGTTCCTGCCGTTCAAACCCACCGCGTTCCGGATGGTGGCGATGGGTAAGCGCCCGATCGAGGACGCGATGGCGGCCCTGGTCTGCCACGGTGCGCTGTCCCGCAACCCCGAACTGCGGGTGCTGTCCATCGAGAACGGCGCCGACTGGGTGCCCTACCTGTTCAAGCAGCTCAAGGGCACCTACGCCAAGATGCCCAACGGTTTCCTGGAAGACCCGATCGAGGCGTTCAAGCGCTGCGTGTACATCAGCCCGTTCTGGGAGGACAACTTCGTCGACATCGCCCGGATGGTCGGCATCGACCGGGTGGTGTTCGGATCGGACTGGCCGCACCCCGAAGGGCTCAAGGACCCGATCACGTTCGTCGACGATCTCGCCGAGCTGTCCCAGGACGAGCAGGCACAGGTCATGGGCGGCAACATGATGGACCTGTTCAAGATCGCCAAGCCCGTCCCGGCCTGACCCGAATTTCAGCCGCGAGCGTGCGCAGTTGCACACCTACAGGCGGAAAAACTGTGCAACTACGCACGCTCGCGGGTGGTTCGCGTCAGCGGGTCGAGTGGCGGACCTGGTTGAACGGCACCCCGCGGTCGGCGGCGTACTCGCGGGGGAAGTTCAGCACCCGTTCGGCGATGACGTTGCGCGCCATCTCGGTGCTGCCCCCGCCCAGGCAGACGGTCTGCCGGGACAGGTAGCGCAGCCCGGTCTCCAGCCCGTCACCGGGTTCGCCGACCACCCCGGCCGTCGCCGCGATCTGCAGCGCGGTGTCGACGTCGGTGGTCACGGTCTCGGCATGGAACAGCCGGATCAGGGTCCCGGCGGTCGGTGGCAGGCTGCCGTCCATCACGCTGCGGTACACGTGGTCGACCATCTGGTCGCCGACCATGCGGTGTACCAGGGCGCGGCCGGCCAGTGCCTGCACCCGCTCATCGTCTGCCTGCCCGGTCTTTTCGGCCAACGCCACGTAGTCCACCGGCGTCGACCGGCCGCCCTCGCTGCCGGTACCGCTGGCGAACTCCGACCCCTGCCCGACCGCTCGGCGCTCGTGGTGGAGCTGCCGCGAGGCGACCGCCCACCCGTCGTTGACCTCACCCACCACCGCGTCGTCGCCGACGTCGACGCCGTCGAGGAACTCTTCACAGAACTCGGTGGACCCGTTGAGCTGAGTGATGCGCCGCAACGTGATTCCCGGGTGCGCGATCGGCACCAGGAACATGGTCAGGCCCTCGTGCTTGGGGACATCCCAGTTGGTTCGTGCCAGGCACAGGCCGTAATCCGCGGCAAATGCGCTGGTGCTCCAGGTCTTTGCGCCGTTGAGCACCCAGCCGTCGCCGTGGCGCTCGGCGCGGGTGATCACCCCGGCCAGATCCGATCCACCACTGGGCTCGGACAGCAGTTGCACCAGCACCTCGTCGCCACGCAGCGCGGCGGCGATATGCCGCTTCTTCTGTTCCTCACTGCCGGTGTCCAGCAAGGTCGCGCAGCAGATGGTGAACGTCGGGGTGTTCAGGATCAGCGGCATCTCATAGCTGGTGCACTCCTGGTCGAATGCCCGCTGGTATTCGTAGCCCAGACCCAGCCCGCCGTACTCGCGGGGGAAGCAGATGCCCGCGAATCCGCCTTCGTAGAGCCGCTTTTGCAGTTCACGGGCACGTCGCCAACAGACATCGTCGTCGCGGTTGGCCGCGGGCGGCGACGCGGGGTCGATGCGCGGCATGTTATCGGCCAGCCAGGCTTTCGCACGGGCGCGGAACTGGTCCACCGACTCGGTCTGCGTCATCCCGCGGCTCCCGCCCGTTGTGCGGCGGCGTGCGCATACACCCGCAGATTGTGTTCCTCGGGTGTGCCGAACATCGAGCGGTACAAGGCAACCCGGCGCAGATACAGGTGCAGGTCATGCTCCCAGGTCACGCCGATACCCCCGTGCAATTGGACGCAGTCCTGCACGATCCCCGACGCCATCTCCCCCACGTATGACTTGGCGACGCTGGCCGAACGTCCCGCCCGCGATGAGCGAGCGGCAATATCGGTGACCGCGGCAGCGGTCGTCGCACGGCAGGCCTCCACCCACATCTTCATGTCGGCGAAACGATGTTTGAGCGCCTGATACGACGCCAGCGGTCGCCCGAAGGTGTGCCGGTCCAACGCCCACGCCACGGTGAGGTCGAATACCGTTGCCAGGATTCCGACGGTCTCGGCGCACTGCAGGATCTGGGCGATCTGGCTTTGCCGCTCGATCAACGCCGGGGTCTGCTGCGCGCCGCCGACTGCGGCGCCGGCGTCGACGACGACGCCGTCGAACTCCACCCGCGCGTACTGCTTCACCAGGTCCAGCGACCGCTGCAAGGCGATCCGCACTCCCGGCGCGCTGGTGGGCACCAGGAATTGCCGCACCCCCCGATCGCAGCGGGCCACCACCAACAGCACGTCGCTGTCGGCACCCGCCTCGACGCGGTCCTTGACCCCGTCGAGGCGGTAGCCGGATGCGGTCTCGGTGGCGGTGAGCGACGGCTCCAGCGGAGCCCAGCCCCGACCGGGTTCATAGACCGCCCATGACCCGATCTGCTCTCCGGATACCAGCGCATCGATGGTGGCCGCATGCGCAGCCGGCTCGGCGCAATCGGACAGTCCGGCCAGCACCGTGCTGACCGGGTAGAGCGGCCCGGGCGCCACCGTGGCACCGATCCGCTGCGCGATCATGGCCAGGTCTGCCACACCGTTGCCCGACACGCTGCCGCCGCCGAACTCCTCGGGAACCAACAGACCGGTCCACCCCAGTTCGGCGACCTGTCTCCACCAATCCCGGTCGAAGGACAGCCCGGCCGCATGCAGCTCACGCACTTTGCTCAGCGGCGCCTGTTGTTGCAGAAACGCCTGGGCCGTGGACGCAAAGAGTATCGTCTCGGGAGGGTCGGCGGCGGGCATGATGCTGATCGGTCCTCATCGGAGTCGGGGTGTCTGCGATGCTAGCAATGGGCGATACCGTAAAAGTTACCGGAGTGCAGTCGATAATGGCGTTGGACAGGCGTGGCCACCATGGCCGATGACACCGCGGCCGCGGAGAATTCCGGTGACGCGCGGGTGTTGGCCGAGCTTGCCGAGGCCGAAGCCGACGAAGCAGAGGCGTTGGCTGCCGCCGCGCGTGCCCGGGCCGACGCGCTGCGTTTGAAGCGGGCCGCGGCGAAGGAGCAGGCGGCCGCCGAAACCACCGACGCGACGGCCGAGCCCGACGAGCACCCCGGGCCGGGCGACGCCGAGCCGGAACCCGACGATGCCCGACCGGTGTCGCAACGCGGCTGGCTGTCGAGGCTGCTGGCCGCTGCGGCTATCGCGATCATCTGTGCGTTGCTGGGGATCAGTGGATACCTGGTGTGGCATCACCGCGAAGCGCTCCAACGCCGGGACCAGGCCGCCGCCTTCGCTGCGGCGGCCCGCCAGGAACTGATCAACCTGACGTCGTACAACTACACCCACGCCAAAGAGGACGTCCAACGGGTGATCGACAACTCCACCGGAGAGTTCAAAGACGATTTCCAGCAGCGGGCAGACGATTTCGCGTCGGTGGTGGAGCAATCCAAGGTCATCAGCGAGGGGACGGTGCATGCCGTCGCCGTCGAGTCGATGGACACCGACTCCGCTGTGGTGCTGGTCGCCGCAACCTCGAATGTGTCCAACGCCGCTGGCGCGAAAGAAGATCCGCGGGCATTTCGGATGCGGCTGACCGTTAACCGGGAAGGCGGCCAGTACAAGGTGTCCAGGCTCGAGATGGTGCCATGACCGTGACCGACTCGAGGGACGAGGAAGACAACACCCCGCGCACCCGCTCGCGGCTGTCGAACTGGCGGATCGAACTCAAAGTTGTTCCGCTGATTCTGATCATGCTGATTCTGGCTGCCGCGGGGCTGACCGCCCTGCTGTATTTCGGGTGGTACCAGACAGATCGTCAAACCGATACCACCGCACAGCAGAGGGCTGCCGACGCCGCGTCCGAGGGCATCGTCGCAATTCTGACCTACACGCCGGGCACTATCGACAGCGACGTCAGCAACGCCAGAACACATCTCACCGGCGACTTCTTGTCCTACTACGACGACTTCACCCAGAAGATCGTCGCGCCCGCGGCCAAGGAGAAGGCGGTGACGACCACCGCGCAGGTGGTCGGGTCTGCCGTGCAGGAACTGCATCCCGATTCGGCGGTGGTATTGGTGTTCGTCAACCAGACCACGATCAGCAACGACAAGCCGGAACCCGGGATCGCGACCAGCAGCGTGCTGGTGACGCTGACCAAGGTCGACAACAAGTGGCTGATCTCGAAGTTCGACCCGGTCTAGCGCAGCCTTCCTTGCTATTTATATAATGATAGTAAGGTTCGAGTTCCGGGAGGCCCGCTGATGACGATCGCCACTGACGCCGTCACGGCCCCATGAGGAGCCGCGCCGCCATCCTGCACGATGTGGGTGGACCGTGGTCGGTCGAGGAATTCGAGTTGGACGCGCCGCGCGCCGGTGAGGTCCTGGTTGAGATGGCTGCGGCGGGGTTGTGCCATTCCGACGACCACATCCTGACCGGCGACATGTCCGCACCCAACGAGGTGTTGCGGTCCCTCGGGTTGCCGACCATGTTCCCCACCATCGGCGGCCACGAGGGCGCCGGTGTGGTACGCGAAATCGGGGACGGGGTCACCGCTTTCGCGCCCGGCGACCACGTGGTCATGTCATTTGTGGCGGTGTGCGGTCAGTGCCGCTGGTGTGCCACCGGGATGGAATACCTGTGCGACGCCGGGATCGGCACGCTGACTCCGGGCATGCCGACCGACGGAACGTTTCGCCACCACACCGCCGACGGGCGGCCGCTGGGCCACCTGTCCAAGATCGGCGCGTTCGCCGAACACACGGTGGTGGCCGCGGAGTCGCTGGTCAAGATCGATCCGGAGTTGCCGCTGCTGCCCAGCGCACTGTTGTCCTGCGCGATCCCGACCGGATACGGCTCAATCACCCATCGCGGCGCCGTGCGCGCGGGAGACACCGTCGTCGTCGTCGGCGCCGGCGGCATCGGCACCGGCGCGATCCAGGGCGCCCGGATCAACGGCGCCGCCCACATCGTCGCGGTCGACCCGGTGCAGTTCAAACAGGAGGCGGCACTGCGGTTCGGCGCCACCCACAGCGTCGCCGGCGCCGCCGACGCGGTCGATCTGGTGCGCGACCTGACCCGTGGCGTGATGGCCGACGCGGTGGTGGTCTCACCCTCGCTGATCACCCCGGCCGACGTGCGCGACGCGCTGGCGCTCACCCGCAAGGGCGGCACCTGTGTGCTGACGGGGATGACCGCGCAGACCACCCGCTCGGTCAAGATCGACCTGCAGGACTTCATCCTGATGAACAAGACCTTGGCCGGGACCGTCTTCGGTTCCTGCAACCCCAAGGCCGACATCGCCCGCTTCGCCACGCTGTACCAGACCGGACAGCTGCAGCTCGACGAGATGATCACCAAGCGCTACCGGCTCGACGACATCAACGACGCCTACGCCGAGCTGCGCAACGGTGAAATCGTTCGGGGGATCATCGATTTTCAACTGATGGGGTGACACTCTAGCGATTATTTGTAAAGCTAGGGAACCATGACCGAAGTGCAGGACACGACCGGCGTACTGGCCGGCGACGACCGGATGCTGATCGACGGCGAGCTGCAGCACACCGCCAGCGGCGCGATGTTCGACGTGATTCACCCCGCCAGCGAGGAGGTGGCCGGGCAGGCCACCGACGGCACGGTGGACGACATGGGGCGGGCGGTGGCCGCGGCGCGGCGCGCATTCGACGCGGGCGATTGGTCGCGTGACGTGGAGTTCCGCTACCGGTGCCTGATGCAGCTGCACGAGGCCCTGGACCGCAACAAGGAGCGACTGCGCCGGGTGCTGGTCACCGAGGTGGGCTGCCCGATCATGGTGACCGGCAGCCAGATCGAGGACCCGATCGCCGAGGTCAAGCACTGGGCCGAGCACGGCAAAGCGTTCGACTACCTGGTCGACACCGGGGTGCATCCCACCCAGCTGGGCCCGGCACGCCGCAAGATCCACTACGAGCCGGTCGGCGTGGTCGGCGCGATCACCCCGTGGAACGTGCCGTTCTATCTCAACGTCGCCGAGACCGTGCCCGCGCTGATGGCCGGCAACACCGTCGTCCTCAAACCCGCGCAGCTGACGCCGTGGTCGGGCAGCGAGCTGGGCCGCATCGTCGCCGAGGAGACCGACATCCCCGCCGGGGTCTTCAACGTCGTCGTCTCCAACGCCAATGAGGTGGGCGCTGCACTCTCCGCCGATCCGCGGGTCGACATGATCACGTTCACCGGATCCACCGCCACCGGCCGGGCGATCCTGGCGGCCGGTTCGGCGACGGTGAAGAAGACGCTGCTGGAGCTGGGCGGCAAGTCCGCGCACATCGTGCTCGACGACGCCGATCTGGGTACCGCGATGGCGATGGCCGCCATGATGGCCTGCGTGATGTCGGGGCAGAGCTGCATCCTGCCATCGCGCATCCTGTTGCCGCGCAGCCGCTATGACGAGGGCCTGGAGATCCTCAAGACGTCGATGGAGAACTTCCCGGTCGGTGATCCGTGGCAGCAGGGCATCATGCAGGGCCCGCAGATCAGCGACACGCAGCGGCGCAAGGTGCTGGGCCTGATCGCGTCGGGGCTTGCCGACGGTGCCCGGCTGATCACCGGCGGCGGTGTGCCGGAGAATTTGCCGACCGGCTATTACGTGGCGCCGACATTGCTGGCCGATGTCGATCCGAATGCCCGTGTCGCGCAGGAGGAGATCTTCGGGCCGGTGCTGACGGTGACCGGCTACGACACCGAGAACGAGGCGATCGCCATCGCGAACAACTCGATCTACGGGTTGTCCGGTGAGGTGTCCTCGGCCGACGTCGACCGCGCGTTTGCGGTGGCGCAGCGGATGCGGACCGGCAACGTGACGATCAACTCGCGCAGTCACTTCGGGATCAGCAGCCCGTTCGGCGGCACCAAACAGAGCGGTCTGGGCCGGCGTAACGGCTCCGAAGGCTTCCTGGAATACCTGGAATCCAAGACCATCGGCATGCCCGAGTGAGCGAGGAGGCACGGGTCGCCGACGAGTTGGCCATCTCCGCGCTGCTGCACCGCTACGCCCGCGCGGTCGACACCAAAGACTGGAACGTGTACCGCTCGGTGTTCACCGACGATGCGGTGATCGACTATTCATCGGCGGGTGCGATCAGCGGCACCCGCGACGAGGTCACCGATTGGCTGGCCGCCGGATTCGGCGCGATCGGCATGAGCATGCACTACATCACCAACATCGAACCGGTCATCGACGGCGACTCCGCGTCGGTGCGGGCGATGTTCTACAACCCGATGCAACTACCCGGCATCGACGGGCTCAGCTACTGCGGCGGGTACTACCACCACGAACTGGTGCGCGGGCCCGACGGCTGGCGCAGCCGGCAGCTGCGGGAAGAAAACGTCTGGTTCGTCAACGGGCCGGCGGGGCGATGAAGTTCTGGACCGGTACCGCCTTCATGAACACCGTGGAGGCGCCGCAGGTGGCGCGGCTGCTCGACGAGGCCGGATACGATGGCATCACTTGCTCGGATCACCTGATCTACCCGCGCGA
Organism: Mycobacterium sp. NGS50; assembly: GCF_059812545.1. NCBI lineage: Bacteria > Bacillati > Actinomycetota > Actinomycetes > Mycobacteriales > Mycobacteriaceae > Mycobacterium > Mycobacterium sp. NGS50. The sequence goes on from NZ_JCALCW010000005.1 coordinate 139,689, forward strand.
GCTGACGTCGCCGTACCCGTCGCCCTCCGGCAAGCCGATGTGGAAACCGGAGACAGCCTGGCCCGATTCATGGGTGCTGATCGGTGCGATGGCGGCGCTGACGACGCGACTGCGCTTCACCAACGCCGTCTACGTCGCCCCGGCACGACCGCTGCTGGAAGTGGCCAAGCAGGTGGCGACGGCGTCGGTGCTGTCGCGCGGGCGGGTGGCACTGGCGGTCGGTGTCGGCTGGATGCGCGAAGAGTACGAGCTGATGGGTCAGGATTTTCATACCCGCGGCGAGCGGCTCAACGAGATGATCCCGGCGCTGCGCGCCCTGTGGCGCGGCGGCTGGGTGTCGTGGGACGGGCCGCACTATCGCGTGCCGGAGTTGATGATCGAGCCGCATCCGCCCGCGCCGGTGCCGATCATGTGCGGCGGTGAGTCCGCGGCCGCGCTGCATCGCGCGGCCCGCTGGTGCGACGGGTGGGTCGGCGCGGCCTATACCTTCGATGAGGCGGTCGGCTACGTGCAGAAGCTGACCGCACTGCGCCGCGAATACGGCCGCGAGAACGCGCCTTTCGAGATCATGCTGGCATTGCGCGCGGCGCCGTCCCCCGATCTGTTCCGGCGGGCCGAGGACATCGGCATCACCGCGGTCATGTGCAGCCCATGGGCCGGCGCCCAGGAGGTCTTGACGGGCAACCACGGCACCCTCGACGCTGAACGCTACCGGCCTGCCATCGAGCGGTTCGCCGAGAACATCATCGCGAAAACACGGTAGAGGAGATGCCCGGGTGAGAAACCGATTCGTGGCTGCAGTGGCGATCGTCCTGGCGTTGCCGTTGGGCAGCACGGGGTGCTACGGGCAGTCAAAGACGCTGCCGCAGAAGACCGCTCGGATCACCGTGGATGGCAACACTCGCACCTCACACGCCATCACCTGCGGTCAGGTCCAATCGCTGCTGACAGTGGAGATCAGCGCCGCCCCAGCGCGGGTGCGGATGCTGCTGCGACTCGACGACACCGTGACACCGGAGAACGTCGACATCAATAATTTCAATGGGTTCACCGGTGTTGCCAACGCCGGTGTCGGCAAGGCCGAGGCGACGTTCAGCGATGCGACCTACACGGTGAGCGGTACCGCGCAGGGCCCCAACCTGGAGCATCCCGACACCACGAAGGCCGCCGACTTCCGCATCGAAGTCCAGTGCTGAGCTGAGTGCGGGCGGAGGGACTCGAACCCTCACGCGCTTTCGCGCAATGGCACCTAAAGCCATCATGTCTGCCAATTCCATCACGCCCGCAAGGCCAAGCGATCGTACCGCCCTTCGGGTCAACGGAATCTGTCGGTGGTGCCCGATACCGTGAGTCATGCGGTCTGCAGAAGAATTCAACGCGGCCCGTCGTCTCATCGCAGCCGGTGTCAACGACTGTGCGATTGCGCGACGCTTCGGTGTGCCACGAACCACCGTGCGGGACTGGCGACGCCGTCCACAAGTTTGGCCCAGGCTACCGAGCGGGCCGGGGTGCGGGGTCCGTCATGACTTCGCTGCGTTGCCGCCGCCCGCGTATTGCTACTTGCTCGGTCTCTACCTCGGCGACGGATGTATCTCCAGGCAACGACGCGTGTGGCGGATCAGGATCACGCTCGATGCAAAGTACCCGGGAATCATCCAACGTTGTCGCGAAGCGATCGACACTCTGATGCCAGGGCAGCATGCGGCGATATTGCAGCGTACTGATAATTGCTTCGAGGTCTCGCTCTGCTCCAAGCACTGGCCCTGCCTGCTCCCCCAGCACCGCCCCGGCAAGAAGCACACCCGCCCGATCCGCCTCGAACCCTGGCAGGAGGCGTTGGTCGGCCACGCCACCGAGGAATTCATTCGCGGCCTGATCGACAGCGACGGCTGCCGGGTCGTCGCCAACGATCGCGGTGTGCGCAGTGTCCGCTACCACTTCTCGAACCGCTCCGGCGATATCCGCGGCCTGTTCTGCGCGGCGCTGGACACACTGGGCATCCCCTGGACACACAACAGCACCTATGAGATCGCCATCTACCGCAAGGCCGCCACCGCGCGTCTCGACGAGTTCGTCGGGCCCAAAGCCTGACCGGTACGGTCAAGGGGTGTCCACTACACGGCGTCGGAGACCAGCACTGGTGGTGCTGGTGATCGTCGCTGCCTGCGGTTGCCTGGCGCTGGGCTGGTGGCAGTGGACGCGATTCGAGTCGGTGTCGGGGACTTACCAGAACCTCGGCTACGCGCTGCAGTGGCCGCTGTTCGCCTGGTTCTGCGTCTACGCCTACCGCAAGTTCGTTCGCTATGAGGAAGTCCCGCCCGAGCCGCGCACCGGTGTGACCGAGATTCCGGCCGGCCTGCTGCCCGAGCGTCCCGCGCCCGCCGCCCCGCCGTCCGATGACTCCGCGCTGAGCGACTACAACGCCTACCTTGCCGAACTGGCCCAATCCGATCAGGACCGAGAGAACAGGACCACCACATGAGCACGCCCGAAGCGCCCGCGGGGGCCGCCCCCGTTGAGAAGATCCGCCCCGCGCTGCTGGGCTACCGGGTGATGGCGTGGACGACCGGTTTGTGGTTGATCGCGCTGACCTACGAGGTGGTGGTGCGCTACGTGGTGAAGGTGGAGAATCCACCGACCTGGATCGGGATCGTCCACGGCTGGGTGTACTTCGTCTACATGCTGGCCGCGTTCAACCTCGCGATCAAGGTCCGCTGGCCGCTCGGCAAGACCATCGGCGTGCTGCTGTCGGGCACCATCCCGCTGCTCGGCATCATCGTCGAGCACTTCCAGACCAAGCAGATCAAGGAGCGCTTCGGCGTGTAGCCCTGCCGAGCGTGAACCCAGCTTCACGCTCGGCAGGGGTTTGCGTGTCGAATCAAGCCAACGCGCGCAGCGCGGGCAGCAACAGCGCCAACGCCCGGCCGCGATGCGAGGCCGCGTCCTTCTCGGCCGGTGACAATTGGGCGGCGGTCACCGCCGCACCGTCCGGCACGAACACCGGGTCGTAGCCGAATCCCCCATCGCCGCGCGGTTCCCGCGCGATCGTCCCCGGCCACTCGCCGCGCACCACGACCTCGCCGGCCGGTGACACCAGCGCGCACGCGGACACGAACGCCGCTCCGCGCCGTTCATCGGGGACATCGGCCAGCTGCGCGAGCAACAGGGCGGTGTTGGCGGCGTCGTCGCCGTGGCTGCCCGACCAGCGCGCCGACAGCACCCCGGGCATGCCGTTGAGGGCGGCCACCTGCAGCCCGGAGTCGTCGGCGACACAGGCCAGGCCGGTGGCGGAAAACCCGTCGCGTGCCTTGGCCAACGCGTTGTCCTCGAACGTCGCGCCGGTCTCGGGAGCCTCGTCGAAGGGCGCCACGTCGTCGAGTGACAGCAGCGTCAGACCGGTCAGCCCGGCCGCGTCGAGGACCCGGCGTAGCTCGGCCAGCTTCTTGCGGTTACGGCTGGCGACCAGCAGCGAGGTCAGCTTCCGAACGCCTTCTTGGGCGCCGGGCCTTCGGGGAGCACGCCCGGGTACGGCAACTCCAGCGCCTCGCGCTGCACGGCGAACAGCTTCTCGCAACCGGCCAGCGCGGTGTCGAGCATCTTGTCCAGGGTGGACCGCGGGAAGGTCGCGCCCTCCCCGGTGCCCTGGATCTCCACCAGGGTGCCGGTGTCGGTGGCGACGACGTTCATGTCGACCTCGGCGCGGGAGTCCTCCTCATACGGCAGATCGACGCGGACCCGGCCGTCGACGACGCCGACGCTGACCGCCGCGATCGCACAGGACAGTGGGCGCGGATCGGACAGCCTGCCGGCCGCCGACAGGTAGGTCACCGCGTCGGCCAACGCCACATAGGCCCCGGTGATCGCCGCGGTGCGGGTGCCGCCGTCGGCCTGCAACACGTCGCAGTCGATCGCGATGGTGTTCTCCCCCAGCGCAGCCAGGTCGATGCAGGCCCGTAGCGACCGGCCCACCAATCGGCTGATCTCCTGAGTGCGTCCGCCGACGCGGCCCTTGACCGACTCCCGGTCGGAGCGGGTGTGGGTGGCTGCCGGCAGCATCGCGTACTCCGCGGTGAGCCAGCCCAGGCCGGATCCCTTCCGCCAGCGCGGCACCCCTTCGGTCACGCTGGCCGTACACATCACCCGGGTCTGGCCGAATTCGACCAGCACCGAGCCCGCCGGATGGGCGGTGAATCCGCGGGTGATCGTCACTGGGCGCAGCTCGTCGTCAAGGCGGCCGTCTTCTCGCTTGGACACGCGCCAACCCTAGCCGGGCTGCGCGGCGGCGCCACAGGAAGGCACGGCTGAAATAGACGGCTGAATTTGCGAAAACCCCCGTTGCCGGGGGCTGAAGGTCAATTTATGCGTCGATTTCAGCGGCAGCGGCCGCTGTCAGCGGCCGATGTCGATCGTTTCGCCGCACACCACGGCGTGCACCGGCCCGCTGAACTCGGCTTTCGCCTCGCTGATCACATCCTCGCGCGAGGTCCACGGCGGAATATGGGTGAGCAGCAACTCCCGCACGCCGGCCTGCGCCGCGGTGCGACCGGCTTCGGTGCCCGACATGTGCAGCCGCGGCGGCCGGTCCGGTGAATGCGTCCAGGAGGCTTCGGCCAGCAACACGTCGGCGTCTCGGGCCAACTCGATCAGCGCGTCGCAGTAGCCGGTGTCGCCGCTGTACACCAGCGTCACCCCGGACGGGTCGGTGACCCGCATGCCGTAGGACTCGGTGGGATGGGAGACCTGCTTGGGCACCACCGCCAATGCACCCAGCGTGACCGTCTCGCCGTCGACCCAATGGCGGATGTCGAAGATGTCGGAGATGTCGTCGATCTCCCCCCCGTGCGGCGACGATGCCGCACCCAACCGCGACCAGGTGTCACTGGGCCCGTACATCAGCGCCTTGCCCAGCGGCGGGTTCGGGTGGAAGCGCCGCCAGACGAACAACCCGGGCAAATCCAGGCAGTGATCGGCATGCAAATGCGACAACAACACGTGCACCGATCCCGGGTCGCAGTGCCGCTGCAGAGTGCCCATCACGCCGCCGCCGAAGTCGATGACCAGCGGCGGCGTGTCCTCCGCTCGCAGCAGGTAGCCCGATGCCGGCGAATCCGGACCGACAACGCTGCCCGAACAACCGAGCACGGTGAGTCGCACGGTCCTACTGTGCCATGCCCAACGCTGGGATGACACCGACATGGCGGGTTTGGGCGATGGGAATCACGGTGAGGGTGGCATTGCGGTTTGGCGAACACCCGTAACGGTCGGGCCCAGGAAACGCGCCGCCAAGACGGTGAACGCCTCGGGGTCGCCGGTGGCTTCGAAAACCCGGGTGGCGGCCGGCGCATCGTGCGGCCGGAGCAGGTCGGATTCGGTCAGCACCCGCAGCAGATCCTTGGCGGTCTCCTCCGCGCTGGACACCAGCGTGACCTGCTCCCCCATCACCAACTGGATCAGCCCGGACAGCAGCGGATAGTGGGTGCAGCCGAGCACCAGGGTGTCCACTTCGGCGTGTTGCAGTGGTTCCAGGTATGCCTCCGCGAGGCCGAGGACCTGACGTCCGCTGGTGATACCGCGTTCGACGAAGTCGACGAAGCGCGGGCAGGCCACACCGGTGATCTCGATGTCCCGGGCGGCGGCGAACGCGTCCTGGTAGGCGCGGCTGGCGATGGTTGCGCTGGTACCGATAACACCGATGCGACCGTTGCGGGTGGCGGCCACCGCGCGCCGCACGGCCGGCAGGATCACCTCCACCACCGGCACGTCGTAGCGTTCCCGCGCGTCGCGCAGGCACGCCGACGATGCGGAGTTGCAGGCGATCACCAGCGCCTTCACCCCCCGCTCAACCAGTCTGTCGCCGATCGCCAGAGCGTGCGCACGGATCTCGGGAATGCTCAGCGGGCCATAAGGGCCGTTACCGGTGTCGCCGACGTAGATGACGTCCTCGTCGGGCAGCTGGTCGATGATGGCGCGTGCCACGGTCAGGCCGCCCACTCCCGAGTCGAACACCCCGATGGGCGCCAGTGGCGAGGTCATGTCGATACCGCCTTCTTGGCGGCCCGTGCCTTGCGCTCTGGGCCGGACAGCAGATAGGCGGCCAGCACCCCGGCCAACGCGCCGCACAGATGCCCTTGCCAGGACACCCCGCCGCACACGGGACCCCCAGAGAGCACCGGCACGATGCCCCACAGCACCCCGCCGTAGAGGAACAGCACCACGACCCCGATCAGGGTTTGCCAGAACGACCGGATGAAGAACCCGAACACCAGCAGGAACGTCAGCCAGCCGAAGATCAGGCCGGACGCCCCGATGTGATCGGTCGGGCCGCAGGCCGAACCCAGGTTGCCGATCAGCCAGGTGCCCAGGCCGCCGACGATCCAGACGATCACCGTGGCCCAGACGAACCGGGCCAGCCCGGCCAATGTCACCAGAAAACCCAGGACCAGCGCCGGGCCGGTGTTGGCCATCAGGTGCGCCCAGTTGGCGTGCAGCAACGGCGCGAACAGGACGCCCCACAGGCCCTCGGTTTCCAACGGCCGGATTCCGTTGCGGTCCAGCTGGTGATCGCCCAGCTGGTCGAACAGTTCGACGGCGTACAACAGCGCCACGAAGCTCACGATGGTCAGGCCGCCGACCTGCCAGGCGGGCCGTTTCTTCGACGGCGGCGTGGTCGCCGACGGCAGCGCGGTCACGCGAACGCTCCGGGCAGCACGTCACGGTAGGCCGGGACGCCGGCCACCGACTGTGCGGCGATCACCCCGTCCAGCACGGCCCGGGCCAGGCAGTCCGCGGCCGCGGCACCCACCTCAGCGACCAGGGCCGTCTCCGGAGACAATCCGGCCGGGGTGTCGGCCGGCGGCGCCACCTCGACGGCGCCGGTCGCCAGCGCGAACACGGTGTCACCGTCCACCGGGGTGTGCGCGGGGCGTACGGCGCGGGCCAGGCCATCCTGGGCGGCGATCGCCACCCGCCGGCATCCGGCTGGGCTGATCGCGGCGTCGGTGGCGACCACCGCGATGGTGGTGTTGAGCGGCCGGTGTGCGGCGTCGAGCTCGGCGAACGCGGCGATCTGATCGGCCGGCGGCGGCCGCAACCCGCACTCGTCGATGAGGTAGGCCAGCCACGGCAAGCCGGTGTTGGGGTCGACGGCGCTGCCCGCCGAGTTCGCCACCGCCAGCACGCCGACCGTCACCCCGGAGTCCAGCGTCCTCGACGCGGTGCCGACTCCACCCTTCAGCGCTCCGGAGCGTGCCCCCACCCCGGCGCCGACGGCTCCGACCGGAGTCTGCGTGTCGGCGGCGTCGATCGCCGCATACCCGAACTCCGCGGTGGGTCGGCACCCCCAGTCCCCCACCGGCAGGTCGTAGATGACCGCGCCGGGCACGATCGGTACCACCCCGGAGCCCATGGCCACGCCGCGGCCGTGCTCCTCCAGCCAGCGCATCACCCCGTCCGCAGTGGCCAGGCCGTATGCGCTGCCGCCGGACAACACGACCGCGTCGACGTAGCGCACGCTGTTGGACGGGTCGAGTAGGTCGGTCTCGCGGGTTCCGGGCGCACCGCCCCGGCAGTCGACGGCGCCGATGGTGCCCGGCGGCGCCACCACCACGGTGACCCCGCTGGCCCAGCCGCTGCCCAGCGTGGCGTCCGGGTCGAGCCGGTGATGATGGCCCACCAGGATTCCGGCGACGTCGGTGATCGAGCTCATCGGGCCGGTCTCCCGATCACTACCAGGACCAGGTATTCCTGCAGCACGGTCAGCCACTGGTAGACGTCCAGATGGGCGGCCAGCGGATGTTCGGGTGAGAGCCGCTCGGGTCCTTCCGGCCCGACCTCGAGCATGGTTCCCAGCGCCAGCCGAATGTCATTGACCGCCGCGATCCAGGCGTGCGCGTCGTCCTCGGTCAGGTCCAGCCAGCCTCCGCCGTCCGGGACGGTGTCCAGCACCCGTTGTGCGGCATCACGTTTGGCGTCGATGATCGCCGGTTCGTGGATGCTGCGCAGCGCCGCGTTGAGGCCGTCCACCGATTCATCGTCGACCGATCGGTGGAAGTCCGGCAGCAGCCGACGCATGGTGTCGTCGTCGGGAGGCTGGGTGTTCCCGGTCTTGATCCCGGTGATCTGTTCGAGTTCGTCTGCCGGCGTGGATGATTCCCGCTCGTTGAGCATTTCGACGACGGATCCGGCCAGGTTCGTGATCAGCGCCGCCTCGTGCGTGTCCAGGGTGGACCGGAACCGCGGACCGTCGGCGGTGTCCACCCGCTTCCATCTACGCACCGGCGGCCCGCTCAGCGATCCTGCTGCAGAGTGGCCCACAACCCCGCGGCGTGCAGTTTGGCCACATCGGTTTCCATCGACTCCCGACTGCCCGCTGACACCACGGCCTTCCCCTCGGTGTGCACCTGCAACATCAGCTTGGTGGCGTGCGGCTCGCTGTAGCCGAAGAGTTTCTGAAAAACGTAGGTCACATAGCTCATCAGGTTGACCGGGTCGTCCCAGACGATGGTCACCCACGGGCTGGCCGTCTCGTCGAGGGCTTCGACCTGCCGCTCCGCGCTGATACCCGGTTTGACCGGCACCGACGTCGATGCTGACGCAACCATGGCTGCCAGGATACCGAGCCAAGCCGTCGAAGCGACCAGCCGATACGGTGGCGTGGTGACCGACTCGGCGTGCGCTGGGCTGCTGACCGACAAATACGAGCTGACGATGCTGGCTGCGGCGCTGCGCGACGGTACCGCCGAGCGCCGGGTCAGTTTCGAGTTGTTCGCCCGGCAGCTTCCGGCGGGCCGGCGCTACGGGGTGGTAGCCGGCACCGGGCGATTCCTGGAAGCATTGCCGCAGTTCGCCTTCAACGACGCCGCACTGGCCTCGGTGGCCGAATTCTTGGACCCGGACACGTGCGGATATCTGGCCGATTTCCGCTTCACCGGCGACATCGACGGATACGCCGAGGGTGAGCTGTATTTCCCGGGTTCGCCGGTGCTGTCGGTGCACGGCAGTTTCGCCGAGTGCATCGTGCTGGAGACCCTGGCGCTGTCGATCTTCAACCACGACTCGGCGATCGCGTCGGCCGCCGCGCGGATGGTCAGCGCCGCAGCCGGGCGGCCGTTGATCGAGATGGGTTCACGCCGCACCCACGAGCAGGCAGCCGTGGCCTCCGCGCGCGCCGCCTACCTGGCGGGTTTCGCGGGGTCGTCGAATCTGGAGGCCCAGCGGCGCTACCGGGTGCCGGCCTTGGGGACCAGCGCCCACGCCTTTACGCTCCTGCATGCCGGCGCCGACGGCCCCGACGAATTGGCCGCCTTCCGCGCCCAGGTCGACGCGCTGGGCCCGGATACCACGCTGCTGGTGGACACCTACGACGTGGCAACCGGGGTGGACAACGCGGTCGCCGCGGCCGGCCCGCGGCTGGGGGCGGTCCGCATTGACTCCGGTGAGCTGGGGGTACTGGCCCGCCAGGTGCGCGAGCAGCTGGACGCTTCGGGAGCCACCCGGACGCGCATCGTGGTTTCCGGGGATCTGGACGAGTTCGCCATCGCCGCTTTGCGCGCCGACCCGGTGGACAGCTACGGGGTCGGCACCGCGCTGGTGACCGGCTCGGGAGCCCCGACAGCGAACATGGTCTACAAGCTGGTTGAGGTCGACGGCGCACCGGTGCAGAAGCGCAGTATCCGCAAGACGTCGCGCGGCGGTCACAAGCAGGCGCTGCGGCGATCCGACCCCGGCGGCACCGTGGTCGAGGAGGTCGTCCATCCGGCGGGCCGACCGCCCACGTCGACCGGGCCCGAGCGGACGCTGACCGTCGCGCTGGTGCGCGGCGGAAAGGTGCTGGCCGACGCGGACATGGCGAGGACGCGGGACCTGGTGGCGGCGGGGTTGCGCAGTCTGCCGTTGGAAGGCTTGAAGTTGGCGCCGGGCACCCCGGCGATCCCTACCCAGTACGTCGATGAGTGAACCGTCGGTCCCCGAACTGCTGGCCACCGCGGTCGCCGCGCTCGGCGGCAGCGAACGCAGCGGCCAGGTGCAGATGGCCGATGCGGTGGCACGGGCCTTCGACACCGACGAACACCTGGCCGTACAGGCCGGAACCGGCACCGGCAAGTCGTTGGCGTATCTGGTTCCTGCGATCGCGCGGGCGGTATCCGATGAAACCCCGGTGGTGGTGTCGACGGCGACGATCGCACTGCAACGCCAGTTGGTGGACCGCGACCTGCCGCGGCTGGCCGACGCGCTCGCCGACGCCCTGGGCCGCCGGCCGGATTTCGCACTGCTGAAGGGCCGGCGGAATTACCTGTGCCTGAACAAGATCCAAGGCGACTCCGGCCCCAGCAGCGAGTCCGACGACCGGCCCCAGGAGCAGCTCTTCGAACCGTTTGCGGCCAGTGCGCTGGGCCGCGACGTGCAACGGCTCACCGCCTGGGCGGCGCAGACCGACTCCGGTGACCGCGACGAGGTGAAACCCGGGGTGCCCGACCGGTCCTGGGCGCAGGTCAGCGTGTCGGCGCGGGAGTGTCTGGGGCCGTCGCGCTGCCCGTTTTCCACGGACTGCTTCTCCGAACGCGCCCGTGCCCGGGCCGGGCAGGCCGATGTCGTGGTGACCAACCATGCCCTGCTCGCCATCGACGCCACCACCGATTCCGCGGTGCTGCCCGAACATCGGCTGCTGGTGATCGACGAGGCGCACGACCTGGTCGACCGGGTGACCGCGGTGGCGACCGGGGAGCTGACCTCGACCGCGCTGGGAGTCGCGTCGCGCCGGATCACCCGGCTGGTGGAACCGGAGCTGGTGCAGCGGCTGGAGGCCGCGTCGGCCACCTTCGTGTCGGCGATCCACGACGGCACCCCGGGCCGACTGGATTACCTCGACGACGAGATGTCGAGCTATCTGACCGCGCTGCGGGATGCGGCCCACGCGGCGCGGTCGTCGATCGACCTGCGCCCCAGCGATCCGAAAGCGGCCGCCGCCCGCATCGAGGCGGTGGCTGCGCTCACCGACATCGCCGATACCGCTGCGCGGGCGCTGGATTCGTTTGTGCCCGCCATTCCCGACCGCACCGACGTGGTCTGGCTGGCTCACGAGGACAACCGCGGCACCATGCACCCCGTCCTGCGGGTGGCGCCGCTGTCGGTGGCCGCCCTGCTGCGCAGCCGACTTTTCGCCCGATCGACCACGGTGCTGACGTCGGCGACGCTGACCGTCGGTGGATCGTTCGACGCGATGGCCAGCGCTTGGGGTTTGACCGACGGAGATCCCGCGCCGAGCTGGCGCGGCCTGGATGTCGGCTCACCGTTTGAGCACGCCAAGGCCGGCATCCTCTACGTCGCCGCCCACCTGCCGCCACCCGGCCGCGACGGCACCGGGACCGCCGAGATGCTCACGGAGGTCGCCGATCTGGTCACCGCTGCCGGGGGGCGCACCCTGGGGCTGTTCTCCTCGATGCGGGCCGCGCGGGCCGCCGCCGACGCGATGCGCGACCGGCTGGACACCCCGGTGCTCTGCCAGGGCGACGACGCCACCGGCGCATTGATCGAGCAGTTCGCCGCCGATCCCGCCACCTCGTTGTTCGGCACGCTGTCGCTGTGGCAGGGCGTCGATGTTCCCGGCCCGTCGCTGTCGCTGGTGCTGATCGACCGGATCCCGTTCCCGCGGCCCGACGACCCGCTGCTGACCGCCCGTCAGCGCGCGGTGGCCGCGCGGGGCGGCAACGGCTTCATGGCGGTGGCCGCCAGCCACGCCGCGTTGCTGCTGGCGCAGGGCGCAGGCCGGCTGTTGCGCGGTGTGGACGACCGCGGCGTGGTCGCCGTGCTGGACTCCCGGATGGCGACCGCCCGCTACGGCGGGTACCTGCGGGCCTCGCTGCCGCCGTTCTGGACGACGACGGACGCTTCGACGGTTCGTCAGGCGTTGGCACGGTTGCGTGAGGACTCCGAGGTCCGCCCGTCGTGATCTAGGGCTGCAGCTCGAAGGTGAACTCGTGCCCGCAGATCCCGATGCGGTCGCCGTCGGCGAGGGTAACGCTATGGCCCACCCGCCGGCCCTGCACCAGTACGCCGTTGGCTGAGCGCAGGTCGATGATCATGAAACTGCTTCCGGTATCGACGATTGCGGCGTGGTGCCGGCTGACGTCGGCGTCGTCGAGAACGATGTCATTGTCGGCCAAGCGCCCTATCCGTACCGCCGGCGCCTGCAGCGGATAACGCCGTCCTGCCGCGTCGCGCAGCCCGGCGACACCGGACTGGCCGCCGAACCCGGCATGAACGGCGCTGAGCTCGCGGGCCGCGGTGGTCCTGGCGACCTGCTCGGCGTCCACCCGTTCCTGGCGCAGAATCCGAGCCTGCAGATCCCTGATTGTGGGGCCCGGGTCGATGCCCAGGTCTTCCGCCAGCGCCGCCTTCAGCCGTCGACAGGCATGCAGCGCATCGGATTGCCGTTCGGTGACGTAGTAGGCGGTGATCAGCTGCGCCCACAACGGTTCGCGATAGGGATGCTCCGCGGCAAGCCGCTCGAGTTCACCGATCACGGCATTGGCGCGCCCACACGCGATTTCAGCCTCAGCACGCGCGGTCTGCGCCGACACATTATCTTCGGTCAGCGCCGTGGCGAACGGCTCGACGAAGGCGAAGTCGCTCAAGTCGTCCAGTACCGGCCCCCGCCATTCGGCCAGCGCAGCCGACAGATGGCTGCTGGCCTGTTCGAAGTGCCCCGCTGCGGCGGCATGAACCCCGGCCGACCGTCGGGCGACGAACCGGTCCAGATCACATGCGCCGTCGGCCACACTGAGCCGATACCCGGGCGGGGCGCTGGACAATACGGTGTGCGAGTCCGCCCCTGCGCCGCCGAGGATTCGGCGCAGATTGGACACGTAGGAGTGCAGGCTGGCGCGTACCGCCGGCGCCCGCGCCTGGTCCCAGGCAGCATCCACCAGCGACTCGGTGCCCACCACGCGATTCCGGTTGATCAGCAGCATCGCCAGCACCGCCCGCTGCTTGGGGGTACCCAACGCCACCGGCGTGCCGGCCACGCTCACCGACAACGGCCCCAGCAGGCCGAACCCCAGACCGCTACCGCCCATCGCGTTTCCCGTCCTCCAGGTCGTCGGCGACGTCAGCCCATTGTGACCCGGCCGAAGGGTCAGCGGCCACGATCGCCGATTCGGGACTACCCGCCAAGAATCTGTTGAGGATCCGCCAAGACGGCGCCGGCATTCTTTTGCTGACGGCCACAACGACCGTCCACCGTCAGCAACCGCGAGAAATCGAGGACCGATTCTCCATCCGGCGGGCCGCAACCCTGTCACCCTGAACTCAAGTGCCGACATCATCACTTTCTGCAAGGACCCCGAAGATCCCTACCAACCAGGAGGAAACGAAAATGAAGAAGGCACTCGTGCTCGCCATCGGCGGGCTGGTGATCACGACGACAGCGGCGTGCGGCGGCGGTGGGGGTGGGTCAGGGCACAGCGCGTCCTATGACGCCGGCTACAAGGCCGCGGAGGGCTTCACCGTCCTTCAGTTGCAGATGGCCACCATGTCCTGTGCGGGTGCCTACGAATCAGCCTCCGGCGGAACCAACGAGGACGAGTTCATCGAGGGCTGCATCGCCGATGTCACCAAGAAGGGCGGCACTTTCGACACCAGCGCTCCAGGCGGCAACTAGCGGGATGCGTCGATGAGGCCGGCGCCGAGGCAGATGACCTTCACGCCCTCCGGGAGGGGAAATCACCGAGGTCATGCGATAGTTGGGCTTGTCATCATCGCGTTGGTCCACGCGTCACCGGTCAGCGCCGACCCCACACCGGGACACGACGCGAAGTTGAACACCCAGACACCGCAGATGCTGTGCGAGATCGGCTCCGATGACGCGGATCCGCGAGTCGGCCCCAATGTCGTCTGCCAGGGACGCTTCGCCCAAGCCCCCGAGAGCGATCAGGCGGTCGTCACCGCATCGGGCCAGTTCCGTTACCGCAGCGCGAATATCGGCGTCGGCTACCCCCATCCCCCCTTTGACACCGTGAGCCCGGGCCAGACCTACCGCATCCAGGGCTGGACCGTGGCCGCCGACCGGACCGGTATCCGATTCGCCAACGACGACACCAAACACGGCATGTTCATCGCCGTCGACACCACCGTGCGGCCGTTCTGAGCCGACCCGCTCGCGCCGGCGATGCCGTCATCCTTGGTAGTTCTGCGATGCGATCTGGAACGCGCCGATGACGCCCAGGCCCAGGTAGATCCACACCAGCAGCGCGGCGACCACCACCCAACGCTGAACCCGCTGCGCCGTGGTGATCTCGGCCTGTGTGGAGGTCTTGTGGCCGTACTCGTCGACCTCGAGCATGTAGACCTTGGGTTTCTTGCCCAGGAAGTAGATCCAAAACGGTAGGTAGAAACCACACGTCAGCAAGACGTACATGCAGCGCAGCACAATTGCGGCGGGGTGGGTGAACCGTGCCGCATAGGTGATCTCCGCCCACGTCTCGCCGCGCTGTGTGACAACCGGGCCGGTTCTTCTGACGCTGACAGTGCCGGTGGTGGTGTTGACGGAGCCCACGACTCCGCCGCTGTTCACCCGGTACGCCAACTCCTGCATCAGAATCTGGTTTCGTTCGGCCACGCTGAGCCGTCGCTCTTCGGACTCCGGTGGCGACACCAGAGCAGCCGGCGCGGCGGGCACCGCGGCCGGCGGCCCGGTGGGGATCAGGTTGGCGTGCCAACTGGAGCCATCCCAGTACAGGTGGCCGGGACCGCCGGTCGGATCGGGGTACCAACCCGCCGGCGGTTGAGGGGTCGTCATCGTCGTTGCCTTTCTCGATTCACCGAAATGTCAGGCTCCGCACTCGCCGGCGGCCTCGGCGACCACGTTGCACAGCGGCAGCTGCTGCAGGCCACCGATCGTCAACTCGAGGAGTTGGCCCGGCGAGCCCGCAGCGACCATGGCGGTCACCGGCTTTCCGTCGTAGTACGAGTCCGAGGTGGTGGTTACGCTGCCGCTGGCGACGCCGTTGGTGACCGACGTCAGGGTGAAATCAACGGTGTTCTCGGTGGGCGTGGCGCAGCTGGTACAACCCTGGTAGGTCAAATGCCCGGCGCCGGTGGTGTCGATCACGAGCCGCTGCGTATGCGCCTGCCAGATCCCGACGAACGGCGTCAAGCCCGGAATCCCGGGAGCGGGTGCGGGCGCGGGCGGAACCGACTGGGATGCGGGGGGTGCGGGTGGCGCGGTCGGCGACGCAGGCGGCGCCGGTTGCGCAGTGGGGGTTGGGGTGGGCGAATGGTCCTGCCGCAGCAGAAGATAACCGACGACGCTGACGACGGCCGCCGCGATCACCAGGCTCGCGACCATCGCCGCGATCAGGCCGGCGCGGCCCCGGCTGGGCGGCTGCAGCGGGGGCGGGGGCGGCGGGGACGGCAGCGCCGACACGCGTTGAGGCGCACGGGCGGGCTCTTCGGTCAGGGCGCGGCGCGCTGCCAGCGCCAACTCTCGTGCGCTCTGGTAACGCTGATCCGGCGATTTGGCCATCCCCGCCGCAATCACCTGATCGAAGCCTGCGGCCAGACCCCGGCGTCGCTCGCTGGGTCTGGGCGGCGCCAACGTCAGATGCCCGGCGATCTGCTGTTCCAGGCTGTCCCCCGGATACGGCGTAGCGCCGGTCAAACATTCATAGAGCACGCACGCCAGGGCGTACACGTCGGAGCGGGCATCGGCGGTGCCGGCGGTGAATCGCTCCGGCGCCATGTATGCCAGCGTTCCCACCATCATTCCGGTGCTCGTCAGCCGGCTTGCCGCCACGTCCTGCACGATCCCGAAGTCGATCAGGTAGACGAAGTCATCACCGGTTACCAACGCATTTGACGGTTTGACATCACGGTGCACCAGGCCATGCCGGTGTGCGGCGGACAACGCCGCGGCGAGCTGCTCGATCACCTGCACGGCCCGCTGCGGAGTCATCGGCCCGTCGCGCTGCAACAAGGTGTGCACATCGATGCCTTCGATGATCGGCATCACCAGATACAGCCGGCCGTCGATCTCCCCGGAATCGAAGATCGGGATGACGTGCGGCTCGTTCAACCGCGCCGCTGTCAACGCCTCACGGCGAAACCGTTCCTCGTAGCCCCGCTCGGTAGCCAACTCCGCCGGTAATACTTTGACCGCCACGTCACGGCCCATGACCGTGTCATGGGCCCGGTACACCTTGCCCATGCCACCCTGGCCGATCAGCCCGATCAGCCGGTAACGCCCGAAGGCAACCTCATCCACCGGCGTGGTTCGTTGGGCTCAGGGCGCCACCGGCTCGCCCTGCAGGCGACGCCACATGAAGCTCTGGGCGATGACGATGAGCGGCACCGCGACGATCAGACCGAAGAACGCGAACAACGCCCCGAGCCAATAGACGATCAGGCAGGCCAGGAACAGCAGCAGCAGCGACCCCAAGTTCTTGTTGACGAAGCTGAAGCTCGCCTTGATCGCGTCGATCGGGCTCAACTGCTTGCCCAAGACGAAGTAGCCCCAGTACGCCGAGAAGTAGAAGAACAGTAGACCCGGGATGATGCACAGCATGAAACCGACTGCCGTGGCGACGGACACGATCACGGCGCCCAGCAGATAGCTGCCGATCTGTTCGGTGCTGAACATCCGCTGGAGGCTGAGCGGTGTCTGGCCGTTCACGATCATCAGCGAGCCGCGGATGATGACCATCTGGAACAGCCACTGACCGACCAGCGGCACCAGCGCGAACAGCGGCAGTCCGACGAAGAACAGCAGCATGCCCCCGCCGCTGCCTTCTTCAGCGGCGCCCATCATCCCGGTCAGCACGACGAGGTACGACATCACGGTCAGCACGATCAACGCCAGCACGCAGACCACACCGGCGATCAGGATCTCGCGGGCATTGGCCTGGAACTTCGATATCGCATAGTTGAAGGCCGCGCCAATGCTCACCACCGGCTCGGCCGGCGGACCATACCCGGGTGCCGGGGGCATGCCGCCGGCGTACCCAGCCCCGGAATACTCACCGGGCCAGGGTGGCGCGGCCTGCTGTCCCGCGAAGGCCTGCGGTTGCATCGGCGGCGGCGCCTGTGGTGCCGGTGGCGGCATCGATGGCTGCGGGGGCGGTGCACCGTAGCTCGGATGCCGCTCGGGTGGATACCATCGGCGATCTGAGGCCTGCCACCATCCGGGCCCCTGCGGTCCTTCACTCATTGTGCCCTCGATTCACCCTGGGAGTTGAGGAGAAAAGTCCGTATCCGCGCCGAATATTATTTACGGACAGCAAAATTCGATGTGATGGTGCGCACTGTCACGTTTCGGCATCGTGGCCTCGCCCTTCGCGCAAGCGGTGGTTCCGTGCGTGAACCGGTTTGCATCGTATTCCTCCCGGAACACGGTTCTGACCGTTATCGGAAAACCGCTCAACAGCAGCTCATCCGTCCCATCGGAGCTGCAAGGCGCCGGTCTGCCACAACCGCGGCGCAACGCCACGCAGACTCGGTATCATCGGCCCGTTCACATCCACGACAGACTGACTCGGATGAGATCAGCCGACGGCTAGCTGTGAGGCGATCATGGCGCTAACTGCCAACGTGCCGGGCGGGCCGATCGATGAGCCACTCGCCTTCCTGGTGGTGGACGACGGGCGCCGGGTGCCGATTGTCGATCAGCTGTTCATCGGCCGGGAATGTCCGGGGATCAGCGCTCCGCGCAGGCTGCTGATCGATGATCCCGAGATCTCGCGCACCCATCTGGAGATCCGGCTGGACACCGCCGGCGATCAGGCTTTCGTGGTCGACACCAGCAGCAACGGCACGCTACTCAACGGTGTGCGCATCGAGCGCGCGGTGCTGCTGCAGATCAGGCCCGGCGATCAGATCCGGATCGGTGAGGTGGCATTGACGTTCCACTCCAAGCGGTTCACCGCGGTCCCCTCCGGTACCGCTCGGGGAACCCGGGCCCGGATCACCGAGGCCGCCATGGTGATGGTCGTGGGCGACATCGTGAACTACTCGACGATCTCGCAGGTGACCGAGGAAAGCGTTGTGGCGCGCAGCCTGCACACGCTGTGGCAGCAACTCAGCGGGGTGCTGCGCACCCACCACGGCACACTCAGCCACTACGCGGGCGACGCGATGTTCGCGGTCTGGCAGCGCGACAGGTTTCCAGATGCGATCGAGTTGGCGATTGATTTCGCGCTGGCAGCGGACCACTGCGTCGTGGAGCTCGCACCCGAGTTGGCGTTGCGAGGACCGGATGGTTCACCGATCCGGATGGGCTGGGGTGTGGTGCGAGGCATGGCCGCCATGGCCGCCATGACCCGTTCTGCTGACACGGTCATCGGCGACGCCACCAACGTGGCGTTTCGGCTGTCGGGGCTGGCAGGCCGCGACGGGCGGGCGGCGGTGATGGTGACCGACGGTGTTCACAGCGCCGTTGAGAAGCAGTTCGACTGGGGCGCAGGCGAATCTGTCGAACTCAAGGGCCGCCGCGGCAAGGAGACGGTCTATCCCGTGCTCGGGCGCGTCAAGACCGGGTGACGGCTGCACCGCCTATCCTGGTGAGCGGCCCCGAACCGACAGCCCGAGAGGTACCGCCCGATGCGTCAACGACACCTGGGGCCGGTTCTCGTCGCGGTCTGCCTGCTGCTCTCCTCATGCGCCACGGTGCTGGGCGGTACCGCGGTGTCGGTGTTCGCCGACCCGTTCAGGGTCGGCGGCCTGGACGCCGTCGACGGGCCGACCGGTCTGAGGCCCGACGCGGCCGCCGCGACCCGCGAGGTAGAGCACAGCGACGGCGGGCGGATCGACGAACTGGCCGCTGCGGCCGTCAGTGATCTGGAGGCATTCTGGGAAGCCGGTTATGCGGACACCTTCGGCGGTGAATTCAAGCCGGTGGCCAAGCTGGTGTCCTGGAATCCGCGTGATCCCGGTGGAAAGTTCTGCAACACACGCACTTTCAAGCTGGTCAACGCTGTGTATTGCAAGCTGGACCACACCATCGGATGGGACCGCGGCATCCTGCTGCCGGTGCTGCGCAAGGCCTACGGGGACGTGGCCATCACCATGGTGTTGGCCCACGAGTACGGTCATGCGATCAGCCGGATGGCCAAGCTCAACAAGCGTCACAACCCGGTCCTGGTAGCCGAGCAGCAGGCGGACTGCTTTGCCGGGGTGTATCTGCGCTGGGTCGCGCAGGGCGACTCGCCCCGCTTCACCGTGAGTACCGGAGACGGCTTGAACGCGGTGCTGTCCGCGATGCTGGTGCTGCGCGACCCGGTGTCGCACGCAGAGGATGTCGAGGACGGCAAGGCCGAGCACGGCTCGGCCTTCGAACGGATCTCGGCATTTCAATTCGGTTTCACCGACGGCGCCCTGGCGTGCGCGGCCATCGACATGCACGAGATCGAACAGCGCCGCGGCGAATTGCCGGTCGCCCTGCAGCAGGACCAGACCGGGGAATGGCCGGTCACCGAGGAGTCGGCGCGCACCATCATCGAAGCGATGACGATCCTGTTCCCGCTGGCCGACCCGCCGCAGCTGAGCTTCGATGGCGGCGCCGCGGGCTCCTGCGCCAACGCTCGGCCCAGTCCACCGGCGTCGTATTGTCCCGACTCCAACACCGTTGCGGTGGATCTGCCGCAGCTGACGACGATGGGCACGCCGAGCAAGGGCGATGTCGTATCGATGCTGTCCGGCGACAACACCGCCTACTCGGTGCTGGTGTCGCGGTACATGATGGCGTTTCAGGCCCAGCGCGGCGGCCTGGTCCTCGACAGTGCCAAGACCGCGCTGCGGACCGGGTGTTTGACCGGGGTCGCCACCACCGGGTTGTCCAATGGGGTCAGCACATCCAGCGGCAACACCGTCGCGCTGACCGCCGGCGATCTGGACGAGGCGGTCGCCGGGCTGTTGGCCAACGGCCTGGCCGCCAGCGACGTCAACGGCGACACGGTTCCGGCCGGCTTCTCCCGCATCGACGCGTTCCGCACCGGGGTCCTCGGCGACGTCGACCGCTGCCTGGCGCGGTTCGAATAAGTGTGAGCCCCGCAGATTCACCCAAGACCGACACAAGTCAACCAAAACCCCCGATTCGTACATTATTGTGTCGAATATTAAACAATAATAGACAGATATCCATCGGATGGGTTGAATATCCCGGAAATGACCATCAATCCCGTTTGCAATCCTGTGATAGAGGCCGGATTTCGTGAATGTTTGACTGTAAAACATTCCCCATTACCTTGGTTTCCATAACCATCGGATGTATCTTACTTCGATCAGCAGTCTTTAAGTTCGACCACATTTGACGCTTTGATCCCAGATTCGGCGTCGTTGTCGGTCTCATCGTCAGAGGGGGCGGGCGATGGCTCGTCAGCGCAGCAAGACACCCGGCGGATCAGGTAGGGGCTTAGGGCGGCGTCGGGTGGTGCGTGCCGGGACGGCGGCGGGGGCCTTCCTGGCGTTCGGGATGACGCCGCTGGCCACTTCGCCCCCAGCGCACGGCGACGAATTCGATTGGCTGCTGGACCTACTGGATCCCGCGCTGGCTTCGGCATCGGGCACGGATGCCTCCGACGCGGTGGCCGCCGCAAGCCCAACCGACTGGGCGGCGCTGTTCGACCAGTACGTCTACATCCCGATGCACGACTTTGACCAACAGTGGATCGCCGGCACGACGTTCCTCGGCCCACTCACCGTGTCATTCGACAGTGCGCTGAACACGCTGTGGGCCGACGTTGGTGGCACCGGCATCCTGATCGGCAACGGCACCGCCGGAACCGAGGCAGACCCCACCGGCGGCGCGGGGGGGCTGTTGTTCGGCGACGGCGGAGCCGGCTGGAACAGCGACGCGACCGGCGATGCCGGCGGTTCCGGCGGCATCGCCTACGACGGCAACGGCGGCGCCGGCGGTGACGGCTTCGACGGAACCGACGGCGGCGCCGGCGGCAACACCGACTACGGCATCGCCGGTGCCGGTGGCGACGGTGGCGACGCCGCCACCTCGGGGGCAACCGGCGGCGCCGGCGGAGCCGGCGGCGACGCCACCGGCTGGCTGTTCGGCAACGGCGGCGCCGGCGGCCAAGGCGGCAACGGCGGGGCCGGTAACCCTGGGGCGACCGGGGCCAACGGCGTGACCGGCGGCACCGGCGGTGTTGGCGGGGCTGGCGGGGCCAGCGCGTCGCTGCTGTTCGGTGACGGCGGCGCCGGTGGTGCCGGTGGCGGAGGCGGGTCCGGCGGCGAGGGCGGCGCCGGTTCTGACGGCGTGGCCGGTGACTTCGCGGTGAACGCCGGGGCCGGTGCGGACGCCGGTGACGGCGGGAACGGCGGCACGGGCGGGGCCGGCGGAACCGGAGGTGCCGGCGGAACCGCCACCAACGGCATCGCCGGCGACAACGGCGACGGCGGGCACGGCGGCCAAGGCGGGGCCGCCGGAGCACCCGGCACCGGCGGTGCCGGCGCCAACGGCACAGCGACCAATCCGGACGGCGGGGCCGGCGGCAGCGGCGGTGACCCCGGTCAAGCCGGCGGCGGCGGAAAGGGTGGCGCTGCCGGCAGCGGCGGTGCGACCAACACCGGAACCGCCGGCGGGAGCGGCGGCAACGGCGCGGAGGTGACCAGCGGCGGCAACGGCGGGGCCGGGGGCGCGGGCTATGACCCGTCCACCGACCCCAACGCGGCATTTGGCGACTCCGGCGGTAACGGTGGGGCTGGCGGCGCCGGCGGCGACTACGGCAACGGCGGGGGCGGCGGAAACGGCGGCAGCGGAGTGGCCGGCACCGTCTCCGTCAGCGCCGCCGGCCCCGGTCAGACCGGCGGCTCCGGTGGTAACGGTGGGGCCGGCGGTGCGGGCGGTTCGATCTCGGGCAACGGCGGGGCCGGTGGCGACGGTGGCAATGGCGCCGACGGCGGCGACGGCAACCCCGGTCTCACCGGCGTGCCGGAGGTGAACAACGGCACCGGCAGCGACGGCGGTGCCGGCGGCGCGGGCGGTGACGGCGGGAACGCCGGCGCCGGTGGTACCGCCGCACACGGCACCGCGGGTACCAACGGCAGCGGGGGTAACGGCGGCGACGGCGGCGATGGCGCCACCGGCGGAACGGGCGCGGTGGGCACCAGCGACGCCAACTCACCCACCGCCGGTGACCAGGGCGGCCAGGGCGGTGCCGGCGGCCAGGGCGGCAAAGGCGGGGCCGGCATCGGCGGGGTCGGCGGCGGTAACGCCGGCGCCGGCGGAACCGGTGGCAGCGGCGGCCACGGCGGCACCGGCGGCACCAACACCGGCACCGGTGCGGGCGCCGGGGGCGGCACCGGGGGCATCGGCGGCGCTGCGGGTGCGGGCGGCACTGCAACCGACGGCGGCTCGGTCGGCGCCAACGGCACCGGCGGCGCCGGCGGCAAAGGCGGGACCGGTGGATACGGCGGTGGCGGCGGCACCGGCTACGCAGCCGGCCAGGGCGGTGACGGCGGCCAGGGCGGCAGCGGCGGGGCCGGTATCGGCGGGGTCGGCGGCGGCCAAGGTGGGGCCGGTGGCAACGGCGGTCAAGGTGGCGCCGGCCAAGGCGTCCTGCAAAGCGGCCTACCGCAGGACGGCGGCACCGGCGGCACCGGCGGCACCGGCGGGGTCGGCGCCGATGGCGGCGTGGACGGTAACGGCGGGTCCGGTGGCAACGGCGGCAACGCCGATTCCCAAGCCAGCGGCCCCGGCACCGTCAACGACACCGTCACCGTCACCGGCGGTCATGGCGGTCAAGGCGGCTCTGGCGGTGTGGGCACCGCCGCCGGGCCTGGTTATGGCGGCGGTGGTGGAGGGGGTGGTGGCGGCGGCGCCGCCGAAGCTGCCCGCGGCACCACGGTCAGCGGCACCGCCACGGGCGGCATCGGTGGCGCCGGCGCTGACGGCACTACCAGCGCCGCCGGCGGCAACGGCGGGACCGGCGGCGCCGCGGTCTTGGGGACGTTCAGCACCGGCGACGCCAGCGGCACCGCCACCGGTGGCAACGGCGGCGCTGCCGTCGGCACCGGCACCGGCGGCGACGGTGGCGTCGGCGTGGTCGATTCCGCCGGCACCGGCAGTGTCACCGGCATCGCCACCGGCGGCAACGGCGGCGTCGGCACCGATGGCGGCGTCGGCGGCGACGGCGGCGTCGGACAGGTCGTTGCCGCCGGCAGCGGCGACGTCAGCGGCACCGCCACCGGCGGCAACGGTGGCGACGGCACCGGCTCGGGCAGCGTCGGCGGCAACGGCGGCGAGGGCCTTGTCCAAGGCACCGGCACCGTCACCGGCACTGCGTCAGCCACCGGCGGCAACGGCGGCGCCGGCACCGACGGCGGTGTCGGCGGCGTCGGCGGCGCCGGACAGGTCGGTGCCTTCACCGGGAGCGCCGGCGGCACCGCCACCGCGACGGGCAGCGCCACCGGCGGCAATGGCGGCGCCGGCACCGACGGCGGGGCCGGCGGGGTCGGCGGCGGGGCCGGAATCATCGCCAACGGCAGCGTCTTCAACAGCAACGCGCCCAGCAGCGCCGCCGGAGTTGCCACCGGTGGCACCGGCGGTGCGGGCTTGGGCGGCGCCGGCGGGGCCGGCGGTAGCGCCAGCATCAACGGCTACAACGGCACCGCGACCGGCCAGTCCACCGGCGGCGCCGGCGGTTACGGAACGTCCTTCGGTCCCGGCGGCGCCGGTGGCAACGGCGTCATCATCGGCGGCACCGGCGGCACCGTCGACAACGGCATCGCCCTCGGCGGCGCCGGCGGCTACAGCGACGGCGGCGCCGGCGGGGTCGGCGGCCTCGGCGGGGTCCAGGCCCTGGGCGGAGTCACCGCCGCCGGCACCGGCACCGGTGGGGCCGGCGGGGCCGGCGGGGCCGGTAGCACCGGTGGGGCCGGCGGGCAGGGCGCCGTACTCGCCCAATACGCCAACGTTTCCGGCACCGCCACCGGCGGCGCGGGCGGCGCCGGGGGCGCTGCCCAAGCCGGCCACGGTGGCGCGGGCGGCACCGGCGGCAACGGCGAAGTGACCAGCACCGTGACCGGGCTACCCGTCATCAACGGCGTCGGCACCGGCGGTACCGGCGGCACCGGGGGTGACGGGGGCATCGGTGCGGCCGGCGGCGCGGGCGGCGCCGGCGGCGACGGTACCGGCACCCCCATGGGTGCGGGCACCGGCGGCAACGGCGGCGACGGCGGTGCCGGCGGCACCTACCTCAACAGCACCCTCAATGGTCAGGGCGGTGCGGGCGGCGCCGGTGGGTCGGGCACCAACGGCCAAACCGGCGGCAACGGCGGCAATGGCGGCCCCGGCGGCTACGGCACACCGGGCACTCCCGGCACACCCGGTCAGAACCGCGGGTAGCAGTAGGAGGGGCGGCGATGTCTCGTCGGCATAGCGCAGGTGGCCGCATGAGCAGGGCAGGCCACTGTCGGGTGGTGAGCGCCGGGACGGTGGTGGGGGCGGTTGTGGCGTTCGGGATGACCCCGCTGGCTCCTCCCCCGGCGCATGCCGATGAGATCGACTGGCTGCTGGATCTGCTGGATCCCGGGCTGGGTTCAGCCTCAGGCGTGGATGCCTCCGCGGCGGTGCTCGCCGGCGCCGATCCGGGCACGTGGCTAGATCCGCTGGCCGCCGCAAGCCAAACCGACTGGGCGGCGTTATTCGACCAGTACATCTATATCCCGCTGCACACCGGCATCGAGGACTGGATCCATTCTTCGACCGGGCAGCAGATCGACGCCGACATCAACGCGCTGTTCGGCTCGTATCTGATCGGCGACGGGACCGCGGGCACAGCTACCGACCCCACCGGCGGGGCCGGCGGCTTGCTTTTCGGTGACGGCGGGGCCGGCTACGACCAGAGCACGGCCGGGCTCACCGGCGGCGATGGCGGAGCGGCCGGGTTCTTCGGTGACGGCGGTGCCGGCGGCACCGGCGGGGCCGGCGCCGAGGGTGGTACCGGCGGGGCCGGGGGAACGGTCATGGGCACGGGCGGGGTCGGCGGCACCGGTGGCTCCGGCGGCGGGGCGGGTGGCAGCGGCGGGGACGCGGCCGGCTGGATGTTCGGTACCGGTGGCGCCGGCGGCACTGGGGGTGCCGGCCTCGCCGGCGATACCGGGACAGCGGGCAGCCTCGGTAACCTCGGCGGCGACGGCACGAGCGGTGGAGCCGGTTGGGCCGGCGGCAACGGCGGCCAGGGCGGGGCCGGCGGCACAAGCACGGCGCTGCTATTGGGCGACGGCGGGGCCGGTGGTACCGGGGGACTCGGCGGCACCGGTGGCCAGGGCGGGGCCGGGGGCGGCGGCGCGGCCGGTGACTTCGCGGTCAACACCGGCACCGGCGGTGATGCCGGGGACGGCGGGAACGGCGGCACCGGCGGGCAGGGCGGTGTCGGCGGCGCTGGCGGCGCGTCCGCCCACGGCCTGACCGGCGACAACGGCAACGGCGGCAACGGCGGCCAGGGCGGCACCGCCGGAACACCCGGTTCCGGCGGCACCGGCGCCACCGGCGACGCCGCCCACCCCGACGGCGGCACCGGCGGCAACGGCGGCAACCCCGGTCAAACCGGCACCGGCGGCACGGGCGGCGCACCAGGCACCGGCGGCGCCGCCGGAAGCGGAACCAGCGGCACCACCGGGAACACCGGCGCGAACGTGACCAGCGGCGGTAACGGCGGCAACGGCGGCAACGGCGCTGACGGCGCCCTGTTCGGCGGGGTCGGCGGCGACGGCGGGAACGGCGGCAACGGCGGGTCGATCGGCGACGGCGGCGACGGCGGCGATGGCGGCACCGGGGGCACCGGCGCACCCGGGCTCGATGAGACCGCCGCAGGCGTGTCCGGTACCGACGGACTGGTGGGCGGCAACGGCGGGGCCGGCGGCACCGGCGGGCTGGGCGGCTCGATCTCCGGCAACGGCGGCACCGGCGGCACTGGCGGCACTGGCGGCGTCGGCGGGGCCGGTGGCAGCGGCGCCGACGGCGCGGCCGGCATGTCCGGCACCAACGACGGCGCCGGCGGCACCGGCGGTAACGGCGGTAGCGGTGGGGCCGGCGGGGTCGGCGGGGTCGGCGGCAACGCCGGCGGGGTGGCCAGCGGCGGATCGGGCAGCCTGGGTGTCAACGGTGACGGCGGGGCCGGCGGTCACGGCGGCGCGGCCGGCACACCCGGCGATGGTGGCGCCGGTGCCAACGGCACCGACGCCAACCCCGACGGCGGAGCGGGCGGCGACGGCGGTAACCCCGGCGGCGTGGGCGCCGGCGGTCACGGCGGCGCCGCGGGCAGCGGCGGCAGCGGCGGTCACGGCGGCGGCGACGGTAGCAGCGGCGCCGCGGTCACCGTCGCGGCCGGCAACGGCGGCACCGGCGGCACCGGTGCGGCGGCCAGCATTCCCGGTACCGCCGGCGGTGCCGGCGGTACCGGCGGTAACGGCGGGACGGTCGGCAATGGCGGCGACGGCGGGGCCGGCGGCGCCGGCGCGACCGGAACGCTCGGTGCGGCGGGCGTTTCGGGGCGTTCGGGTCACCCGGCGGGCGGCGCCGGCGGTGACGGCGGCACCGGGGGCGCCGGTGGAGCCGGTGGCAGCGGCGGCAACGGCGGCGACCTGACCAGCAACACCGCCGGCAACGGTGGGACCGGCGGCAGCGGCGGCACCGGCGGGGCCGGCGGGCAGGGCGGCAACGGCTATGACGCGGCCACCGGCAACGTCGCGGGCGCCAACGGCGGGACCGGCGCCAACGGTGGCAACGGCGGTGCCGGCGGGCACGGCGGGACCGGCGGCAGCGCCGGCATGGCCGCCAACGGTCGGGCAGGCGTCAACGGTGACGGTGGCACCGGCGGTGCCGGCGGCGCCGCCGGCACGCCCGGCGATGGCGGCAACGGAGCCGACGGGGACGCCGCCCACCCCGACGGCGGAAACGGCGGAAGCGGCGGAAACCCCGGCACCGTCGGCGCCGGCGGGTCCGGCGGCGCTGCTGGCACCGGTGGCACCGGCGGCAGTACCGGCGGCACCGGCGACAACGGCGGCCTGCCCACCGTCGTGGTCGGTAACGGCGGCGACGGCGGTGCCGGCTTCAGCCCCACCGCCGCGGGCGCGACCGGCGGTAATGGCGGGACCGGCGGCAACGGCGGCTCGATCGGCGACGGCGGCAACGGCGGCAACGGCGGCAACGGCGTGGCCGGCGCCAACGCCACGTCCCTTCCCCTCGGCACGACCGCCCCCGCAGGTCAACCCGGCGGGGACGGAGGCAAGGGTGGGACCGGCGGTGACGGCGGCTCGATCGCCGGTGACGGCGGTGCCGGCGGCGGCGGTGGGGTCGGTGGGCACGGCGGCGACGGCGCCGACGGTGCGCCCGGCACGGCCGGCCTGAACAACGGCGCCGGGCAAGACGGCGGGGCCGGCGGCGCCGGTGGGACCGGCGGTTCCGGCGGGGCCGGCGGCGCGGCGCTGGGATCAGGCAACGGCGGCACCGGCGGCCATGGCGGCCACGGCGCGCTCGGCGGCACCGGCGGCAGCGGCGCGACCAGCCTGCCCACCACCGGGGAAGCTGCCTCCGCTCAAGGCGGGTCCGGCACCGAGGGCGGAGCCGGCGGCACCGGCGGCGCGGGCGGGACCGGCGGGGCCGGCGGCGCGGCCCTGGGATCAGGCAACGGCGGCGACGGTGGCCATGGCGGCCACGGCGCGCTCGGCGGCACCGGCGGCGCGGGCGGCGCGGGTGGCGCCAACGGCGCGAGCGACGGCACCGGCGGGAGCGGCGGCACGGGGGGCGGCGCCGGCACCGGCGGCGGCGGCGGCACCGGCGGCGACGGCGGCGCGGCCCTGGGATCAGGCAACGGCGGCGACGGCGGCGACGGCGGCATGGCCGGGGGCGGCGGCACGCCGGGCACCGGTGGGACCGGCGGCCACGGCGGGCTCACCGGTGGCGAGGGTGGTGACGGCGGGACCGGCGGCGACGGCGGGGCCGGCGGTGGCGGCGGGAACGGCGGCGCGACCGTGACCGGCACCGGCGGCCACGGCGGCAACGGTCAACTCGGTCAGACCGGCGGCGGCGGCGGTACCGCGGGTGTCGGCGGCAGCGGTGTCACGCCCGGCAACGGCGACGCGGGCGGTAACGGCGGGCGCGGCGGCGACGGCGGCACCGGCGGGAACGGCGGCTCCGCCACCGGTGTCGGTGGGACCGGCGGTTCTGGCGGCAACGGCCGAGCCGGTGGCATCGGCGGTGACGGCGGGGCCGGCGGCAGCCTCGGGGGTGGCCCGGGCGCGACCGGCAGCCCAGCGCCAAGCCCGGGCGAACCGGGTGGCCCGACCGCCGGCACAGCCGGCGCCGCGCCGTCGGGCACGAACGGCGGGCAAGGCGGGAGCGGCGGCACCGGCGGCGACGGCGGCACCGGGGCCGCGGGCCAGCCCCCACCCTGCCAGACCTGCGCTTGATCAGCGTGGCTGCTGCGGAGTTGGTCGCCTGGATCACCAGTCCGACGGGCAGCGCGATCGACAACGCGATCAACCAGCCGTTCGTCGAGTTGTTCGGCGGCCCGCCGCCTCGCCTCCCGATCACCATCGCGAAGTTTTTCCGGGTCGACGGCAATCGCCCTGCCTAGAGTTGCCTCATGGCGAACAGACCCGCGGCCTTCTCCGCGCCTCACGAGCATTCCGCGGTTGCCGAATCGGGCGCGAAGTCGCGTCGGCCACGTTCACAAGGGCCGCACGCCGCGATCCCGCTGACCCAACGGCGGTTACCCTCGCCGACGGCGACGCTGCTGGTGGCGGCGTGCGGTACCGCCCTGGTCTTCCTCGACTCCGCGATGATCACCATCGCCTTTCCCGCGCTGCAACGGGACTTCCACGGCGACATCAACCACCTCTCCTGGGTCCTCAATGCCTACAACATCGCGTTGGCCGCCTTTCTCGCGGTCGGAGCCGGACTTGCCGAGCTGCTGGGACGCCGGCGGGTGTTCATCTACGGCGCGCTGGTGTTCACCGTCGCGTCTGGTCTGTGCGCAGCCGCAGACACCTTCGGCCAGTTGATCGCCTTGCGGGCATTGCAGGGCCTCGGCGCGGGTCTGCTGCTGCCGGCGTCGCTGGCGCAGGTGATCAAGGGCGTCGATGCGGCACACCGGGCCCGCGGGCTCCTCGTGTGCAGCGCCACAGCCGCCATCGCATCGGGTCTCGGCTCGGCTATCGGCGGCGCCGTGGTGGACGCGTCGACGTGGCGTTGGGTGTTCATGGTGAATCTGCCGTTGGGCGCTGCCGCCCTGGCGGTAGCCCAGCGGGCCGTGATCGAAAGCCGTTCCTCGACGCCGCAACGGATGCCCGACCTGGGGTCGGCGGCGTTGTTCGCCATCGCGCTCAGCGGCCTGACGCTGGGGCTGGTGACGGGCCGCGACCCCGGCTGGCGTGGGCCGGTGATTGCCGCGGCGTTGGTGGTGGTCGCGACGCTGGGGTTGGTGGTGCGTTCCCGACGCCGTCCGACACCGCTCATCGACCCCGCCCTGCGGCGCACCCGGCCGTTCGGGGTGGGCGCCGTGCTGGCCTTGATCGCCGGCGTCGGGCTCTACGCCTCGGCGTTGACCCACGTGCTGTTCCTGAACCGGGTCTGGGATTACACCCTGTTGCAGGCCGGCCTGGCGGTCGCCCCCGCGGCGGTCGCCGCGGCAGCCATCGCCGCGGCGCTCGCCCGGTTCACCGCCCGGCACGGACACCGCTTCATCGTCGGAGCCGGCGCCCTGATCTGGGCCGGCAGTCTGCTGTGGTACATCCAGGTGGTGGGACCCCACCCCGAGTTTCTGCGGGAGTGGCTGCCCGGTCAGATCCTGCAGGGCGTCGGGACCGGGGCGATGCTGTCGGTACTCGCGGGCAACGCCCTGGCTCGAGTCGTCGCCGAGGCTGACCTCGCCGGAGCCGCGGCGGTGGTCGGTACCGCCCGCCAGGTCGGCGCGGTGCTCGGCATCGCGTTGCTGGTGGTTGTGGTCGCGGTGCCCGGCCACAACGCCGCCGCCGACGAGACCCTGCGACGCGGGTGGATGGTGGCCGCGGCCAGTGCCGTGCTGGTCGCGATCGGTGCGGCGTTGCTGGGCCGGGTCCGCGAAACGGCGACGGGCCCGGCCGACATCGAGGCGACGCCGGACGTCGCTTTGCCGGCGCCGACCCCGTCGACGCCCTACGCACCGGTGGAACTCACCGGACCGATCACGATCGGCGAAGTTGATCTGCTCAAGGCGATGCCGCTGTTCGCCGGGCTGGATCCGGCTGCCCTGGCCGAGTTGCGGGCGCACGCCGAGGACGTCGACCTGCGGGCGGGGTCGTACCTGTTCCACGCCGGCGATCCGTCCGATTCCTTCTACGTGGTGCGCAACGGGCGCATTCAGGTCGTCCAAAACGAGGTGGTGCTAAGGGAATTGGGGCGTGGCGAGGTTGTCGGCGAACTGGGGTTCCTGATCGACGCACCCCGCTCCGCGGCGATTCGCGCCGTGCGCGACTCCACTCTGCTGCGACTCACCAAGGCCGATTTCGACAGGATCGCCGATGCCGGCGTCCTCACCGCCCTCACCCGGGTGCTGGCCACCCGCTTGCACGAGAACCCGGCTCCGCTGGCCCCGCACGCGCCGACACCGGAGGCGGTCATCGCGGTCGTCGGCGTCGACGCCCACGCTCCGGTGCCGATGGTGACCGCCGAGTTGGTCGAGACCCTCTCGGGCTGGCTGCGGGTAGTGCACCCCGGACGCATCGACCGCGACGGGCTGGAACGCGCCGAGCGCAGGGCCGACAAGGTCATCCTGCAGGCGACGACCGAGGATCCCGACTGGCGTGACTTCTGCTTGCGGTCGGCTGACCGCGTCGTCCTGGTGACCGCCGATCCGGCACCCCCGGCCGCACCGCTGCCCGCACGCGCAACGGGTGCCGACCTCGTCTTCGCAGGCCCACCCGCCGACCGTGAACACCGGCGCAGCTGGGAGGAGTTGATCACCCCGCGTTCGGTGCATGCGGTCCGCTCCACCTACGCCGGCGCTGACCTGCGGCCGCTGGCCGCTCGGATCGCGGGCCGATCGGTGGGCCTGGTCCTCAGCGGCGGTGCCGCCCGGGCCTACGCCCACCTGGGGGTGCTGGACGAACTGGAGGCGGCGGGCGTCGTCGTCGACCGGTACGCCGGGACCAGCATGGGGGCGGTCATCGCCGCGATGGCGGCCACCGGCGTGAACGCCGAAGCGGTGGATGCCCACGTCTACGAGTACTTCGTCCGCAGCAACCCGACCAGCGACTACACCCTGCCCCGCAAGAGCCTGATCCGCGGACAACGGACCATGGCCGGCCTGCACAGCGCCTTCCGAGGGCTGTTCGTCGAGGATCTGCCGAAGGAATTCCGCTGTGTCAGTGTGGATCTCCTGGCCCGACGCGCCGTTGTGCACCGTACCGGACCGGTTGCCGAGGTCGTGGGCTGCTCGCTGCGGGTGCCGGGTTTGTTCGCTCCGGCCGTCTACGGCGGTTCCCTGCACGTCGACGGCGGCGTGCTCGACAACCTGCCGGTGGACGCGCTCGCGGGCCCGGAGGGTCCAGTGATCGCGGTCAGCGTCAGCCCCGAACAGCCGGCCCATGCCGGCGCAGCCGCAGATCGTGCGGCCATCCCGCAGGTCCCCAATGTCGTGGACACCATCATCCGCACCATGACGATCGGCAACGCGATGGCGTCGTCGGCGGCGCTGGCACGAGCGGATCTGGCCATCCATCCCGACACCACCAGCATCGGTTTTCTGGAGTGGCACCAAATCGACCGCGCCCGCGAAATCGGCCGGATGGCAACTCGGGCGGTCATGCCGCAAATTCTGGATCTGGTACACCGCTGAAGCGGCCTAGCCGGACGACCTCCGCGGGTCGCGGCGCGCGATGACCGGGAACACCGTCTCGCTCCCGGTTCGGCCCCTGATCTCGACCGATTCTCCGGTGTCCCAAAGGAACTGATCGGCAACCAGATCGCGTACCCCACGGGTCGCCAGCACGGCCGCCCGTCCGTTACGGCCGGCGATCCCCGACAGCCGAAACGCCAGGTTGGTGGTGTCGCCGATCACCGCGTCCGCGGACCTCGTCATGGCGGTCAGGGCGGCCATCCCCTGCACCACACCCCAACCCATGTGGATCGATGAACCGCCCGGGGCACGTAACGGCAACTCCGGTCCGAGTTCTTCGACGCGGCGGTTGGCGGCCAGTGCGAAGTCCACCGCCAACTCGCCGGCATTCGGCAACTCGCTGAGCTCCCAGACGGCGAACATCGCATCACCCGCGTAGTGGTTGAGGGTGCCGTGATGGGCATGCAACACCGCGCGCAGCTCGTGCCAGAGCGTCTGCAGGCTGTGCGCCAGGATCTGCGCGTCTGTCACCTGCGAGATCGTGGAGTAGTTGACGATGTCGCCGACCACCATCACCATCGCGGCACCGACGGACCGGATCAACGTCTGCTCGGTGGTGAGCGGACCGACCGCGGTGAATCGTTGCGAGTGGAAGCGCAGCGACACATCGCCGATCCGGATGTGGTCGCCGGGCCGGATCGGCTGCGGGGTCGCACGCTCGAGCCGCGCACCGTTGAGCAGCGTGCCGTTGCTGCTGGTATCGATCACGAACGCTCGGTCTTCGGCGAGATCCAACCGGATTTCCAGGTGGGTGCGGGAGATTTCGGGATCGTCGATCAGCAGCCGACATCGCTCACTGATGCCCGCGCATTGCCGGCCCACGAACAGCTGATCGAGGATGGGCACGCGACGTTGTGGGCCACCGTCGTCGACGACGAGGTATGCCGGGAACTCGTCGGGCCCCTCGCCCGGCGCATTGGCAGACGTCGCCATCATCGCCTCGCTGCTCGCCGTCACCGAACTCGACCCCCGATCATAGCGAGGGTGCGGCGCGAAAGGACGCTCAGGCGACGGTGACCCGTCCCAGCTCGCTCTCCCCGACCAGCATCGGATGGCGGGGCAACACCCGCACCGTGTAGCCCACCGATCCGGCCACCGGCAGCGGTGTCGTCGTGGCGAAGACGTCGGCACCCCCGACGCTGCCGGTGTGCGCCATCTCGACGGTGACCGGATCGACCAGCGCGTCGCCGTCGTCGACCCGGCCCAGCACCGCCTGCACGCTCACCTCGTCGGGGCTCAATCCGGCCAATCGGACCGTCGCGGTCAGCGTCAGTTTCGACCCCAGCAGTGGCGTGTCCGGCAGCCCGGTGCTGTCCACATCGGTGATCGCGATACTCGACCAGGCCCGCTCGACGCGGCGCCGGTAGTCGGCGAACTGGCGGGCGGCCTGAAAATCGCCTCCGGCGACGGTGGTGCGCAACGATTGAGCCGCCGGCAGGTAGTAGCCCTCGACGTAGTCGCGGACCATGCGCGACGCCAGCACCTTGGGTCCCAGTGTCTGCAGGGTGTGGCGCACCATCTCGATCCAGCGCGGCGGCACGCCGTGTTCGTCTCGCTCGTAGAACTTGGGCACCACCGACTGTGCCAGCAGGTCATACAGCGCGCTGGCCTCCAGATCGTCGCGACGGCTCTCCTCGGCGACCCCGCTGGCGGTGGGGATCTCCCAGCCGTTGTCGCCGTCGTACCACTCGTCCCACCAGCCGTCGCGGATGGACAGGTTCAGCCCGCCGTTGAGCGCACTCTTCATCCCCGAGGTTCCACACGCCTCCAGCGGACGCAGCGGGTTGTTCAGCCACACATCGCAACCCCAGTACAGCCGTCGGGCCATTGACATGTCGTAGTCGGGCAGGAAGGCGATGCGATGCCGCACCTCGGGCCGGTCGGCGAACCGAACCACCTGCTGGATCAATGCCTTCCCGCCGTCATCGGCGGGATGTGACTTGCCGGCCACGATCAGCTGGATGGGACGTTTTTCGTCGAGCAGCAACTGCTCGAGCCGCTCCGGATCCCGCAGCATCAACGTCAGCCGCTTGTAGGTCGGAACCCGGCGGGCAAAGCCGACTGTCAGCACATCGGGATCGAATGCGGTTGCAATCCAGCCGAGTTCGGCATCAGATGCGCCGCGTTCCAACCAGGACCGGCGCAACCGCACCCGGACGTCGTCGACCAGCAGCGCCCGCAGCTGCGAGCGGATCCACCACAAATGCCCCGCGTCGACCTGCTGCAGCCGCTGCCACACCGTCGGCTCGGACAACGAATCCGACCCGGCCAGCTCGCGGCCCAGCTGCAGCCACTGCGGTGCCGCCCAGCTCGGCGCGTGCACCCCGTTGGTGATCGACCCGATCGGCACCTCGGCGCGGTCGAATCCGGGCCACAGCCCGTTGAACATCGACCGACTCACCCGACCGTGCAACAACGACACCCCGTTGGCGCGCTGGGCCAGCCGCAGACCCATGTGCGCCATGTTGAAGGTGTCCGGATCGTTCTCGGCACCCAGCGCGACGACGGCGTCGGGCGCCACACCCGGCAGCAACGCCGACGCCCCGTCGCCGAGGTAGCGCCGTACCAACGTCATCGGGAAGCGGTCGATGCCCGCGGGTACCGGGGTGTGGGTGGTGAACACCGTCGACGAACGCACCACCGTGAGCGCCGTGTCGAAATCGAGCCCGGACTCGGTGGTCAGTTCGCGAATACGTTCGGCGCCAAGGAATCCGGCGTGACCCTCATTCATGTGGAAAATCTCCGGAGCCGGCAGCCCGGTGATGGCCGTGAACGCCCGGATCGCCCGGACCCCGCCGACCCCGGCCAGGATCTCCTGCTGGATCCGGTGTTCCTGGTCGCCGCCGTAGAGCCGGTCGGTGACGCCGCGCAGATCATGTTCGTTCTCCGGGATGTCGGAGTCCAGCAGCAGCAACGGCACCCGGCCCACCTGAGCCACCCAGATCCGGGCGCGCAGCCGACCGGCACCGGGCAGCGCGAGCTCGACCAGCGCCGGATCCCCGGCGGCGTCGGTGAGCAGCCGCAACGGCAGTCCCTGCGGGTCCAGCGACGGGTAGGTTTCGTGCTGCCAGCCGTCGGCGGTCAGCGACTGGCGGAAATAGCCGGAGCGGTAGTACAGGCCCACCGCGATCAACGGCACCCCGAGGTCCGATGCGGACTTCAGGTGGTCGCCGGCCAGAATCCCGAGGCCGCCGGAGTAGTTCGGCAGCACCTCGGCGACGCCGAACTCCATCGAGAAGTAGGCGACGCCGGTCGGCATGTCCACCCCGGCCGACTGCTGCTGCTGATACCACAGCGGGCGGGTCAGATAATCGTTGAGATCGGCGGCCAGACCGTCGAGGCGTCCGGTGAACCCGTCGTCGCCCGCCAACTCGTCGAGCCTCGACGGGCGCACCGCGCCGAGCAGCGCCACCGGGTCCTGCCCGCATCGCTGCCACAGTTCCGGGTCGATCTCGGCGAACAGGTCCTGGGTGGGTTTCTCCCAGGACCACCGCAAGTTGGTCGACAGTTGTTCCAGCGCCGACAGGCGCTCCGGCAGGTGGGCGCGGACGGTGAACCGGCGGAGGGCTTTCACGCGTCCCTACCTTACTGACGATCCGGCCTCCTGCAGGGCGTGATGCGACTGCTTCGTCATGCCAGGTATGGCACGGCCAGTACGGTGGGTATTAGACGCGAAGGGATGTTCGACAACCACAGGGATGGAGTTGATGGGTGCCGGGTCGCCTCGAGATCGATGACGTCTCCCCCGTCGTGTCCTGCGGCGGGTATCCGGCCAAGGCGGTGGTCGGTGAGGTGGTCCCGGTCCGCGCCACCGTCTGGGGCGACGGCCACGAGACCGTCGCGGCGACCCTGGTCGCGCAGTATCTGGGGCCGCGTTACCCCGACCCGGACGAGCCGCTGCCGTGCGGTGAGGAGGCGGCGTCGGTGCAGCTGACCATGACGCCGGGATACGACGAGTTCGTCTTCCACAGCCAGTTCACCCCCGACCGCGTCGGACTGTGGCTGTTCCGCGTCGACGGGTGGGGTGACCCGGTCGACAGCTGGCGCCACGCCGTGACGGCCAAGCTCGACGCCGGCCAGGGCGAGGCCGAGCTGTCCAACGACCTGCTGATGGGGGCGCGGCTGTTCGAACGCGCCACCGCGGGCGTGCCGCGCGCCCAGCGCGAACCGCTGCTGGCCGCCATCGCGGCACTGCGGGCACCCGGCGACCCGCTGACCCGGGCCGCGCCGGCACTGTCTGGCGAGGTCGCCGCGATCCTGCACCGCTACCCACTGCGTGATCTGGTCACCCGCGGCCAGCGCCACGCGGTCTGGGTGGACCGGCCGCTGGCCCGGTTCGGCGCCTGGTACGAGCTGTTCCCCCGGTCAACCGGCGGCCGCGACGCCAACGGCACCCCGGTGCACGGGACCTTCGCCACCGCCGCCGCGGCGCTGCCGCGCATCGCCGACATGGGTTTCGACGTCGTCTACCTGCCGCCGATCCACCCGATCGGCAAGGTGCACCGCAAGGGCCGCAACAACGCGGTGACCGCCGAACCCGACGACGTCGGGTCGCCCTGGGCGATCGGCAGCGCCGAAGGCGGCCACGACGCCGTTCATCCCGACCTGGGCACCATCGACGACTTCGACACCTTTGTCGCCTCCGCGCGGGCCCTGGGCCTGGAGGTGGCCTTGGACCTGGCGCTGCAGTGCGCACCCGATCATCCCTGGAGCACCGGGCACCGGCAGTGGTTCACCGAGTTGCCGGACGGCACCATCGCCTACGCCGAGAACCCGCCGAAGAAATACCAGGACATCTATCCGCTCAACTTCGACACCGACCCCGCCGGGCTGTACCGCGAAGTCCTTCGCGTAGTGCGGCACTGGATTGAACACGGCGTGAAGATTTTCCGCGTCGACAATCCGCACACCAAGCCACCGGATTTCTGGGCGTGGCTGATCTGCCAGGTCAAGAGCACCGACCCGGACGTGTTGTTCCTGTCCGAGGCCTTCACTCCGCCGGCTCGCCAGTACGGGCTGGCCAAGCTGGGCTTCACCCAGTCCTACACCTATTTCACCTGGCGAACCTGGAAGGGTGAGCTCACCGAATTCGGGCGGGAGATACCGGAATTCGCTGATTTCCGACGGCCGAACCTATTCGTAAACACCCCCGACATCCTGCACGCCAGTCTGCAACACGGCGGTCCGGGGATGTTCGCCATCCGCGCGGTGCTGGCGGCGACGATGAGCCCGAGCTGGGGCGTGTACTCCGGCTTCGAACTGTTCGAGGATCGCGCGGTGCGCGAAGGCAGCGAGGAGTATCTGGACTCCGAGAAGTACGAACTGCGGCCGCGCGACTTCGACGGCGCGCTGGCACAGGGTCGCTCCCTGCAGCCGTTCATCGCCCGGCTCAACGAAATTCGGCGAACCCATCCCGCTCTGCACGAACTGCGCAACATCGCGTTTCACCATGTGGACAACGACGCCCTGCTGGCCTACAGCAAGTTCGATCCGACGAGCGGTGATTGCGTACTGGTGGTGGTGACGCTCAACGCCTTTGGCGCCGAGGACGGCACGCTGTGGCTGGACATGGGTGCACTGGGCCGCGAACCCTACGAGCAGTTCTGGGTGCGTGACGAGATCAGCGGCGAGGATTACCACTGGGGGCAGGCCAATTACGTGCGCCTGGATCCGGGCCGTGCGGTCGCCCACGTCATCCACATGCCGACGATCCCCGAGCACGCCCGAACGACCCTGCTGCAGCGGAGGTGACGGGATGACACGAGCCCACGCACCGTTGGCCCCGCCGGCCGCCGACTTGGCCCGACTGGTCAACGGAACGCACCACGACCCGCACTCGATCCTGGGTGCCCACGAGTACGGCGAACACACCGTGATCCGGGTCTTTCGCCCGCAGGCCATTACCGTGGCGGCGGTGGTGGGCGACGACCGCTTCGAGCTGACCCACCTGGACTCCGGCCTGTTCGCCGTGGCGCTGCCGTTCGCCGACCTCGTCGACTACCGCCTCGAGGTCGGCTATCCCGATTCCGGCGTGCGCACCATCGCCGACGGCTACCGGTTCCTGCCCACCTTGGGCGACATGGATCTGCATCTGTTCGCCGAAGGCCGCCACGAGCGGCTCTGGGAAGTGCTCGGCGCGCACCCCCGCTCATTCACCACCGCCGACGGGGTAGTCAGCGGGGTGTCGTTCGCGGTGTGGGCGCCCAACGCGCGCGGTGTGGGCCTGATCGGCGACTTCAACGGCTGGAACGGCAACGACGCCCCGATGCGGGCGCTGGGGTCATCGGGGGTGTGGGAGCTGTTCTGGCCGGGGTTCGCCCCGGACGGGCTGTACAAGTTCCGGGTGCACGGCGCCGACGGGGTGGTCACCGACCGGGCCGACCCGTTCGCCTTCGCCACCGAGGTGCCGCCACACACCGCGTCGCGGGTCACCGCGAGCCGCTATCGCTGGAGCGACGCCGACTGGATGACCCGCCGCGCCGAGCACAACCCGGTCAACGCACCGATGAGCACCTACGAAGTCCACCTCGGCTCCTGGCGCCCCGGGCTCAGCTACCGCCAACTGGCCCGAGAATTGGTCGATTACGTGGTGGCGCACGGCTTCACCCACGTGGAGATGCTGCCCGTCGCCGAGCATCCATTCGGCGGGTCGTGGGGTTATCAGGTGACGTCCTACTACGCGCCGAGCGCCCGGTTCGGGACACCGGATGAATTCCGGGCGCTGGTCGACGCACTGCACCAGGCCGGCATCGGTGTCATCGTCGACTGGGTTCCGGCACACTTTCCCAAAGATGCCTGGGCGCTTGGCCGTTTCGACGGAACGCCGCTCTACGAGCACTCCGACCCCAAGCGGGGTGAGCAACTGGACTGGGGCACCTACGTTTTCGACTTCGGCCGGCCCGAGGTGCGCAATTTCCTGGTCGCCAACGCGCTGTACTGGCTCGAAGAGTTCCACGTTGACGGGCTGCGGGTAGACGCGGTGGCCTCGATGCTCTACCTGGACTACTCGCGCCCGCACGGCGGCTGGACCCCCAATATTCATGGCGGGCGGGAGAATCTGGAAGCCGTGCAGTTCCTGCAGGAGATGAACGCCACGGCCCACAAGGCGGCACCCGGCATCGTCACCATCGCCGAGGAGTCAACGTCGTGGCCCGGCGTGACCCGGCCGACCAGCCTTGGCGGTCTGGGGTTCTCGATGAAATGGAACATGGGCTGGATGCACGACACCCTGGACTACCTCGGTCACGACCCGGTGCATCGCAGTTACCACCACCACGAGGTGACGTTCTCGATGCTCTACGCCTTCAGCGAGAACTACGTCCTACCGATCAGCCACGACGAAGTCGTGCACGGCAAAGGCACGCTGTGGCAACGGTTGCCGGGCGACGATCACGCGAAAGCCGCCGGTCTGCGGACCCTGTTGGCCTACCAGTGGGCACATCCGGGCAAGCAGCTGTTGTTCATGGGCCAGGAGTTCGGCCAACGCGCCGAATGGTCCGAGGTGCGCGGCGTGGACTGGTTCCAACTCGACGAGAACAGCTTCTCCAGCGGCGCCCTGCGCCTGGTGGACGACATCAACGCCATCTACCGCAGCCGCCGGGCGCTGTGGAGCCAAGACAGCAATCCCGACGGTTACTCCTGGATCGACGCCAACGACTCGGCCAACAACGTGTTGAGCTTCCTGCGCTACGGCGACGACGGCTCGATGCTGGCGTGCGTGTTCAACTTCGCCGGCTCAGAGCATGCCGACTATCAGCTGGGCCTGCCGGTCGGAGGCCGATGGCGGGAAGTGCTCAACACCGACGCGACCATCTACCACGGCGGCGGCATCGGCAACCTCGGCGGCGTCGACGCCACCGCCCAGCCGTGGCACGGACGCCCGGCCTCGGCGGTGCTGGTTTTGCCGCCGCTGTCCGCGATCTGGCTCGAACCGAGCTAGCACGAGCAGACGCAAAAGTGCCTCATTTCAGCAGGCGGATTCCAGTGAACGTCGCAACGGGACGAGTTGCACACTAGTGCAGTGACGGGTCTGCCGGAGACGGATATTGTGCGCGTGCGGCGATGGTGCCATGACAAGGTGCCCGAGCAGGTGCGTAACGAGGTCCGGATCGAGTTCGACGTCGCGGAACGTCATCTGACGATTGTCGAGTGCCGGCCGCCGTGGCGAGCTGAGATGGGCTCGGAGTGGACCCGGTTCCCGATCGCCCGGCTGCGTTATGCGAAGACCCGCGGTGTGTGGTCGTTGTATTGGCGCGACCGTAACTCGCGTTTCCATGTCTACGACCTGGTGTCGCCCACGGCCAGTATCGAGGAGTTGCTTGCTGAAGTGGATCGGGATCCCACCGCGATCTTTTGGGGCTGACCGTGCCGTGGCGTTACGCGGTCCTTAGCGCCGCATCGGTGATCAGGTCGGCGGGCCGGGCCCAGCCAAGAGTTTTACGGGGCCGGTCGTTGAGTTCGTCGGCGACTTGCTGCAGTTGTTCGGGTGAGATTCCAGCCAGGTCCATTCCTTTGGGGAAGTAGTCGCGCAGCAAACCGTTGGTGTTCTCGTTGGAGCCGCGTTGCCACGGCGAGTGCGCGTCACAGAAGAACACGCGTGTGCCGGCGCGGGCGGTGATCTGGTGGTGCAACGCAAGTTCTTTGCCCTGATCCCAGGTCAGGGTCCGGCGCAGATGCGGGGCAAGGGCGCCCAGGGCCTCGACGATGCTGTCAGCCATGGTCGCTGCGGTCGGCCGCCCAGTGGCCACATGGATGAGGATCACAAAGCGGGTGACCCGTTCGACCAAAGTGCCGATCGCCGAACGGTTTCCGGAGCCCATGATGCAATCGCCCTCCCAGTGCCCGATCTGTATCCGGTCCTCGACTTCGGCGGGCCGATCAGCGATCATCGTCATAGCGGTAAGCCGACCGCGGCGTTCTAGGCCCTGAACCCGACGTCGGCGCCGCCGGCGCCGCCGTTTGGCCGGGCGGGTTACATCGGTGCGGGGATCGTAGATCGCCTGATAAATCGACTCGGTACACAGATGGCGCTCGGGTTGGTCAGGGAAGTGCACCGGCAGCTCATGAGCAACCTGTTCGGGACTCCACCGCCTGCCCAACAGATCGGCGACAACACCACGCAGCTGCTCGTCACACGCTATACGGCGGGTCCGCGACGGCCGGGATTGCCGCTCGACCGCAAGCCGCTCCGCCGTGGCAGACAAGTAGCGGCCCCGATCGTCAACGTTGCGGCGCAGCTCCCGTGAGACCGTTGAGGCCGCCCTCCCCAGTTCCTCGGCGATGGCGCACACACCGACACCGGCGCGGTGCAAGTCAGCGATCGTCGTCCTCTCGGCCAGTGACAGATACCGGGGATGCCGCGGTTTGGGTGCTGTAAGACTCACCGGTGGATAGTGCACCGGTTCACCAGCACTATCGCGGATTGTGCGCCCGTAAAGCCAGCGTGTCCCTGTCCTGCGGTTGATCCCTACAATCCGGCAGGCCTCGGAGTTACCTACCCCCTGGGCGATCAACCGAGCGAACCACTCGTGCTCCTCCACCAACATTCCGCCACTCGGCCGCCCACGCCGCCGGGTCTTCTGCTCTGTTCCCATCGCAACCTCCGAATAGTCTCGGTGTTGCGACGTTCACTGGAATCCGCCGCATGAAATGGGCACTTTTGCCTGGGGGCACCACCCGCTTACGGGGGACCGCTCGCGCCACTTAGTACAGCGCGTTGGCGAGGTTGCGACGAGCGTCGACGACGTCGGGGTCGGCGGGATCGAAGATCTCGAACAGCTCGATCAGCCGGGTTCGCACCGCGGTGCGCTCGTCTCCCGCCGTCCGGCGCACCAATGCGATCAGCCGGTCGAATGCCGCCTTGACATGCTGGTTGACGATCTCGACGTCGGCGGCGGCAAACGCGGCCTCCAGATCGCCCGGAGCTGCGTCGGCGACCGCTATCGCATCGGGTCGCTGAGCGGTGGCGCGCTGCAGGAAAACGAGTTGGCGTACCGCAGCCTTGGCTTCGACGTGGTTGGGGTCGGCGTCCAGGATCGCCTGATACGAACGGTGCGCGGCGGCGAAGTCGCCGGCGTCCAACTGTTGGCGCGCCTGCTCAAGAGCGGGGTCGACGGGCTCAGCCTCGTCGCCCTCGGATGCGCCGCCCAACTTGCCGGCCGTGGCGGACAGCAGCGAGTCCAACCAGCGGCGCAACTGCTCGGCGGGCTGGCGCCCCTGGAAGCTGGCCAGTGGCTGCCCGGCGCCCAGCGCGATGACCGTCGGCACCGCTTCGATACCGAAGATCTGCGCCACCCGGGGAACGGTGTCGACGTTGACCGTCGCCAGCGCCCATTTGCCGTTATCGGCGGCCGCCAGCTCGGACAGTGTCTCGGCCAGCTGCACGCACGCCTCACTGCGCGGCGACCACAGCAACACCACGACCGGCACCTGGTTGGACCGGACCAGCACCTCGTCTTCGAAGTTGGCTTCGGTGATCTCGGTGCCGCCCGGCGCCGCCGCCGTTCCTTCGGCCTGCGGACCCTGCTGGGCACGCTGTTTGAGGCCGGATAGGTCTACTGCCCCGGCCAAGGCGGGGCCGATCGGGGGTCGCGGTCGGGTCACGTGATCAAGTCTGACACAGCGTGCAGCAGGGTCCTCGGGCGCCGATCGGCGGTGACGATTTCACCGCCGACAAGGCCCTTATGAGCAAAATCACAACATGTCATGCCGCACACTCTCCAGCAAACACC
Organism: Mycobacterium sp. NGS50; assembly: GCF_059812545.1. Taxonomy (NCBI): domain Bacteria; kingdom Bacillati; phylum Actinomycetota; class Actinomycetes; order Mycobacteriales; family Mycobacteriaceae; genus Mycobacterium; species Mycobacterium sp. NGS50. The sequence goes on from NZ_JCALCW010000005.1 coordinate 182,296, forward strand.
CCGAGCGGATCACGCCCGCAGGATCAGCGCGTCGCCCTGCCCACCGGCGCCGCACAGTGCGGCGACGGCGTAGCCGGAACCGCGCCGCTTGAGCTCCAGCGCCGCGTGCAGCGTGATACGCGCCCCGGACATCCCGATCGGGTGCCCGACGGCGATCGCCCCGCCGTGCACATTGACGACGTCGGGGTTGACCCCAAGCTCCCGGGTCGAGGCCAGCGAAACCGCCGCGAACGCCTCGTTGATCTCCACCACATCGAGTTGGTCGACCGAGATGCCTTCGCGGGCCAAGGCCTTCTTGATGGCGTTGGCCGGCTGGGACTGCAGCGTGGAGTCCGGTCCGGCCACCACACCGTGCGCGCCGATCTCGCACAACCAGTCCAGCCCGAGTTCTTGCGCCTTGGCCTTGCTCATCACCACGACCGCGGCCGCACCGTCGGAGATCTGTGACGACGAGCCCGCCGTGATGGTGCCGTCCTTGCGGAACGCCGGCTTGAGGCCACCCAGCGACTCGCCGGTGGTGTTGGCCCGGATGCCCTCGTCTTCGGCGAACTCCAGCGGGTCCCCCTTGCGCTGCGGAATCCGCACCGGGACCACCTCATCGGCGAAGACACCGTCTTTCCACGCCGCGGCCGCCTTCTGATGCGAGCTTGCGGCGAATTCGTCCTGCTCAGCGCGGGTGAACTTGTCGGCATCGTTGCGCTGCTCGGTCAACGCACCCATCGGCTGATCGGTGAACACGTCGTGCAGGCCGTCGTAGGCCAGGTGGTCGAGCACCGTCACGTTGCCGTATTTGTAGCCTGCCCGGCTGTCCATCAACAGGTGCGGCGCCCGGCTCATCGACTCCTGCCCACCGGCCACCACCACCTCGAACTCGCCGGCGCGAATCAGCTGGTCAGCCAGGGCGATGGCGTCGATACCGGACAGACACATCTTGTTGATGGTCAACGCCGGCACGTCCCAGCCGATCCCGGCGGCGACCGCGGCCTGGCGCGCCGGCATCTGCCCCGCCCCGGCGCTCAGGACCTGCCCCATGATCACGTAATCCACCGCTGAAGCCGGTACACCGGCCTTCTCCAGGGCGCCCGCAATGGCGATGGCACCCAGATCACTGCCGGAGAAATCCTTCAGCGATCCCATCAACCGCCCGATCGGGGTGCGGGCTCCAGCAACGATCACCGACGTCGTCATGACTACCTCCAAAGCGGCCGGATCCAACTGATCCAGAAGCACATTGTTTCCCGTCAGGTTACCGTTACGTTATGACCACCGACCAAGCCGACGCCCGTCCCGTGCTAGCCACCGCATTGGTGACCGGCATTGATCACGTCGGTATCGCGGTCCCCGATCTGGAGGCGGCGAAGAAGTGGTACCACGACCGGCTCGGCATGATCGTGCTGCACGAAGAGGTCAACGATGACCAGGGCATCGTCGAAGCGATGCTCGCCGTTCGCGGCGCCCCGGTCGGCAGTGCGCAGATCCAGCTGATGGCCCCGATCGACGACTCCTCGACGATCGCCAAGTTCCTGGACAAGCGCGGGCCCGGCCTGCAGCAGTTGGCATACCGGGTCAGTGACCTCGACACCCTGACCGAGCGGTTGCGCGCGGAGGGCGTCCGGCTGATCTACGACGCGCCGCGGCGCGGCACCGCAAACTCGCGGATCAACTTCATCCACCCCAAGGACGCTGGTGGGGTGTTGATCGAGCTGGTCGAGCCGGCCGCCGACTCAGCGCACTAAGACCACTTTCGGGTCGGACCGCGGGTTGCGCGGTTGGCCCAGCACGGTGTGTGCCAATGCCGCCGATCCTCTCCCGCAGCTTCTCCTGAATCGGCGCGCCACACCACCAGATGTGCAACGCCGCAACGAATTTCGTGATCGCATCCCGGACACCGGTAGATCTTGACCGCCCGCGCGCCGGCGATCGGCACAACCGCGTACTCATAGCCGTCGGGCCCGGTCTCCACACGCTGCCCGACCGGCAACAGCCGCAACGGTTGTTGGCGGCGCGTTGAACCGCGACGACGAGCCATGACGATCAGCCTACGGCGCGTTCATCAGGCAAGGGCGGACAGCGCAACCGCCGCGTCGTACCCGGTGAAGCCGTCCAGCTCGCCGCGGCGCAGCCGATTCACCCAGGTCGGGTCGGCCAGCAGCGCGCGTCCAATGGCCACCACGTCGAATTCCCCGGCCGCGAACTGCTCCACCAGGCCCTCCACGGACGCGGGCCGGATCACCTCGCCGCGTTTCTCGCTGCGGAACTGGGTCTGTAGCCCGACCGAGCCAACCGCGATGACGGGTACCCCGGTGACCTTCTTGGTCCACCCGGCCAGGCTCAAGTCCAGGTCGTGGTCGGGGAATCCGGGCACGTAATGCCTGCGTGTCGACGGGTGCAGCACGTCGACCCCGGCCGCGACCAACGGCGTGAGCAGTTCCTGCAGCTGTGTCGGATCCTCGGCGATGGACGCCGTGTAGTCGGTGCCCTTCCACTGCGAGAAGCGGAAGATGATCGGATAGTCCGGACCGACGGCGGCCCGGATCGCGGCGACCACCTCGGCCGGGAAACGCGTCCGCGCACCCAGCGATCCGCCGTAGTCGTCGGTACGCCGGTTAGTGCGCTCCCAGAGGAATTGGTCGAGCAGGTAGCCGTGGGCGCCGTGAATCTCGACGGCGTCGAAGCCGAGGTCTTTCGCGGTGGCGGCGCTGTCCGCGTACACCCCGGAGATCTCGTGGAGTTCGTCAGGCCGCAGCGCCCGGCCCCTGGGCTTGCCGAGCCCGTCGACACCCGACGGGCCGACCGGCACCACACCGTCGGCGTCGTCGCGTTGCACCCCCTGGTGCCACAGCTGGGCGGCGATCGTGGCTCCCTCGGCGTGGACGGCGTCGACGACCCGGGTCCACCCGGCCAGAACCTGGTCACCGGCGATTGTCGGCACGCTGGCCGGGTACCCCGCCGCCGGGGTGGGCAGCCGGATTCCCTCGGTGATGATCAGCCCGACCCCTCCCGCGGCACGCCGCCGGTAATACTCCGCGACGTCGCCACCCGGGATGCCACCCGGTGACGCCTGGCGGGTCATCGGTGCCATCGCGAATCGGTTCGGCACCGCCAGCGAACGCACGGTCAGCGGCTGAAACAGGTCATCGATTGCCATGGACGGCTGCAACGCGCCGTCGCACCCGGCTATTCCGTGCCCACTCAGAACAGCCGGAACTCGTCGCTGTCCATACCTCGCATGTTCTCGTAATCAAGTGTTACGCAACGGATTCCGCGATCATGGGCCAGGGTTCGCGCTTGCGGTTTGATCTGCTGGGCCGCGAACACCCCGCTGACCGGCGCCAGCACCGTGTCGCGGTTGAGCAACTCCAGATAGCGGGTGAGCTGCTCAACGCCGTCGATCTCGCCGCGGCGCTTGATCTCCACCGCCACCGAGCGGCCCTGCTCGTCGCGACACAACAGGTCGACCGGGCCGATCGGGGTCATGTACTCGCGACGCACCAGCGTGTATCCCTTGCCGAGCAGCTCCACGTGTTCGGCGAGCAGCTTCTGCAGATGGGCCTCGACACCGTCTTTGACCAGGCCGGGGTCGACCCCCAACTCGTGGCTGGAGTCGTGCTCGACCTCCTCGATGGTGATCCGCAATTGCTCGCCGGCCTTGTTCTCCACCACCCACAACGGCCGCTCACCGTCGAGATCCTCGGTCAGCCAGCACGGCGGACTCATCCAGTTCAACGGCTTGTAGGCGCGGTCGTCGGCGTGCACGCTGACCGACCCGTCGGCCTTGATCAGCAGCAACCGACGCGCGGACGGCAGATGCGCGGTCAGTCGTCCCACATAGTCGACGGTGCACTGGGCGATCACGAGACGCACCCGCCATACCCTAGGGCGTGGCACCTCAGCCAAATACGCTGGCACCACCATGACCGCAAAAACCCGCCTCGTCCCGCGACCCGGCCGCCTGCTGGAAGCACTGACCCGCCAGCGCAGCCGACTGTCGAACACGCCGGAGTACGGATCGTGGCTGCTGGGCCGGGTGTCGGACAGTCAGCGGCGACGTCGGATCCGCATCCAGGTCATCCTGACCGTCTTCATCGTGGCCGCCAACATCCTCGGCATCGTCGTCGCGATGCTGCTAGTCACGATCGCATTCCCGGTTCCCAGCGTGTTCACCGATGCACCGCTGTGGCTCACCTTTGCCGTCGGGCCGGCGTACATCGGATTTGCGCTGGCCCTGGGGACCTTCTGGATCACCCGGCGCACGGTGGACCGGCTGCGGTGGGCCATTGAGGAACGCATCCCCAACCGCACCGACCAGCGCAATGTCTTCGCGGCGCCGTGGCGGGTGGCCCGCAGCGCCCTGCTGCTGTGGGTGCTCGGCGCTGCGTTGCTGACGACCCTCTACGGGTTGGTGAATACGTTGTTCATCCCGCAGTTCCTGTTCTCGATCCTGTTCAGCGGGGTCGTGGTGTCCACGGCCTGCTACCTGCTGACAGAGTTCGCGCTGCGCCCGGTAGCCGCGGAGGCGCTGGCAGCCGGCCCCCCACCGGGGCGGTTTGCGCAGCGCATCGTCGGCCGCACCATGACGGTGTGGCTGCTGGGTTCCGGCGTCCCGGTACTGGGTATCGCGCTGACCGCGATGTTCGTGCTGACGCTGCACAACATGAGCAAGACCCAATTCGCTTTCGCGGTCATTATTTTGGCCGCCATGGCGCTGGTGTTCGGTTCCCTGTTGATGTGGATACTGTCCGGGCTGACCGCGACGCCGGTCCGTGGGGTGCGCGCTGCATTACAGCGCGTCGAGCAGGGCGACCTGGACGACAACCTGGTGGTGTTCGACGGCACCGAGCTCGGCGAACTGCAACGCGGATTCAACTCCATGGTCGGCGGTCTGCGCGAACGCGAACGCGTGCGCGACCTGTTCGGCCGCCACGTGGGCCGCGAGGTGGCCGCCGCCGCGGAACGTGAACGGCCTGAGCTCGGTGGCGAAGAGCGCCATGTCGCAGTCATTTTCGTCGATATCATCGGCTCCACGCAGTTGGTTGCAGGCCGGCCCGCGGCGGAGGTCGTCACGCTGTTGAACCGGTTCTTCGCGGTGATCGTCGACGAGGTTGACCGCCATCACGGACTGGTCAACAAGTTCGAGGGGGATGCGGTGCTGGCGGTGTTCGGCGCGCCCAACACGCTCGAGCATCCCGAGGACGAAGCGCTCGGCGCTGCCCGTGCCATTGCCGCCAGGCTGCGAGACGAGGTCCCCGAGTGCCAGGCCGGTATCGGGGTGGCCGCCGGTGAGGCGGTCGCCGGCAATGTCGGAGCCAAGGAGCGGTTCGAGTACACCGTCATCGGCGAACCGGTCAACGAAGCGGCTCGACTGTGTGAACTGGCGAAATCCGCACCCGGCCGGTTGTTGGCCTCCGCAGCGACCCTGCAGCGTGCCAACGCCGGCGAGGGCGCACACTGGCGGCTGGGCGACACGATCACGCTGCGCGGGCTCGATCAGCCCACCCAACTGGCGTTCCTGGTTTAGCGACGCGACCGGCTTCGCCAAATAGGCTGGCACCACCATGAGCGCAAAACCGAGTCTCCGCAGCCGGCTCGGTCGCGCCCTGGAGTCGGTGACGGGGCAGAGCAATCGGTTCACGACCACCCCGGCCTACGGCTCGTGGCTGCTGGGACGGGTCTCCGAGGGCCCGCGCCGCCGCCGGGTCCGCATCCAGCTCATCCTGACCATCTTTCTGCTGGTCGCAAACTTGATCGGTATCGGCGCGGCGGTGCTACTGGTCGCGATCGCCTTCCCGGTGCCCAGCGTGTTCACCGATGCGCCGCGGTGGCTCACATTCGGGTTCAGCCCCGGTTACGTGGTGTTCGCCCTGGCCCTGGGTACGTCGTGGATCACCCGGCGGGCCGTGAACCGGCTGCGGTGGTCCATCGAGGACCGACCGCCCAGCCAGACCGATCAGTACAACGCCTTCCGCGGGCCCTGGCGGGTTGCAGTGAGCCACCTGCTGTTGTGGGGAACCGGGGCGGTGTTGCTGGCGACGCTGTATGGATTGGTCGACCGGCTGTTCATCCCACGCTTCCTGTTTTCGCTGAGTTTGGTCGGCGCCGTGGTGGCGACATGGTGTTACCTGTTCACCGAATTCGCGTTGCGGCCGGTGGCGGCGCAGGCGCTCGAAGCCGGCCCGCCGCCCCGGCGGCTGGTACCGGGCATCATGGGCAGGACCATCGCGGTCTGGCTGTTGGGTTCGGCGGTCCCCGTGCTCGGGATCGTGGTCACCGTGGTGGTTGTCCCCTTGGTGGGCAACATGACCTCGACCCAATTCTCCTTCGCTGTGCTGATTTTGGCGATGATGGGGCTTATCACCGGGTTTCTGCTGACCTGGATTTCGTCGTGGATGATCGCCGCGCCGGTCCGGGTGGTACGCGCCGCGCTGAAACGCGTCGAACTGGGCGATCTGCGCGGCGACCTGGTGGTGTTCGACGGCACCGAACTCGGCGAACTGCAGCGGGGTTTCAACGCCATGGTCGCCGGACTGCGCGATCGAGCGCGGGTGCGCGACCTGTTCGGCCGGCACGTGGGGCGCGAGGTGGCCGCCGCCGCAGAACAACAGCGCGTCAAACTCGGCGGCGAGGGACGCCACGTCGCCGTCGTCTTCGTCGACATCATCGGATCCACCAAGCTCGCCTCGATGCTGGCCCCGGCGGAAATCGTCGCACTGCTGAACCGGTTCTTCGCAGTGATCATCGACGAGGTCGACAGCCACAACGGCCTGGTCAACAAGTTCGAGGGTGACGCGGTGCTCGCTGTGTTCGGCGCGCCCAACGACATGGAAAACCCCGAGGACGCGGCGCTGGCGACGGCCCGCGCGATCGCCACCAGGCTGCGCACGAAGGTCCCCGAATGCGAGGCCGGTATCGGCGTGGCCGCCGGGCAGGCGGTGGCCGGCAACGTCGGCGCCAAGGAACGATTCGAGTACACCGTCATCGGCGAACCGGTCATCGCAGCCGCGCGGCTGTGTGATCTGGCGAAATCGGAGCCAGCCCGGGTGCTGGCGTCGGCGGTGACGGTGGAGGCCGCCGGCGACGAAGAGAAGTCGCACTGGACCTACGGTGACACGGTGACGCTGCGCGGCCTCGGCCAGACCACCCGACTCGCGATACCGGTCTAGCGCAGCCAACGTTCCGCGCTGGCCACCGCATCATCGAGGCCGTGAAACGTGAGGGCGCGTGCCGCCGAGTCGGGCGGCACGACGACACCGGCCGGGTCCACCAGCAGGCCGCGTTTTCCCGCCGCCTGCAGCGATGCATTCAATCCGGCGAGCATGCGGCGCGCGGCATCGTTGATGTCGTCGACGCCGGATACATCCAGGATCGCCACGCCGAATTCATCGCATTGCCGGCGGGCCATCCGCAGCACCTGCTCGGCCCCGGCGAACAACAGATCGCCGTGCACCTCATACACCCGCACTCCGTCACGGATGTCGTAGACCGCCCGCAGCGTGGCACGCGATTCCCGGCCCACGTTGAGGAAATGCAGACCCAACTGGTCGGACAACTCGCGGCACAGCCGAATTCCGCGGACGCTGTTTCCTTTGGCGTCCAAAAGCGGTGAGTACACCCCGATTCCGAGTTGCCCCGGCAGCACCGCGACGATGCCCCCGCCGACCCCGCTTTTGGCCGGCATGCCCACCGCGCTGACCCAGTCACCGGCCGCGTCATACATCCCGCAGGTCAGCATGACCGCCAGGGTGCGCCGGACCACCGCGGCGCCGGTCACCCGCCGGCCGGTCAGCGGGTTCACCCCGGCGCGCGCCAGGGTGGCGCCCATGCGGGCCAGATCGGTGCAGGTGACCTTCAGCGAGCATTGCCGGTAGTAGACGTCGAGGATGTCGTCGGGGTCGCCGTCGATGGCGCCGAAACTGTCCAGCATGTAGGCAATAGCCCGGTTGCGGCTCCCGGTGGCCTTCTCCGAGCGGTACACCGCATCGTCGATCTGCAACTGCCGCCCCGCACAGGCCGAATAGAACTCCCGGATCAGTGCGAAGCGTGCGTCGGGCGAGGCGCCCGGAATCAGTGATACCGCGGCGATCGCCCCCGCGTTGATCATCGGGTTCTTCGGATTCTTGGTGACGTCGTCGACGCTGATCTCATTGAAGGCCTCACCGGAGGGCTCCACCCCGATCCGGCCGTCCACCGCTGCTTCACCGATCTGATCCAGTGCCAGCGCATAGGTGAACGGCTTCGAAATCGATTGGATGGTGAACTCGACGCCCGCGTCACCGGATTCGTAGACATGACCATCACCGGAGGACAGCGACAAACCGAAGCCCGACGCGTCGACGCCGGTGAGCTCGGGTATGTAGTCGGCCAACGCACCCTCGGCGTTGGAGGCGTTGTCGGCGACAATCCGGTCCAAGTAGCTCTGCACCAGGTCGGTCACCCTCGCATGGTATCGACTCCGAACACTGATGTCCGTTTTCCGCTAGTCATGTCACCGCCGACGTGTAAGTCTTGCTGGTGTGTATGACGACTTCGACCGGTGCTACCGCGTCGTGCAGTCCAAGGACCCCCGGTTCGACGGGTGGTTTGTGACGGCTGTCGTCACCACGGGAGTGTATTGCCGGCCCAGTTGCCCGGTGCGGCCACCGCTGGCCCGCAACGTCCGGTTCTACCCGACCGCGGCCGCCGCGCAGCGGGCGGGATTCCGGCCCTGCAAACGCTGCCGGCCGGATGCGTCGCCCGGCTCGCCGGAATGGAACGTGCGCAGCGACGTGGTGGCCCGCGCCATGCGGTTGATCGCCGACGGAACCGTCGATCGCGAAGGGGTCGGCGGGATGGCCGCCCGCCTGGGCTACACCGCCCGCCAATTACAGCGACTGCTGCACGCCGAGGTCGGCGCCGGCCCATTGGGGCTGGCCCGGGCGCAACGCACCCAGACCGCACGAGTGTTGATCGAAACCACCGACCTGCCGTTCGGCGACGTGGCATTCGCGGCCGGATTTTCCAGTATCCGGCAGTTCAACGACACGGTGCGGGAGGTGTGTCGCAGCACGCCCAGCGAACTGCGGCACCGTGCCGCGGCGCGTTCCCACCGGCGGCTGATCCCGGCCAGCCCGGGCGCACTGTCACTGCGGCTGCCGGTGCGCATGCCGTTTGCCTGCGACGGGGTATTCGGCCATCTGGCGGCCACGGCCATTGCGGGGTGCGAAGAAGTACGCGACGGGTGGTACCGGCGCACCCTGCGGCTGCCGCACGGAACGGGGATCGTCGGCCTCGCCCCCGCCCCTGATCACGTCGCCTGCCACCTGCTGCTCGACGACTTCCGGGATCTGTCCACCGCGATCGCCCGGTGCCGGCGGCTGCTCGACCTCGACGCCGACCCCGAGGCCGTGGTGGAGGTGCTGGCGGCCGATCCGGATCTGGGCGCCCTGGTGACCAAGGCTCCGGGACAACGCATTCCCCGCACCGTCGACGAGGCCGAACTCGCCGTGCGGGTGGTGCTCGGACAGCAGGTGTCGACCAAGGCCGCCCGGACCCACGGGCGCCGGTTGGTGGCCGCATACGGGCGGCCGGTCCACGACACCGCGGGGGCACTGACCCACACCTTCCCGGCGGTCACCGACCTCGCCGACATCGACCCCGCCCATCTGGCGCTCCCCTCGGCCCGGCAACGCACACTGCGCGCATTGATCGCCGGGCTCGCCGACGGCTCCGTCGTCCTGGACACCGGCTGCGACTGGGACCGCGCACGGGCCCAACTGCTCGCGCTGCCCGGAATCGGCCCATGGACAGCCGAATTGATCGCGATGCGGGGTCTCGGTGATCCCGACGCGTTCCCGGTGACCGACCTCGGTGTGCGCGTCGCCGCCAGAAATGCCGGGCTCCCCGACCAACCACAGGTATTGGCCGAACGCGCCCGGCGATGGCGGCCCTGGCGGTCGTATGCCACCCAGCATCTGTGGACCACACTCGAACACGCCGTCAACGATTGGCCCCCGAAGGAGCTCGCATGACCCACTACCGCACCGTCGACAGCCCGGTAGGCCTAATCACCCTGGCCGGCAACGGTTCCGCTCTTCAGCACCTGCGCATGGTCGACCAGACCTATGAGCCCGACCGCACCGATTGGATCCGCGCCGACGACGCCTTCTCCGAGGCCGTCGAACAACTCGAGGCGTACTTCGCGGGAGAACTCACCACGTTCGAGCTGAACCTCGATCTGGTCGGCACCGCGTTCCAGCGCCGGGTGTGGGGCGCGCTGCAGACCATTCCCTACGGCGAGACGCGGTCCTACGGTGAGATCGCCAAGCAGATCGGCAGCCCGGCCGCCTTTCGCGCTGTGGGACTTGCCAACGGGCACAACCCGATCGGGATCATCGTGCCCTGTCACCGGGTGATCGGCAGCAACGGCAGCCTGACCGGCTACGGCGGCGGCCTGGACCGCAAGCGCGCACTGCTCGACCTGGAGAAGAGCCGGGCCTGCGCGACGCTCTTCGACTGAGGTCGCGCTATCTCAGGGCAGCGACCGTGTCCCCGACCGTGGTCTGCGGATCGCGGTAACGGATGCCGAGGTCTCGCTCGCTGGGCGTGTCGTCGGAGTCCGGCATCTGGGTGTAGTACTGCATCCCGGCCGCGGTGAACGGTGTCTCGAACGGCAGGAACTGCTCGGCCCGGTCCAGGACCGCCCCCGCCACCCGCAGCATGGTGTCCGGGACCGGAACCGCGCCCATCCAGATGCCGGCGGCGTCGCCGAGCATACCGGCCAGCTCGGCGACCGGAACCCGGGTGCCACCGGCGGTGTAGCGGCGCGGCCCGCGCCCGGGTTCCAACAGCGCGGCGTGCAGCGCCGCCAGGTCGCGGACGTCGATGATCAGCCAGGCCGCGTCGCGACCGGGAATCACCCGCATCTGCAGGGCGGCCCGCACGCCCTCGCCCGCCTCACCGAACTGATCCCCGACCGGCGGACCGAGCACCATGCCGGGATAGGTGATGTTGACCGGCGCGCCGGCATCCTGTAGTCCCCGCGCATAGATCTCGACCTGCGCCTTGGATTGCCCGTATCCGTCGGTACCGCCCACCACCGGCAGATCCGCGGTCAGCACCTGCAGGCCGGGATGAAACAGCGCGGTGAAACTGGATACGTGCACGATCGGGTCCATGCCCAGTTCTACGGCCTGCCCGAGCACATTCTGGGCGCCGCCCATGTTCGTGCTGAGCATCCGGGCGGTCTCGCGCGGGTCGGTCGCCACCAGGGCCGCACTGTGCACCACGGCGTCGCAGCCCTTCAGTGCTTCCCGTACCGCGGGACGGTCGGCGATGTCGGCGACGGCGAAGTCGGAGACATCGACCCCGAGCTTGGCGACCGAGGTCTGCAGCTTCGCCGGATTACGCACCAGGAAGCGAATCGAGTGGCCCGCATCGGCAATAGCCTTCGCAGTCCACCCGCCAACAAATCCCGTACCACCGGTCACCAGAACACGCATGCGACCATTCTGCACTGAAGTTCTCCGACCCCCGCGTGAACGTTGGCCATTCGCTGTTAGCCTCAGGGCACCGTCTGGCCGGATGGCCGGCGGTGAGGACTGGAGGGTCGATGAAGGCGATGCGGATCGCGGCGTCAGCCGCGCTGCTGGCGGGCACATCGGTGGGGCTGGCCGGCCCGGCGTCGGCCGATTCGCTGAGCGGGACCTACAGCGCGACGGTGATCGGCGGCAGTATCGCGCCGGTCGGCGTGGAGAAGACCTGGTTGTTCTACCCGTGCGGTGTGGGCTGCGCGGAACGCGACGTTCCCGGAAAGCCGAACCTTCATTGCGTGTTCCATCTGCAGGGCACCACCTGGACCTGCTCTCCGCATGAGGGCGTAAGCGACACCGTCGATGCCAATACCCTGGTTGCCCACTCCGTTGAGCCGGGCGGAACCATCGACTGGCAATTGGTCAGGCATTGATCCCTGCCATTTCGATAGGCGAATTTCCCGCACTGGACAAATAGAAATGCCCCCCT
>NZ_JCALCW010000050.1:0-26211 GCF_059812545.1 Mycobacterium sp. NGS50
TGAGGTTGCCGCTCGGTACCGGCTAGCGCAGCGACGCGGGTTACATTGGTGTCCATGCTCGTAGCCGGTTTGATCTTCGCCGCGCTTGCCGCGGTGTTGCACGTCTACATCTTCGTGCTGGAATCGCTGCGCTGGACCGCGCCACGCACCCGCGCCGCCTTCGGTACCACCGCGGAGGAGGCCGAGGTCACCAAACCGCTGGCCTTCAACCAGGGGTTCTACAACCTGTTCCTGGCCGTCGTGACCGCCGTGGGGATCGGAGCGGTTGTGTTGGGCCACTGTGCCGTTGGCGCCGCATTGATCTTCGCCGGGATCGGGTCCATGGCGGCGGCCGCGGTGGTCCTGGTGGCGTCGTCACCCGACAAGGCCCGGGCCGCCGCGATTCAGGGCACGCTGCCCGCCATCGCCATCGTCCTGCTGGCACTCGGCCGATAACGGAGGGAATCGGATGACCGCGGTACGACCGTTTCGAATCGACGTTCCCGACGACGTGCTCACCGACCTGCAGCGGCGGCTGGCCGCCACCCGCTGGCCGGAACGTGAATGCGTCGACGACTGGAGTCAGGGCATTCCGCTGACCTACACCCGTGAACTCGCGGACTACTGGGCCACCGGCTACGACTGGCGGGCGCGGGAGTCCGCCCTGAACCGATTCAGCCAGTTCGTCACCGAGATCGACGGGCTGCCGATCCATTTCGTGCATCAACGCTCACCGCACCCGAACGCGTTCCCGCTGATCATCACCCACGGCTGGCCGGGATCGATCGTCGAGTTCAGCAAGGTCATCGCCCAGCTGGCCGACCCGACCGCGCACGGTGGGCGCGCCGAGGACGCCTTCCACGTGGTATGTCCGTCGCTGCCCGGCTACGGCTTCTCGGGCAAACCCGAAGCCACCGGCTGGGGCATCGAACGGATCGCCGCGGCCTGGGAAACACTGATGACGCGGCTGGGCTATGAGCGCTACGGCGCGCAAGGCGGCGACTGGGGTGCGGCGGTCACCACGCAGATCGGACGCAATGTCGGCCACTGCGTGGGCATTCACACCAACATGCCGATCGCGATGCCCACCGCGGAGGCGATGACGAATCCGACCGACGCCGACCGCGCGGCGGTGGCTGCGATGAAGCACTACCGCAGTGAGGGTTCCGGATACGCCAAGCAGCAGTCCACCCGGCCGCAGACGTTGGGCTACGGACTGGTGGATTCGCCGGTCGCCCAGTTGGCCTGGATCGTGGAGAAGTTCTGGGCGTGGACCGACTGCGACGGCCATCCCGAGAACGCCTTGTCCCGCGACGAAATGCTCGACAACGTGATGCTGTATTGGGTAACCGCCAGCGGAGCGTCCTCGGCGCGACTGTACTGGGAGAGCACCGGGGCCTTCGGGCAGGGCGGCCGAGTGGAGCTGCCCACCGGGGTCGCGTCGTTCCCGAAAGAGATCACCCACCCGCCGCGGACCTGGTGCGAAGCCGGCTACAACGTCACCCGCTGGACCACGATGCCGCGCGGCGGGCATTTCGCCGCGTTCGAGCAACCTGAGTTGTTCGTCGACGACGTGCGGGCATTCTTCGCCACCGTGCGCTGACCGCCGAGCAGACGTAAATGTGCCCAATTCAGCACTGAATTGGGCACATTTACGTCTGCTCGCGCGAGAGCTACAGCAGCCCGAGCAGCTGCAGATCGGTGGCGTACTTGACGATCACCGCGGCGCTGACATGCGGGATGTCCGGATTGCCGGCGGCAGCGCCGACCCCGGCGTCCTGCACCGCGGCCCGGAACCGGTCGGTCGGTGCGATCGACCCGTGGATCGGCGGCTGCGGCTTCTGGTAGTTGTGCAGCAGCGGTAGCAGCGACGCCTGCCGTTGCTTGTCCGGCAGCGCACGCAGGCTCGTCTCGAACCGTTGCAGCCAGTCGCTGTACTCGGCGATGCGCTGGATCGGGTAGCCGGCCTCGATGAGCCAGTCGACGAACTCGTCCATCCCCAAGCCGTCGTCGTACGGGTTCATCACGTGGTAGGTGTGGAACCCGCCGCCGGCCGCCGCGCCCAGTGCGGTGATGGCGTCGGCGATGAACTCCACCGGCAGCCCGTCGTAGTGGGCGCGTTGCCGGTTGCCGTCGGCGTCGAGCTCGTAGAACGAACCGGGCGCGATACCGGTGGCGACCAGGCTGAGCATCATCCGGGTGAACATGTCCGGCAGGTTGAGCTGACCGGCGTAGCTGGTGTCGGCCAGGATCATGTCGCAGCGGAACACCGCCACCGGCAGACCGCACAGGTCGTTGGCCTCGCGCAGCAACACCTCGCCGGCCCACTTGCTGTTGCCGTAGCCGTTGGCGTAGCCGTCGTTGATCGCCCGGACCGGGCTCATCACCCGCACGTCGGTGTCCTCGACGAACTTGCCGGGCGTGATCTGGTCACCCACCCCGATCGTCGACACGTAGGTGTACGGCTTGATCTTGGAGGTCAACGCGATCCGGATCAGCTCGGCGGTGCCGAGTGCGTTCGGGGCGAACAGCTGGCTGTACGGCAGCACATGGTTGACCAACGCGGCCGGGTCGACGATCACGTCGACGTCCTCGGCCAGCCGCCGCCAGGTGGCCGCGTCCAGACCCAGGTTGGCCTCACCCTTGTCGCCGGCGAGCACCTGCAGGTGCTTGGCGGCCAGCTCGGTGTAGCGGGCCAGTAGCGCCGGGTCGCCGCTGTCGAAGGTCGCGTCGAGCCGGGCCCGCGCTTCGGCATCGGTCTTGGCCCGCACCAGGCAGATCAGCGTGCCGCCAACCTTTTCCAACTGCTCCAGCCACTGCAGGGCCAGGTAGCGGCCCAAAAAGCCGGTGGCACCGGTCAACAGCACGGTGCGCACGTCTGCCGTCGGGGCAGGCAGTGACGGTGCGGCGGCCAGCGTCTCCGCGTCCAGGAACTTGTCCAACGTCAGATCCGCGGCAGCCACCTCGACCGCGTCGCGGCCGTGCACCGAAGCGAACGTGGGCCGCTTGGAACCCAGCTGCTCGGCCTCGATGTAGGCGGCGATCCCGGCCAGATCGGTTGCCGGGCTGACGATCACACCCACCGGCACGTCGACACCGAAGATCTCGTGCAACAGGTTCGCGTAGGTCAACGCCGACAGCGAGTCGCCGCCCAGATCGGTGAAGTGCGCATCGGGCGCCAAGTCACCTGCGGCCGCACCCAGCAGCGCTGCCGCCGCCCGACTGACGGTGGCCAGCACCGGCGCGTCGGATCCGGCGCGGCGCAACTCGGCCAGCTCGTCGGCCTGCCCCTGCGCCAGGTCGGTGTACAGCTGCTCGAGCTGCTCGCCGTAGTGCGCTTTGAGCTTGGGCCAGGCCAGTTTCCGGATACCGGTGAGCAGACCATTCTCCAGGCTGAACGGCGTGGTCTCGATCAGGAAGTCGCGTGGCACCTCGTAGGACTGTAGGCCGGCCTCCTTGGCCACCTCCTGCAGTGATGCGACCAGCTGCGGCTTCAACGCCGCCACGTCGTACTCGGCCAGGGCATCCTCGGTCGGTACGATGACCGCCAGCAGGTAGGGGTGGGCGCTGTTCCCGTAGACGTAGATCTGGCGCACCAGCGGGCTGTTGCCGAACACCGCCTCCAGCTTGGCGACGGTCACGAACTCGCCCTGGGCCAGCTTCAGCACGTTGTTGCGCCGGTCGACGTAGACCAGTTTGTCGGGACCGACCTCGGCCACCACGTCACCGGTGCGGTAGTACCCGTCGGCGTCGAACACCGAGGCGGTGGTCTCCGGACGCTTGTAGTAGCCCGGGAACAGGTTCTCCGTCTTGAGCAGCAACTCGCCACGCGGATAGGGCTGGTCGGTGCCGTAGTAGCCCAGATCCGGCACGTCGACCAGCTTGTAGTCGAGCACCGGTGGGCGCTGGATCTCGCCGTCGAAGAGCACCATCCCGGCCTCGGTGGAGCCGTAGCCGTCCAGCACATGCTGTTGAACCAGCGACTCGACCCAGGCCCGAAGTTCGGGGGAGATCGGCGCCGAGCCCGTCATCACGAAGTGGAACCGGTTGCCCAGCAGGTTATCCCGCTGCTCGGCGAGCACCTGCGCCTCGACTTCGGCGGTCTGACCGCCGTCAGCCAGCCGGCGGCCGACTTCGCTCTGGAACTCCTGGTAGAGCATCTCCCAGATGCGGGGAACGAAGTTGAGCTCGGTGGGCCGCACCAGCGTCAGATCCTCGAGCAGTGTCGAAAGGTCGCTGCGGGCGGCGAAATACGCGGTGCCTCCGTTGCCCAACGTGCCGAACAGGATGCCGCGGCCCATCACGTGGCTCATCGGCATGAAGTTCAGGGTGATCGACGCCGCGCTGGGCCCGAACCAGGTCTTGGCCGAGCGCCGCCACATCTTCGCGACGTTGGTTGTCGGGTACATCGCACCCTTGGGTGCCCCGGTGCTGCCGGAGGTGTAGATGAGCAACGCCAGCGCGTCGTTTGCAGTGGTGGGGACGGGGGCCGCGGGCAGTGTGGCGCCGCGCTGCAGCACCGCCGCCAGCGTCTCGACGACGACCGCGGTGCCGGCCAGTTGGGCACGGGCGGCCTCGACGGCCTCGCGGTGGTTGTCGTCGGCGTCGTAGTAGTCGAAGACCACGAGTCGGGCAGGCGGGTTTCCCGCCAGGATGAGTTCGACGGCGTCGGTCAGATTGTCGATGCTGGCGGCCAGCACGACCGGTTCGGTTTCGTCGACGATCGGCTGCAGTCCGGAGACCGATGCGCTGGTCTGCAGCGGGACGGACACCGCGCCGAGCTTTGCCAGCGCCACGTCGATCGTCGTGTAGTCGACGCTGGTGAAGCCCAGCACCGCGACCCGGTCACCGGGTTGCACCGAGTCGCCGGACCAGGCCGCGGCGACGGCGCCGACCCGGTCGGACAGTTCCCGGTAGGTGATGGTGTCGAACTTGTGCAGCAGCCGCGCCGACGTGCGCCCGGTGGCCGGGTCGGTGACGAACTCGACGGCGCGCTGGCCGAGCGCCGGTCGGTCGGCGTAGCCGTCCAGCACGGTCTGGATGACCTGCGGCAGGCTCAGGCCCGGTACTTCGGTCGCTGCGGCGACCTCCGGGCGGGGCCGCGAGGCGGCGAACTGCGGGTCAGTGGCGGATAAATCGGCGATGCGGCGCTCGAGCCGCACATCGTTTTCAACGGACATAAGCGGACCTCTAAACAGGGCAAATGGGGAAGTTGGATCTGCGCTACGCTGCGCTCAACAAGAACTACGTTAGCAAAACTAACTTAATTCCCGGAAGGGGCGCGCGCTGTGATTTCCCGCACCCGCACCGACTGTGCGGATCAATACGGCTGCACTCGCAGTTTGCGTAGTAATCCGCACACTCGGCGGGAAGGCGGGCAGGCGGGCAGGCGGGCTCTAGCGCAGGGATTGCTCCAGCCACGTCGCCAACCAGGCCGAACCCTCCTCGGTGAGGTGAACGCCGTCGCTGCGCACCTTGATGCCGTCGACCTTGGGGGTGTAGACGCCGTCGGGGCAGAGCTTCTTGTTCAGGTCGAGCACGGTGATGTTGGGGTAGTGCCCGACGAGCCGGCGCAGCAGCGCGTTCCACTGGTCGACGCGGTGCGGGTCGTCCTCGGGGAACGGGGTGCCGTCCGGTTTTTCCCCGTACCGGCTATAGGGCACCGTCGTGACGGCCACGCGTGCGCCGGTTGAGCCGAGCACGTCCAGCGCGCGCCGCAGCTCGCTGATCAGATAGGCGTCGAAGGTCGGGTCGCCGATGTGGGTCCAGCGGCCTTCGTTCACGCGGTCCACGGTCTCCCAGCGGCCGATCATGAGCAGCGCGACGTCGGGCTGGTCGGTGGCGACCTGCTTGGCCCACCGCGCCGGCCACCCGTCGCACTCGGATTTCTGTTCCAGTGTCTCCCCGGAGTACTTGTACGGACCGGCGCGCACGATGCTGCAGCCGATGATGGTGTGGTCGACGAAGTCGTAACCGGGGGTCGGCGGCAGGTAGTGCATCAGCGTCCAGGCGATCGAGTCGCCGAACACCGACACTGTCCGCGGGCGGTGCGGGTCGCGCTTGCGGGCCGGGCGCTGCACGATCGGCGGCGACGGCGACACCGCCACGGCCGAGGACACACCGGGCGGCAGGCCGGGGGTTGCGGCGACACCGGTGCGTACCGGAACGACGAGCACGGTCACCGCGACCGCGGTGGCGACGATGGCCCCCCACAGCGGCAGCAGCGGGACCACCGCCGGTCGCCAACGCCGGATCGGTTCCTCGAGAATCCACCAGGACACCGCCGCCACCAGCACGGTGGCAGCGCAGCGGATCACGAACAGCCGCCACCCCGAAGTCCCGGTGCGTTCGCCGTTGAGCAGCAGAAAGATCGGCCAGTGCCACAGGTACACGCCGTAGGAGATGACGCCCAGTGCCACCAGCGGGCGCCAGGCGAGCGCGCGGGCCACCAGCCCGTCCTGATGCAGCGCGACCGGGGCGATCACCAAAACGGCGGCCGCCGCAACCACGGTCAGCAGGCCATGCCGAAATTCGGCAGCGCTGCCGCTGGCGTAGTGGGCCAGCGCCGCCAGCGCTACCAGCCCAACCGGCGGCAGCAGCCGTGCCGACCACTGCGCCCACCGCGACCGGATCACCGGCCACCCGGCCATCAATGCCGACCAGTCCCGCACCACCAGCGCCGCGGCGGCGGCTCCGATCAGCAAGGCCTGTGCGCGGGCGTCGGTGCCGAAGTAGACGCGGTCCCGGTTGGCGTCGGAGGCCAGCCTGATCGCGATGACCGCCGAGCCCACCACACCCAGCGTGGCCACCGCGAACACGCCGCGCCGGACTCCGCGCAGGGTGGCCGGGCTACCGCGGTGTCGCGCCCACAGCGCCCCTGCCACCGCCACCAGCATCAGCAGCAGCGGCCAGCCCAGGTAGTACTGCTCTTCGACGCCGAGCGACCAGGCGTGCTGCAGCGGCGAGGGTGTCCCGCCCTGGGTGAAGTAGTCGGCCTTGGAGAAAACGAAACGCCAGTTGGCCACCCAGCAGAACGCGGCGACGGCGTCGTCGCGCAGACCGGCAACCGCACCGGAGGGGAACAGCTGGCGTGCCAGGGCGACGGTCAGCACCATCAGCACCAGAGCCGGCAGCAGCCGCCGGCCGCGGCGGATCCAGAAACCGGCCAGGTCGATGCGTCCGGTGCGGCCGAGTTCGTCCAGCAGCAGCGACGTGATCAGAAATCCGCTGAGGACGAAGAACAAATCGACGCCGATGAACCCGCCGGCAACGCCGGGGATGCCGCCGTGATCGGCCAGCACCAGGGCGACGGCAATTCCACGTAGTCCGTCGAGTGCGTGAATGCCGGGACGCCGACGTCCGCGGCGGGCGACATCGTCACCTCGGGAAAGGTTGGGGCGTCGGGTGCGCGCGGTTACCCAGCGCCGCCCAGGGTCCGGGTGCACTGACCCGGGGTAGGCGCGAGCCGCTCCCGTATTCCCTTGTGAGGTGCCCCGGGCCGTAGCGCCGGGTGCACTGCCGCTGCCGATGCGTCGCTTCCTTCCTGCCCAGCCTGCTCCGGACAGCGCAAAGCTTAGGTGCGGTCAGCGTGTATTTCGGGGAGGCACGCGGCAAAACAGCTGGCACGCGGTCTATCTCAGCGCGAGGATCCCGAGCAGCTCCGTCGTACGCCACCAGATCAACCCCGCGAACACCGCCAGCACCGCCACCGTCGCGCCCGCTTGGATCAGATCCCGCCGTCCCGATGGGGCGTAGACGTAGACCGCGGCGATCAGTGCGCCGACGACGAGACCACCCAGGTGCGCCTGCCAGCTGATGTTCGGAATCACGAAGGTGAGCAGCAGGTTGGCCGCGATGAGCCCGACGACCCACCGCACGTCCAGGTTCAGCCGTTTGGCCACCACGAAGGTGGCGCCGAATAGACCGAACACCGCGCCCGACGCGCCCGCCGTGGCAGCCGCGATCGGTGCGAACAGGTAGGCCAGCACCGAACCGCCCAGCGCGCTGAGCAGGTAGAGGCCGGCGAATCGCAGTCGGCCGAGCTGCGTCTCCAACGGTGGGCCGACGACGTACAACGCCCACATGTTGACCAGCAGATGCACCAATCCGTAATGCAGGAACGCCGAGGTCAGCAGCCGGTACAGCTGCCCGTCGGCAACGGCCGGTGCCCATAGCATCAGGGCGCGCTGGATCTCTGGCGATGCCGTGACCAGCACGAAGGCGACGACGTTGAGCGCGATCAGCGTGTAGGTGATGATCGGTGGTCCGGACACCGGCCGGCCGCCGAATCGCAGGGTCGGCTGACGCACGGTCCGGTTGCCCTCGCGCACGCACTCCTCGCACTGATGCCCGACCGCGGCACTGTGCATGCAGTCCGGACAAATGGGCCGGTCGCAGCGGGTGCAGCGGACATAGGTGGGACGGGTGGGGTGGCGGTAGCAGCAGAGGGCGTCCGGTGTGTTTGACGAGGTCATCCCGCTGCCTTTGCTGATCCGCTGGCCGATTCGCACTACTCGGCGCACAGTCTAGGGGCCCGCCTCACCCGCGCCGACCAGCGATTGCGGCCTCGCCGGTGTTCGGGCTTGCGGCTACTCTGGGTTTCCATGGGATCCAAACGTGCAGCTACTGCCGCCGCGGCGCTGATGCTGGCGGGCTGGTGGGCCGTCGGCGGTGTCGCCGTCGCTGATCCCACTCCGGTGCCGCCTCCCCCGGCGCCCGCACCGCCGGCGCCGCCGCCCGCACCGTCCATTTTCGACTGGCTTTCCGGTCTGGGCCTGGGTCCGGCACCCGAGCCCGACCCCGCGGCGGGTGGCGAAGCCGAGCCGGGCGCACCGACCGGCCCGATCGTGGGTCCGGCTCCGGGTGACGTGCCTGCTCCGGCCGGTGCTCCCGCACCCCCTGGCGCTCCGGCCCCTGCTCCTGCCGGCGCTCCGGGTGCGGTTCCGGCGCCCGCGGGTGCTCCGGCTCCCGCTGGCGCTCCGGCTCCCGCTGGTGCTCCGGCTCCGGCTGGACCTCCGGCTCCCGCGGGGACGCCGGCGCCCGCACCGTCGGTCGGACCGGCCGGGACGATCGAGACCGACGGGACCTACCGGGTGGGTACCGACATCATGCCGGGAACCTACAGTTCGGCGGGCCCGGTCGGCGGCGGAGTGTGTTACTGGAAGCGCGTCAGCGGAGACAAGATCGTCGACAACGCGATGACCAAGAAGCCGCAGGTGGTGCAGATCGAGGCCACCGACACCGTTTTCAAGACCAGCGACTGTCAGCCGTGGCAGCCAACCAGCTGTCCGCCCAATTGCGAGACCGGGCAACCGGCCGGCGTCCCGGCTCTGCCGCCGGGCTTCCCGATGATTCCGGGCCTCTTCGGACCGGGGGGCTTGATTCAGCCGCCCGCCGACAATCCCTGATCTCGCCTTCCGTCACAATCGGATCACGCTGATAACAAGGCGATTACGACCCGCGTGGCCGCAATGGCCGCCATCCTCCGACTGCTAGCTTGCGGTGACACGACCGACAAGACATTGGAGAACGACCGGTGTGGGAAACAGTCGTTGAGAAGTTGACGCGGGGATGGGTGTCCCGCCTGTCGGTCGGTGCTCTTGCTGCGTTGTTGATTCCCGGTCTGATGTGCGCGGCGGGCGCCGCGCCGCAGGCAGCGGCGTTTTCGCGCAGCGGCCTACCCGTCGAGTACCTCGAAGTGCCGTCGGCGGCAATGGGCCGTTCCATCAAGGTCGAGTTCCAGGGCGGCGGGCCGCAGGCGCTGTATCTGTTGGACGGCCTACGCGCGCAGGACGACAACAGCGGTTGGGACATCAACACGGCGGCGTTCGAGTGGTTCTACCAGTCGGGGATCTCGGTCATCATGCCGGTGGGCGGGCAGTCCAGCTTCTACGCCGACTGGTACAAGCCGGCCTGCGGTAGCGCCGGATGCCAAACCTACAAGTGGGAGACGTTTCTGACCCAGGAGCTCCCGGCCTGGCTCGCATCGAATCGGACCATCTCCGCGGTCGGCAATGCCGTGGTGGGTCTTTCCATGGCCGGCGGCGCGGCGTTGAACCTGGCCATCTGGCATCCCGCGCAGTTCATCTTCGCCAGTTCGTTGTCCGGATTCCTCAATCCGTCACAGGGCCTGTGGCCCACCATGATCGGTTTCGCGATGAAAGACGCCGGCGGCTTCAACGCGACGGATATGTGGGGGACCGCGAACGACCCGGCGTGGCGCCGCAACGATCCGATGGTCAACATCTCTCGCCTGGTGGCCAACAACACCGCGATCTGGGTGTACTGCGGCAACGGCTCGGTGTCGGATCTCGACGTTCCCGGCGACTTCGGTACGCAGTACAGCGCCCAGGTGCTGGAGAACATTACGATCAAGACCAACAAGGAGTTCCAGCAGAAGTACCTCGCCTCCGGTGGCCACAACGGGGTCTTCAACTTCCCGCCTAACGGCACGCACAGCTGGGGTTACTGGGGCGCGCAACTGCAGGCGATGAAGCCCGACATTCTGCGGGTGCTCAGCCAGGCTGCCGCGCCTCCGCCTCCGCCTCCGCCTGCGCCTGCTCCGCCGGCGGCGGCCCCAGCCGCTCCCGCGGCACCGGCGCCGGCTGCTCCTGCTCCGATTGCCGCGCCTGCGCCCGTCGCAGCGCCGGTTCCGGGTGCTGCCGCGCCGGGTGCTGCCGCGCCGGGTGCTGCCGCGCCAGGTGCTGCCGGTGTCCCCGGCGCGGCCGCCGCCCCTGGTGTTGCCCCGGCGCCCGCTGCCGTTCCGGGCGCCACACCCGGCCTGGTTCTCGCCCCGGTCCCGGGCGCCGCTGCGTACCCGGGGCGGTAGCCAGGTTTCACCGCGCAGCCGCGACACTTCGGATCGAAACCGACGGCGTCGATCGGCCCAGGGCACTCAGTAATTCGCGCAGGTGACTTTCAGTTGTCGAGCAGTTAGCAACCTTAAGGTCGCAGCTATGAGCTCGGTGATCCGGCGCGCCTTCTGCGGTATCGCGACGATGACGGCGGCGCTGTCCGCCGCACCCGCAATGGTCGTGACCGCCACACCGGCCTATGCAGACTGCGGGGACTTTGGGCAACCCCCCTGCACCGGACCCGTCCCGACCCCTGATGCGGTGGCCACACAGATGGCCGCGCTGACCGACCCGAGCGTTCCCGCCGCGAACAAGACCGACATCGTCAGCCCCGGCTTCACCCCCGAGGAAGCCCAGGCAATCGACGATCATCTGAACCGGATGAACGGGGACGGATTGCTGCCTCTCAACTTCGTGGTGACCGACATTCAGCCCGCACCCGACAATCTGGCCGGAGCCACCGTTACCTCCGTGGGAACGTTTCATCAACGCAGCGCCCCCGAACCAATGGTGCTGATCGATCAGGGCGGGCGCTGGCTGATCACCCACGACACCGCAATCCACGCGCTGGACGCGTTCTGGTACAACGCGGACCGCTACGTGTGCAGGTTTCCAAAGTTCCCGGTGTATTGCCTTGGACGGCTGGGCGACTAATGACGGCCAACTAGTCACATTGCGTCGACCGATATTTCGATGAACGCCGTCGATGGCTGCGCATCAGCGGTTTCGTTGGCCCGGCCGGGTAAGCGCGGGAGCGGCGGCAGTCGATGTCAGTCGGCGTCGGTCGTCTCGGAAACGACGGCCTTGTAGGCCAGGGCCGCGACGACGGCTCCCACGACCTGCGCCGCCAGGTACACCCAGAGGAACTTCCAGCAGAAGAAGCCGCCGAGCATCAGGCCCAGCGTCACCGCGGGATTGAAGGATGCACCGGAAATGGCGCCCACCGCGAACACACCCACCGTCACGATGAAACCGATTGCCAGGCCGTAGAAGCTGTTGCCGTCAATGTCTTTGCTGGTGGCGGTCTGCAGCACCACGTAGCACAGCGCAAAGGTGAACACCGCCTCGGCGAGGAACGCCGGCCACACGTTTCCGGTCAGATCGAGGCCGCTCTGTCCGTACGCGTTGTGCCACAACCCGAATCCCGCCCCGTACGCGGCGGCGGCACCCAGGAGTTGAGCCACGATGTAGGGCAACAGATCTCGTACCGGCAGCGCGCCGCGCAGCCAAGCGGCGATCGACACCGCCGGGTTGACGTGCCCGCCGGAGATGTGGCCGCTGGCGTACACCGCCACCATCAGGGCCGAGCCGATGCCGAGCGCCGTCGGCACCGTTTTGGCGCCGGATCCGACGATGCCCAGAATGGCGAACACGAACAGAAACGTGCCGATGAATTCGGTCAGGTACTTGCGGACGTCCATGGCCACACCCTTCCCTCAGTGGCCGCACCGTGGGCTGGACTGCTGACGGATCCGGCCATACCGCTCGGATCCCTAAGACGGTAATTTGGCAACACGTCATCGCGGCAAAGCGCTGGGCACAGGCACGTAACGATCACGAGGAGGAGCGACAGCGGTGCGGATCACCCGGATCATCGAGATGCCGGTGCGGTTGCGCGGCGAAATCGCCAACGCCTTAGTCGATTTCTCTCAACACACGGTCTCATTGGTCGCCGTGGTCACCGACCGGATGCGGGACGGCAAACCGGTCACCGGTATCGCGTTCAACTCCATCGGACGGTTCGCGCAAACCGGCATCCTGCGCGACCGGATGATCCCTCGGCTGCTGAACGCAGAGCCGGAGTCGTTGCTGGACGACGCGGGTGCTATCGACCCGGCCCGGGTGCTGCAGCGTGCGATCGCCGACGAAAAGCCCGGCGGGCACGGCGATCGGGCGGCCGCGGCGGCCGCGCTGGAACTCGCATGCTGGGACCTGAACGCCAAACTCGCCGACGAGCCGGCCTACCGCACCATCGCCCGCCACTTCGGCTGTGAGGGCAGCACGACGGCGGTGCCGGTGTACGCCGCGGGCGGGTACTACTACCCCGGCGACGGGCTGGATCGGCTGCGCGTCGAGATGCGCAGCTACCTGGACCGGGGATATGACGCGATCAAGATGAAGATCGGTGGCGCGTCGATACGCGAGGACCTGGACCGTATCGAGGCGGTGATCGACGTGATCGGCGGCGGGGCACGGGTGGCGGTCGACGCGAACGGCCGCTTCGACACGGTGGCGGCCGGTCAGTGGGCGCAGCGGCTGGCCCAATACGACCTGCGCTGGTACGAAGAGCCCGGCGATCCACTCGATTTCGAGCTGAACCGGCAGGTGATCGGCGGCTACCACGGCACGGTCGCTACCGGCGAGAACCTGTTCTCGGTGCGCGACGTGATTAACCTGATCCGCTACGGCGGCATGCGCCCCGGCCGGGACATCTTTCAGATGGACGCCGGACTCAGCTACGGGCTGACCGAATACGCCCGCATGCTCGACGTCCTCGAGTCGGACGGATTCGATCGTCGCCAGGCGTTCCCGCACGGCGGACACCTGATCAACCTGCACATCGCGGTCGGGCTGGGCCTGGGCGGCTGCGAGTCCTACCCGGGGGTATTTGCGCCGTTCGGGGGCTACTCCGAGGGGTGCGCGCTAGTCGACGGCACCATCGCACCCACCGACGCACCGGGTTTCGGGCTGGAGGAAAAACCCGAGCTGGCCGCGGTGATCGCCGAACTAGCTGGGGAGAACCGATGAAGATCGCGGTAGTCGGGTGCGGCGCCATGGGCTCGATCTACGCGGCCAAACTGGCGGCGGCGGGAAACGATGTGCTCGCCGTCGACCGAAGCCGTGAGCACGTCGAGCAGATCGCCGCACACGGGCTGCGGATCAGCCGGCCCGATCAGGACCAAGTCGTGGCCATGCGTGCGGCCACCGCCGCACCCACAGAGCCGATGGACCTGGTGGTGCTGGCGGTCAAGGCCGCCGATGCCGCTGCGGGGGCCGCGGCGGCGCTGCCGCTGCTGGGCCGGGCCACACCGGTGTTGACCATCCAGAACGGGTTGGGATCGGCCGACGCGGTCGCCGAGATCGTCGGTGAACAACGCGTCGCCGTCGGCATCGCCAGCGGATTCGGGGCTTCGCGCCCCGCGCCGGGTCGTGTGCACCACAACGCGATGCGTGCGGTGCGCTTCGGCCCCTACGCATCGTTGCCATTTGCGGAGGTCGAGACCATCGCGCGGGTCTGGGCCGAGGCGGGATTCGATGCGGCCGCGGTCGCCGACATCGCGGCGATGCAGTGGGAGAAGCTGATCTGCAACGTCGCCTACAGTGCGCCCTGTGCGTTGACCGGTATGACGGTGGGGCAGGTGCTCGACGACCCCGACATGGGACCGGTCAGCCGCGCCGCGGCAACCGAGGCCTGGGCGGTGGCCCGCGCATCCGGTGTCGCTATCGCTGTGCAGGACCCGGTTGCCCACGTCCGCGCGTTCGGCGCCCAGATGCCGAACGCGAAACCGTCGGCGCTGCTGGATCACGATGCGCATCGAGTGAGCGAAATCGACGTCATCAACGGGGCGGTGGAGCGTCAGGGTGCACGTGTAGGTACCCCCACACCGGTAAACGCCACGCTGACCGCGCTGATCAAAGCCGTTGAACGACAGTGGGAACCGGCCGACGGCTGAACACCACGCCGAGCCGCGTTCAGCGCTGCGGCTAAACGGTTGCGCGACTAGCCTCGGATGACATGACCGATGACAAGGTGCAGGTGGATCTGAGCGGAGCCCCGCAGACCATGCTCGCGACGCTGTACGCCAAAGCGCTGGACGCCGATTTCGCCGAACCGATCCTGGGTGACGACTACGCCAAGCAGGTGGTCGACCGCATCGACTACGACTGGAGTAAGACCACCATCACCGCGGGCCGGTCGCCGTCGGTGACGACACGCTCGGCGCACTTCGACGGCTGGGCCCGCCGGTTCCTGTCGGCCCACCCCGAGGCGGTGGTGCTACACGTGGGTTGCGGGCTGGACAGCCGGTTCTTCCGGCTGGAGCCGGGCCCTGGAATCGACTGGTACGACATCGACTATCCCGCCGTCACCGACCTGCGTCGACAACTGTTCCCCGAGCGGGAGCACTATCACGTGGTGGCGGCGTCGGTCACCGACCCGGCGTGGTTCGCCGACATCCCCGCGGACCGCCCCGCACTGATGATCGGTGAAGGCCTGACGATGTACCTCACCGAGCAGGACGGCGTCGCGTTGCTGCGCCGGGTGGTTGAGCACTGTCCCAGCGGTGAGTTGCAGTTCGACGCGTTCAACTCGCTGGGCATCAAAACGCAGTGGTCCAACGCGGTGGTGCGACGCTCCGGGGCCAAGCTGCACTGGGCGATCAACGGGCCCGACGACATCCTGACGGCCGTGCCGGGCACCCGGCTACTGGACTGGGTCCGATGGTTCGAATCGGACACCTTCGAGCGCATCCCGCGCGCCTACCGGGCGCTGGGCAAAGTGATGTCGCTGGTGCCGGCGATGGCGAATATGGCGCAATACCACCGCTACGCCTTCTGAGCCGCGCTGTCCGCCGCGATGCCGCAGGCGGCGGCGAACTGGTCGGCGGACAGGCCGTCGGCGGAATCCATGTCGCACCGCCCGAACGGCGGACAACCCTCGGGCAGCCCCCCGCCGTAACCCTGACCGTCGGTGTACTGGTGGGCGACCTTGCCCGGGTAGGGCGGATTGCTGCCGTACCCGGCGACGATCAGGCGCAGCCCGTCGGGTTTGGTGCGCCACATGGTGTTGAGATCCCACACATTCCCGTAGCCGATGATCCGGGCCGGGTTGCCGCACCAATCGGCGAGGTTCCAATACAGGGAATTGATCCACCCCGATCCGTCGCCGCCCGGATTACCACCGGATTCGACGTCGAGCATCAAGGCGACGCGCGGATGCAGGCCGCCGTTCGCGTCGATCATCGAGCGCACCGTGTTGGCGTTTGCCTGCCAGTTCGGGCGTACATAGGTGTACACGATGCCGAACGTCAACCGGCCGCTGTCCAGCGCCGCGCGCATCCATCCGTAGTTCCGGACAAAGTTGTGGTCCTGATAGGTGCCGTCGCAAACTCGGATCGAAAGTACCAGGTAAGGATATGAATCATCCACCGGCACTTGAAATTCGGAGACATCGGCGAACAGTGTGTTAACGATGGGTGCCAACATACCGGCCCCGCGGCGACGGGACAACCTGCCAATGCCCCAGGCCCGGTATCCTCGGCGGCGCGGCGCGCTCTAGCCTGACAGGGTGACCATCGCGGTGCGACCTGCGACGAAAGCCGATATCCGTCCGCTCTCGGCCGTGCTGGGCCGAGCGTTCTACGACGACCCCGTCTCGACGTGGTTGCAGCCGGACGACAAAGCCCGTGCCGCCGGCCAGCCCAGGATGTTCGCGGCCCTGACCCGCCACCACCACCTTGGCGGCGGCGGCGTGCAGGTGGCGTGCGACGGCGCGACCATCGGCGCGGCGGCGCTGTGGGACCCGCCCGGCGGCTGGCAGCAATCCGGTCGCAACCAATGGGCGATGAAGCCGGCGATCATCCGCGCCCTGGGGACCCGGGCGCTGGCCGGACGCACGCTGACCGAATTGATGAAACGCGAGCACCCCGAGGAACCGCACTGGTACCTCGCGGTAATCGGCAGCGACACCGCGGTCCGCGGCCAGGGATTCGGGCAGGCACTGATGCATTCGGGTCTGCAGCGCTGCGACGCCGAACACGCTCCGGCCTATCTCGAGTCGAGCAAAGCGGCCAATGTTCCCTACTACGAACGTTTCGGATTCGCGGTCACCGGTGAGCTCGTGGTGCCCGACGGTGGCCCGACGCTGTGGAAGATGTGGCGGAATCCGCGATGAGTCCGGTCGATCCGGCCGACTACGGGCCGTGGGCGGTGATCGCCGGTGGGTCGGAGGGAGTCGGCGCCGAATTCGCCGCCCTGCTGGCCGCCGCCGGATTCAACCTGGTGCTGCTGGCCCGCAAGCCCGGCCCGCTGGCCGCCACCGCGGGCGCATGCCGCAGCCACGGCGTGCAGGTGCGCACGCTGGCGGTCGATTTGGTCGAGCCGGATGCGGTGGAGCGGATCGCCGAGGTCACCGAGGGTCTCGAGGTCGGACTGTTGATCTACAACGCCGGCGCCAACACGTGTAGCGAGGAGTTTCTGGACGGCGAGCTGGGCGACTTCCAGCGGGTGCTGGCGCTCAACGTGGGGGTGCAACTCGCGCTGGTGCAGCACTTCGGTCGCCCGATGCGGCAGCGCCACCGGGGCGGCATCCTGCTGGTCGGGTCCATGGCGGGTTACCTGGGATCGGTGCGGCACAGCGTGTACGGCGGGGTGAAGGCGTTCGGCCGGATCTTCGCCGAAAGTCTGTGGCTGGAGCTGCGTGAGTCAGGCGTGCACGTCCTCGAACTGGTTCTCGGTGTCACCAGGACACCGGCGATGGAACGGGTCGGACTCAACTTCGACGTGCCGGGGTTACGGGTCGCCGAGCCCCGCGACGTGGCCCGCGAAGGTCTCGAACAATTGCCGCACGGTCCGGTCTATGTGGCCGGCGGTAATGCCGAAGACGTGGCGCTGCGCAACGATCCCGACCGGGCGAAGGTCGTGTTGGGCACCCACCGGTTCATGCAGCGGCTGATCGGCGATTGACCGTGCGGCTCGGGTTGTCCACTCCCGTGGTCATGCAGGTGCCCGGCGCGGCATCGGCGTGGGAACGCGACGCGGACATCGACGACATCGCCCGCGTCGCCCAGCATGCCGATCAACTCGGCTACGAGTACCTGACCTGCGCCGAGCACGTTGCGATCCCGATCGACGAAACCGGTCAGCGCGGCGGGACCTACTGGGATCCGTTGAGCACCTTGAGTTTCCTGGCTGCGCGCACCTCACGTATCCGGCTGGCCACCTCGGTGCTGGTGCTGGGCTATCACCATCCGCTGGAGATCGCCAAACGATATGGCACGCTGGATCGCCTCAGCGGGGGACGGGTGGTGCTCGGGGTCGGCGTCGGATCGCTGCGCGACGAATTCGAGCTGCTCGGAGCGGATTTCGAGGACCGCGGGGGTCGCGCCGATGACGCGCTGCGCGCGTTACGGGCCTCGCTGTCCACGCCGCGGCCGCAGTACCGGGGCGCCTACTACGACTACGGACCGCTGCTGGTGGAGCCGTGCGCGACCCAGCCGCGGGTGCCGATCTGGGTGGGTGGGCGTACCCGCCGGTCGCTGCGGCGTGCGGTGGCGCTGGGCGACGGGTGGATGCCGTTCGGGCTGCGCGACGACGAGATGTCCGGAATGCTGTCCGAGGTCGCGCCGCCACCGGGTTTCGAGGTGGTGTTGTCCACCGGACGCGCGGTCGACCCCGGTGATGAGGCCGGCACCCTCGATCGACTGCGCCGATTGCGCACCGCCGGTGCGACGGTTGCCACCGTGGTGGTCGCCGCGGATTCCGCCGCGCACTACTGCGATCAGCTGAGTCGGCTGCGTGAGCTGGCCGACCGCGTGGAAGGAACGGCGCCATGACACAGGATCGACTCGACGCGCTTGAGCGTCGGCTGCAACTGCTCGAAGACCAGCAGGCGATCGCGCAGTTGATCGCCCGCTACGGACCGTTGGTGGACTCCGGTGAGGCCGAGGCGACCGCGCAGCTGTGGACGCGCGACGGCCGTTACCACGTCGAAGGCCGGCGCATGCACGGCCGCGACGAGGTACGGGCGATGGTGGAATCCGATGCGCACCAAGGATTGATCGGGCGCGGCAGCGCACATTTCCTGGGCCCGGCGGCCGTCACCGTGGACGGCGACGACGCGGTCGCGGTGTGCGAATCGGTGCTGTTCGTGCGGCGCGACGACGGGTACGCCGCTGCGCGGGCGGCCGCCAACCATTTCCGGTTGGCCCGCATCGACGGTCGCTGGCAGATCGCGGCGCGAACGACGCACCTGCTCGACGGCGGGAGCACCGCGCGTGACCTGCTGTCCAGCGGGGCCCAGGGCCGGTTTACAGATTGACTGGATCCCTCGGCTCGCGCGCCGGCCGGGTGGTATCACGCAGCGTCGCCCGAAACTGCATCGCCCGATACGGCCACCCGGCGTCGGTGTTCCACTGGGACACCACAATTCCCACCCCGCCCGCGACGTCCGGGCGGGAACCGGGCAACAGGTAGCCGCCGTAGAGCTGGGCGACGCGGCTGTGGGCATGGTCTTCGGCGTCCCACGCGCACCCGGTGATCGGCAGCTGCAGCGGCGCGTCGTGCAGCCCGGTGGTGGGGGAGGACAGCGTGCGGTAACCCAACGCGTATTCCGAGGAGAGGAAGCCGCCCAGGATCCATAGACCCGGTTGCACACGACGTAGTGACAGTTCTCCCCACGTCTCACCGGCGGGGGTGATCGGTGTCGGTTCGTGGCCCCAACCCCATCGGCCCTTGGCTCGACCCCAGCCGGTGTACCGACGCCGGTTGCCGATGTCGTCGGGGCGCACCCGACGCAAGATGATGCCTTTGTCACGCTGGAATCCCGTCGATACCACGTATACCCAGCCGTCGTCGGGGTCGTAGTCCCACGACCAGCACTGCACGTAGCCGTTGTGCAAAGTGCCGGGGAACTTCGCCGTGGCCCCCAGATGCTGCCAGGAGACACCGCTGTCTAGCGACGTCCAGATCTCGGTCCAGACCACGTTGCCGAACCCGCGGTTGACGATCGCATGCAGGTAGAGGGCGTCATCGACGCGCAGCAGATCGGACGGGATCACGGTGCTGATACCGCTCTTGCGCCAGCCGGTCGAGGCGTGGTCATGGTGGTAGGGCCACAGCTGATGCGCATAGTCCGGATCGCGGCCGGCGGCGCGTTCGTAGCGGATCAGGTTGTCGGCGTCGCCGGTTCCGATCAAGGCGACCGGGGAACGCCAGTCACCGTCGCCGACCCGGCCACCGGAGAAGGTGTCACCGAACACCGAGACCAGCTTTCCGTTGGGGGCCAGGACCGTGGCGCCCAGGTCGGTGGCCGTCACTCCCCAGCGGTCGGTGATGCCGGCTCCGGTGATATCGCCGAGCTTGTGGCGTTTCCTCATCGGCTAGGGGCTGCTGCGCCAGCCGCCGATACCGATCGTGATCATCCGGAGCTGTTTGACGGCAACGCGTTTGATGTCGGCCAGTGCGGCGGGGCTCTGCACGTCCTCGATCGCCTCGGCGGTGGCGATCATCGAGTTGACGAACAGTGTCGCCAGGACGTTGAGATCCTCGGTGCTCCAGGCATTCAGGCCCGGAAAGCGGGCGAGGTCGGTCGCCAGCTCCGACGTGATCAACCGGATCTCGGTACGGATGGCGTAGCGCAGCACCGACACGCCGCCGGAACGTTCCCGCCCGATGAACTGCCAGTGCTCGCGTTGCTGGTCGACGCTGGCGACCAGGATCTCCACCGAGGACTCGATCACCCGGGTGGGGTCAAACTTGCCGGCGCGGGCTTCGCGCAGCATGTCGCGCAGTGCGCGGAACGACTCGTCGATCAGCGCCAGGCCGAGGGCCTCCATCGATTCGAAGTGGCGGTAGAACCCGGCCGGCACGATGCCGACCTCGCGGGTGACCTCGCGCAGGCTGAGCGCGCTGAAGCTGCGATCGGAGACCAACTTGAGGGCGGCGGCGATGATGGCGCGCCGGGTGGCTTCCTTGCGTTCCTCCCGGGACTGGCTGTCCCGGGTGCGCCCGCGGCTGGGTCGGTGCGTCGAACGCTGCGGACGTGAACTAGGCGTACGACTGTTCACTGTGTGAACCCTACCACAGCGCGAAAGAAATCCTTGACGACCTGCGGTTCCTGATTGCACAGTGTACACATGTTCACTCAAATCTTGTCTCGTCCCGTGAGCCGGCGGAT
This sequence comes from Mycobacterium sp. NGS50, assembly GCF_059812545.1. Taxonomy (NCBI): domain Bacteria; kingdom Bacillati; phylum Actinomycetota; class Actinomycetes; order Mycobacteriales; family Mycobacteriaceae; genus Mycobacterium; species Mycobacterium sp. NGS50. The sequence goes on from NZ_JCALCW010000050.1 coordinate 20,728, forward strand.
GCTCGGCTCCGGCCTGGTCGACCTCCTTACCGGGCCGCACGGTGTCGACCGCTACACCGAGCTTCTGGACCCGACGCTTGCGGGGGAGGCGCGTGCCCGGATCGTGGCCGTGCGCCGGTCCGTACGCAGCGTCACCCTCACGCTGGAGCCCAACGCGGCCTTCGTCGCCGGCAACACGTTGCAGGCCGGTCAGCACGTCAACGTCCATGTGGAGATCGACGGTCGTCGGCACACCCGGTGCTATTCACCGGCCAACGCCGAGGGCAGCGGGCTTCTGGAACTGACTGTGGGCTGCCACGACGGCGGACTGGTGTCGAACTTCCTGTACCAGCGGGCCCGGGTCGGAATGGTCGTCGGCGTCGACGGCGCGGTCGGAGACTTCGTGCTGCCCGCCGCCCGGCCGCGGCGCATCCTGTTCGTCGCCGGTGGCAGCGGCATCACGCCGATCATGGCGATGCTGCGCACCCTGCAGGCCGAGGGACACCGGGGCGAGGTGGCCGTCATCCACTACACCCGTAACCAGGCCGAGGCCTGCTACCGGGCCGAGCTCGCCGCGATGCCCGGCGTGCGGGTGCTTCACGGATACACCCGTTCACTGGACGGCACCGACCTGAGTGGGCACTTCGACTCCGGTCACGTCGACGCCGCGCTGCCCGACCCGGATGCGGTCTACGTCTGCGGGCCGACAGCGCTGGCCGAGGCGGTGCGGAAGCACTGCGGCCAGGTGTATTCCGAAAGCTTCACCCCGCCGGAGTTTGTTCGGCCCACCGAAGTGTCCGGGGGCCGGGTCAGCTTCTCCGATAGCAGCGTCGACGTCACCGACGACGGCCGGTCGCTGCTGGAGCAGGCCGAAGACGCCGGCCTGAACCCCGAATCCGGCTGCCGGATGGGGATCTGCCACACCTGCACCCGCCGCAAGACCTGCGGCACGGTGATGAACCTGGCCACCGGCGCGGTGTCGACCGGCGACGACGAGGACATCCAGATCTGCGTGTCCGTCCCAGTCGGCGACGTCGAAATCGCCCTCTAGACAACCCCGAATCATCAAGGAGAAGCTCATGTCTGCACAGAAGGTCACCCTGACCCCCGCACAGATCGAAGACTTCGGCCGCGAGCTCGACGCCATCAAGCAGCGCGTCATGTCCGACCTGGGCGAGCGTGACGCCGACTACATCCGCAAGGTCATCAAGCTGCAGCGCGGCCTGGAGGTCGGTGGACGCGCCCTGCTGTGGGCCGGGGTGCTGCCGCCGGCCTGGCTGGCGGGCACCGCCATGCTCGGCGCGGCGAAGATCCTGGACAACATGGAGATCGGCCACAACGTGATGCACGGCCAGTACGACTGGATGCGTGACCCGTCGATCAACGGGCGCACGTTCGAGTGGGACAGCGCCTGCCCATCAGATCAGTGGCGACACTCGCACAACTACATGCACCACACCTACACCAACATCCTCGGCATGGACCGCGATGTCGGCTACGGCATCCTGCGGATGAGCGAGGACCAGCCGTGGGAGCCTTACTTCCTGGGTAACCCGGTCTACGCCTTCCTGCTGATGGTGCTGTTCCAGTACGGCGTGGCGGTGCACGAGTTGGAGACCGAGCGCATCCGGGCCGGCGAGATCGGTTTCCGCGACAAGAAAGAGATGCTGCTGGAGACGTGGCAGAAGGTTCGCCGGCAGACGCTGAAGGACTATGTCGCCTTCCCGCTGCTGTCCGGGCCGTTCGCGCCGTTCACCTTCGCCGGGAACCTGACCGCCAACCTGATCCGCAACGTGTGGTCGTACACCATCATCTTCTGCGGACACTTCCCGGACGGCACCCAGGAATTCAGCATCGAGGAGACCAAGGACGAGACCCGTGGCGGCTGGTACTTCCGGCAGATCCTCGGGTCGGCGAACCTGACCGGCGGCAAGCTGTTCCACCTGATGTCGGGCAACCTGTCGCACCAGATCGAACACCACCTGTTCCCCGACATGCCCGCGCACCGCTACCCGGAGATCGCGCCGGAGGTGCGGGAGATCTGCGAGCGCTACGGCGTGCCCTACAACAGCGGACCGCTCTACAAGCAGTTCGCCACCGTGGTCCGCAAGATCTGCAGGCTGGCGCTGCCGGGCCGCAAGCAGCCGGTCAGTGAGCCCAGCCCGGAGCTGGTCGCCGCGTGATCTCTCCGACCCCGGTCGGAAACCTGCCGAGCGGCAATTTCACGACGCGACACGCGGGAGACGCGTCGTGAAATTGCCGCTCGCGGGCGCTGGGTGATCGCCTCGCGGCACAATGGGCGGGTGGAATGGACCGGCGCACGCTACGCGGACAGCCCCCATGTCGAACGGTCGACCTGGATCGAGGCCGAACCGGATCGGGTGTGGCAGCTGGTCTCCGACATCTCGCTGATGCCGGAGCTGAGCACCGAACTGCAGGCTGTCGAATGGACAGATGGCGCCGACCAACCCAAGGTCGGCGCCGTCTTCGTCGGCCACAACCGTCATGACGCGCTGGGCGAGTGGTCCACCCGGTCGCACATCATCGCCTGCTCGCAGCCGCAGGAATTCGCGTGGGCGGTCGGTGATCCCGACGATCCCGCGGCCACCTGGCGCTTCCGCCTCGCGCCCGGCGAGGGCGGCACCACGCTGAGCTACCGGGCGCAGCTGGGCCCCGGCCGATCCGGCCTGTCGCAGGCCATCGAGGCGATGCCCGACCGCGAACAGAAGATCGTCTTCGTGCGGCTGCGAGAGTTCGAGGCGGCGCTGAACGCGACGCTGGCGGGGATCAAGAAGCTGGCCGAGGCGCACTGATGCGGACCGCGACCACCGTCGAGGCCTCCAGCGACGTCCGCGAGGTGGTCGACTTCGTGGTCGAGGCCGAGCGGCTCGGCTTGGACATGTGCTGGGTCGCCGAGGCGTGGGGCGCGGATGCGCCGTCGGCGCTGGGCTACCTGGCGAGTCGCACCGAGACCATGCTGCTGGGCTCGGGCGTCATGCAGGTCGGTGTCCGGTCACCGGTCGCGGTGGCGCAGACCGCGATCACGCTGTCGAATCTGTCGGAGGGCAGGTTCCTACTCGGGCTGGGGGCGTCCGGCCCGCAGGTGATCGAGGGGCTGCACGGCGTCGCCTTCGACCGGCCGCGGACCCGGGTCAAGGAGACCATCGACATCGTCCGGCTGGCGATCTCCGGGGAGAAGATCTCCTACTCCGGCACCGCATACCAGCTGCCCCGCCCCGGTGGGGAAGGCGTCCCTATGCGGTTGTCCACCCGGCCCGAATACCGGATCCCCATCTACCTGGCGGCATTGTCGGAGTCGATGCTGCGGTTGACCGGCGAGGTCGCCGACGGCTGGCTGGGCACCAGCTTCGTCCCGGAAGGTGCGGTGCACGCCTACTTCGCGCACCTGGATGACGGGCTGGCCCGCTCCGGTCGCAGCCGGGCCGATCTCGACATCTGTCAGGGCGCCGAGGTCGCGTTCGCGCCGGACCCGGAGTCGCTGACGGCGATGGTCGCCGGCCGCAAGAAGGAGCTGGCGTTCAGCCTGGGCGGCATGGGTTCGGTCAACACCAACTACTACAACCGGGCCTACAGCCGTCAGGGCTGGGTCGACGTCGCCGCCGAGATACGGGAGCGCTGGCAACGTGGTGACCGCGACGGGGCCACCGCGTTGGTGAGCGACGAGATGGTGTTGGCCACCACCCTGATCGGCACCGAGGAGATGGTCCGCACGCGGTTGGCGGTGTGGCGCGACGCCGGGGTGGACACCGTACGGCTGTATCCGGCCGGCGACACGCTCGCGGCGCGGCTGGACACGCTGGGCCGGGCCATCGAGTTGGTCCGCGAGGTCAGCGGGTAGCCGCAACCTCGGCGAGCAGCTACCGGAGGGGCTTCGCCCCGTGGTGGAGGATGAAAATTAGGCCGTGATGTTCGGCTTGGTGAGGTGGTTGCGTCGCGGGTCGGTGGGGTCGACGCTTGAGGGGTGTTTCGGTTGACCCCGTTGCGTCTGTGTTGCTGGTGAGCACGCCGAGCAGCTTGGTGGCTGGAGGGCACCCCTGTGGTTGTGCGGGGGCGGTGGGTTGTTGCCTGTGAGCACGCGAGAGAGACTCCTGTTTTGTTTCCGCTCTCCCCGGAACACGCTGGATAACAACAGTTCCGAGTGAAGGGGTGACTGATCATGGAGGTGATTCATTCCCGGTGCGCGGGTCTTGATGTTTCCAAGAAGGACGTCAAGGCGTGTGTGCGGGTTCAGGGCGGGGGTCGGCGCGGCACCAAGACGACGGTGACCACGTGGGGGTCGACCACGGGTGAGATCCTGGCGTTGCGGGAGCATCTGATCGCTGAGCAGGTGAGCTGTGTGGTGATCGAGTCGACGTCGGATTATTGGAAGCCGTTCTATTACTTACTCGACGATGGGCTGAACGTGATGCTGGTCAACGCCCATGCGGTGCGTAATGTGCCTGGGCGTAAGACCGATGTTTCTGATGCGATGTGGCTGGCCGATCTGGGGGCTCACGGGCTGGTGCGCGCGTCGTTCGTGCCGCCGGAGCCGATTCGGGTGTTGCGGGATCTGACCCGGGCGCGCACGGTGATTACCCGCGAACGCACCAAGGAGATCCAGCGGCTGGAGAAGCTGCTCGAAGACTCTGGGATCAAACTTTCGGCGGTGGCCTCCGACATTGTCGGCGTCTCGGGGCGGGCGATGCTTGAAGCGCTCATCGCTGGTCAGCGCGATCCCGCGACGCTGGCTGATCTGGCCAAACAACGGCTCCGGGACAAGATCCCGCAGCTCACTGAGGCGATGCGGGGCCGGTTCAACGACCATCACGCATTTATGGTGCGGTTGTACCTGGATCGCATCGATGCCCACAACGCCGATATCGTCCGCCTCGATGAGCGCATCGAGGCGGCGATTGCGCCCTTTCGCGCCGTCCGGGAGCTGCTGATGAGCATCCCGGGCTGGTCACAGATCGTGGCCGATGTGTTCATCGCCGAGACCGGCGCCGATATGAGCGTGTTCGGCAGCGCCGCACATCTGGCGTCGTGGGCCGGGGTGGTGCCAGGCTCCAATGAGTCGGCGGGCCGGATCAAATCGGCGGCGATTCGCCCCGGCAACCGTCATCTCAAGGGTTCCCTCGGTATCGCTGCCCTGTCGGCGGCCCGCACCAAGGGCACCTACTACAGCGCCCGCTTCGGGCGCATCGCCGGCAGTCACCGTGCCCTGCACAAACGCAGGAACGGCAAAGTCCGACGCAGCTCACCGGCAAGCCAGATCGCCCTGGTCGCTTTGGAACACAAGATGCTCACTGACACCTACCACATGTTGGTCAACGGTGCTTTCTACCAAGATCCCGGCCCCGACTACTACACCCGACACAACCCGGGGAAAACCAAAACCAAGGCCATCAAACAACTCGAGGGACTCGGCTACAAAGTCACCCTCGAACCACTCACCGACGCCGCATAACACCGGGATGCAACCGCTCACCAGCTTGGGGTCACCGC
>NZ_JCALCW010000051.1:0-24594 GCF_059812545.1 Mycobacterium sp. NGS50
AGTCTGAACACACGCTCGGACCACTAGCCGCAGCTCCGGTTAAGAGAGTTCGTCCGCGCTGCGCAGATCACGGGTGATTACGGTCCGCGCCGCCAGCTCGTCGTCGGGCGGATAGTCGACGCCGACCAGGGTCAGACCGCGCGCCGGCGCCGCGGCGAAGTCACTGGAGCGCCGCGTCGCGTCCAGCAGTTCCGCGCACCAGCCCGGGGGGCGGCGACCGGCGCCGACCGCCAGCAGCGCCCCCACCAGCGAGCGGACCATCGACCAGCAGAACGCGTCGGCGGTGACATACGCGGTGACCAGGTGGTCGTCCCCGCGTACCCAATCCAGCCGCTGCAGATCGCGAATCGTGGTGGCGCCCTCGCGGTGTCGGCAGAATGCAGCGAAGTCGTGTAGCCCCAGCAGGCTGCGCGACGCCAGATTCATCGCCTCGGTATCCAGCGCCCGCGGCCAGGCGGTGATGTAGCGCGCTTCTTGCGGCACCACCCCGTACGGTGCGGTCGACAACCGGTAGACGTAGTGGCGGCGCAGCGCCGAAAACCGGGCATCAAATCCGGCGGCGGCGCGCACGATGTGCAGCACCCGGACATCCGAGGGCAGCAACCTCCCCAGCCGTCGCAGCAGCGGCAGGAACTCCGGGTCCCCGGGTCGCCGGCTGCGGGGATGGGCGTGGCTCAACGCGTCCGACGGGATGTCGACGTGGGCCACCTGGCCGGTGGCGTGCACCCCGGTGTCGGTGCGCCCGGCCGCGAACAGCCGGACCCGGGTGCGAAAGATCGTCGACAGGGCGTCATCGAGCACGCCGGAAACGGTTCGCTGGCCGGCCTGCACGGCCCAGCCAGCGAAATCCGTTCCGTCGTAAGCGATATCCAGCCGCAGCCGAACGGTCACGACGTCAGGACTTGTCGTCCCCGTCGGTGTCCTCGGCGGCCTCGGGAGCCTCGGCAGCCTCAGTGGCTTGCGGCGCCTCGGTCTCGACAGCTTCGGCAGCCTCGGCAACTTCCACTGCCTCAGCCTCGGCCGGGGCCTCAACCTCGGCAGCCTTGGCCTTGGCCTGCGCGGCCGCTGCCCGCCGGGCCTTCTCGGCCTCGGAGGTCACCGTCTTCTCCCGCACCAGCTCGATGACGGCCATCGGGGCGTTGTCGCCCCGGCGCGCCTCAACCTTGATGATGCGGGTGTAGCCGCCGTTGCGGTCCGCGAAGTGCGGCCCGATCTCGGCGAACAGCGCGTGCACGACGTCCTTGTCGCGGATCTTCTTCAGCACCTCACGCCGGTTGTGCAGCGTGCCCTTCTTGGCGTGGGTGATCAGCTTCTCCGCGTACGGCCGCAACGCCCGGGCCTTGGCCTCGGTGGTCTTGATCCGGCCGTGCTCGAACAACGACGTGGCCAGGTTCGCCAGGATCGCTTTCTGGTGCGAGGACGACCCGCCGAGGCGAGGGCCCTTGGTGGGCTTGGGCATTGCGACTTCTCCTAAATGGGGCCGGCCCCCGTATCAGGTAGGGCCGGGACGGAATTCTGTTACAGCTGCTCGGTCTCGGCGTAGTCCGCGTCGTCGTAGCCGCCGTCAGCCGACCAGGTGCCGGTCGCGACGTCGTAGCCGGCGACCTGCGACGGGTCGAAGCTGGCCGGGCTGTCCTTGAGCGACAGGCCCAGCTGGTGCAGCTTGACCTTCACCTCGTCGATGGACTTCTGACCGAAGTTGCGGATGTCGAGCAGGTCGGACTCGGTGCGGGCGACCAGCTCACCGACGGTGTGCACACCTTCACGCTTGAGGCAGTTGTAGGAGCGCACGGTCAGGTCCAGGTCGTCGATCGGCAGCGCGAACGAGGCGATGTGGTCGGCCTCGGCCGGCGACGGCCCGATCTCGATGCCCTCGGCTTCGACGTTGAGTTCGCGGGCCAGGCCGAACAATTCGACCAGGGTCTTACCGGCCGAGGCCAGCGCGTCCCGCGGGCTGATGGAGTTCTTGGTCTCCACGTCCAGGATCAGCTTGTCGAAGTCGGTGCGCTGCTCGACACGGGTGGCCTCCACCTTGTAGGTCACCTTGAGCACCGGCGAGTAGATGGAATCGACCGGGATGCGGCCGATTTCAGCACCGGAAGCCTTGTTCTGCACCGCCGGCACGTAGCCGCGGCCCCGCTCGACGACGAGCTCGACCTCGAGCTTGCCCTTGTCGTTGAGGGTGGCGATGTGCATGTCCGGGTTGTGCACGGTGACACCGGCCGGCGGCACGATGTCGCCCGCGGTGACCGCGCCCGGGCCCTGCTTGCGCAGGTACATGGTGACCGGCTCGTCCTCCTCGGAGGACACCACCAGGCTCTTGAGGTTCAAGATGATGTCGGTGACGTCTTCCTTGACGCCGGGCACGGTGGTGAACTCGTGCAGCACGCCGTCGATGCGGATGCTGGTGACCGCCGCGCCCGGGATCGACGACAGCAGCGTGCGCCGCAGCGAGTTGCCCAGGGTGTAGCCGAAACCGGGCTCCAACGGCTCGATGACGAACTGGGAGCGGTCCTCGGCCAAAACCTCTTCGGACAGGGTGGGTCGCTGAGAGATCAGCATTGTTTTCTATCTCCTTCTCGGCACCCGCTATTTGATGCCGTTGGGGTCCCGGGCCCGGCGGGCTCAGGACAGGGTTACTACTTCGAGTAGAACTCGACGATCAGCTGCTCGGTGAGCGGGACGTCGATCTGCGCCCGCTCGGGCAGCTGGTGGACCAGGATGCGTTGCCGTTCGCCGACCACCTGCAGCCAGCCCGGCAGCGGACGATCCCCCGCGGTCTCCCGCGAGATCTGGAACGGCAGCGTGTTGATCGACTTGTCCTTGACGTCGATGATGTCGTACTGCGCCACCTGGTAGCTGGGCACGTTCACCTTCACCCCGTTGACGGTGAAGTGACCGTGGCTGACCAGCTGACGGGCCATCCGGCGGGTGCGAGCCAGGCCGGCCCGGTACACGACGTTGTCGAGGCGGCTTTCCAGGATGCGCAGCAGCTCATCGCCGGTTTTGCCTTCGCGGCGCACCGCTTCCTCGTAGTAGCGGCGGAACTGCTTCTCCATCACGCCGTAGGTGAAGCGGGCCTTCTGCTTCTCCTGCAGCTGCAGCCGGTATTCGCTTTCCTTGATCCGCGCGCGACCGTGCTGGCCGGGCGGGTAGGGACGCTTTTCGAATGCCTGGTCACCACCGACCAGGTCGACGCCCAGGCGGCGCGACTTGCGGGTGGCGGGTCCGGTGTAACGAGCCATGTTGTTTCTCCTCCTCGAACCCGACTAGACCCGACGCCGCTTGGGCGGACGGCAGCCGTTGTGCGGCTGGGGGGTGACGTCGGAAATCGCGCCGACCTCCAGACCGGCGGCCTGCAGCGACCGGATGGCGGTCTCGCGGCCCGAACCCGGACCCTTCACGAACACGTCGACCTTCTTGACGCCGTGCTCCTGGGCCTTGCGGGCGGCGTTCTCGGCGGCCAGCTGTGCGGCGAACGGAGTCGACTTGCGCGACCCCTTGAAGCCCACGTGGCCCGACGACGCCCAGGCGATGACGTTGCCCTGCGGGTCGGTGATCGTGACGATCGTGTTGTTGAAGGTGCTCTTGATGTGCGCGGCACCAAGCGGGATGTTCTTCTTTTCCCGGCGCCGCGTCTTGAGGGTCTTCTGCCCCTTCTTGGGGCCGGCTGCTGCCTTCTTCGGTGGCATAGGGGGTTACCTGGCCTTCTTCTTGCCGGCGATGGTGCGCTTGGGCCCCTTGCGGGTGCGCGCATTGGTCTTGGTCCGCTGGCCGCGCACCGGCAGGCCGCGGCGGTGCCGCAGACCCTGGTAGCAGCCGATTTCGATCTTGCGACGGATGTCGGCCTGCACCTCGCGGCGCAGGTCACCCTCCACCTTGAGATTCGCTTCGATGTAGTCGCGCAGGTGGGTCACCTGGTCATCGGTGAGATCCTTGGTGCGCAAATCCTTGTCGATGCCGGTGGCAGCAAGGATTTCCCGCGAACGGGTACGGCCAACGCCGTAGATGTAGGTCAGCGCGATCTCCATCCGCTTGTCACGCGGGAGATCGACGCCCACAAGTCGTGCCATGGGGGCATGCCCCTTTCATCTTCGTAACGGAGGTATTGGTCCCAGCCCGTTCCCGGCCTACTGCTCCGGGGCCCGGCCTCCGCGCCGGGCGTGTGTGATCGTGCCCATCTCTAAAGATGCCAGCCCGATCACTGGTACTGGGAGGTCTGCATTCAGTTGTGGTCTTCGGTGCTTGCGCTCGTCGCTAGCCCTGGCGCTGCTTGTGCCGCGGGTCGGAGCAGATCACCATGACCCGCCCATGCCGGCGGATCACCCTGCACTTGTCACAGATCGGCTTGACGCTCGGGTTCACCTTCACGGCTGTACTGGTCCTGTCTTGATCGCTGGTTGGTCTGACGAGTGAATCTGCGGGCCGGCTACTTGTACCGGTACACGATGCGGCCGCGGGACAAGTCGTAGGGCGAAAGCTCCACCACGACCCGGTCCTCGGGCAGGATCCGGATGTAGTGCTGGCGCATCTTCCCGCTGATGTGGGCGAGCACCTTGTGACCGTTCTCCAGCTCAATGCGGAACATCGCATTGGGCAGGGGTTCAACCACGCGGCCTTCGACCTCGATGGCGCCGTCTTTCTTGGCCATACGTTCCGGCGATCCTCTTCTGTCTGAGTTCAGTGCTGCACAGCATTCGCCCCGACTGCAGAACGTGAGCCGGTAACAGAAATTCCGTGGAATCCCGGGATGGGCACACCAAGAGTCGGCGCGGATACCGCACCGTTGCCCCACGATACCCGCATCGCCGCGCTGCGCCAAAATTCCGCATCGCGGCCAGGGCCCCGGATGCGAGGATAGGTTTCACCTCCCTCGGACAGGGCCGGGCCTTCCCGGCCGCAACATCGGGCTGGGCAGAAAGGAGTCCCGTGACGGCTGTGTACCTGGCGGTGTTTGCCGTCGGCGCGGTCGCGGTGCTCTCCGCGTTGTTGCTCACCGACTTCGGCCACGACGGGATGCCGTTCTTGAGCCTCACCACCGTCTCGGCGGCCCTGCTGGGCGCGGGCACCGGTGGTCTGGTCAGCACCTGGGCGGGGCTCGGCGGCCTCGGCGCCGGGGCGATCGCCTTGCTCAGCGGGGCCGCCCTGGTCGCCGGTTTGCAGGGTGTGGCGCTCCCCTACCTGCGTAAACAGCAGTCCAACTCGCACCGCGGCCGGTCGTCCTACATCGGATTGCTCGGCACCGTCACGCTCGATGTTCCCGCCGACGGCTGGGGCGAGGTCGCCTTCGTCGATCCGGACGGCAACCGGGTCCGGTCCCGGGCCATCAGCAGCGAACCGGAGACCCTGACCAAATCCACCCGGGTGTACATCGCCGATGTCGACGCCGACTACGTCCACGTCGTCGCCGTACCCGAGCACTGAAAGGCACTCGTCATGACGCTGGTCACCATTGTCGTCGTCGCCGCGGTGGCAGCCCTGCTGCTGCTGGTCGGGCTACCGACGATCTATGTGAAGAACTACATCAAGGTGCCACCCAACGAGGTGGCGGTGTTCACCGGTCGCGGTCAGCCCAAGGTGGTGCGCGGCGGTGCCCGGTTCCGGATGCCGGGGATCGAGCGGGTCGACATCATGAGCCTGGAGCCGTTCAACGTCAGCATCAACCTGCAGAACGCGCTGTCCAACAACGGGGTGCCGGTCAACGTGGAGGCCGTCGGCCTGGTTCGGATCGGCTCAGCCGACGAAGCGGTCCAGACCGCCGTGCAGCGCTTCCTGACCTCCAACCTCGACGACCTGCAGCACCAGATCAACGACATCCTGGCCGGCAGCCTGCGTGGGATCACCGCGACCATGACCGTCGAGGACCTCAACTCCAACCGCGACTCCCTGGCCCGCAGCGTGGTCGAGGAAGCCGGCACCGACCTGGCGCGCATCGGTATGGAGGTCGACGTCCTCAAGATCGCCGGCATCTCCGACCGAAACGGCTACCTGGAATCTCTGGGTCAGCGCCGCATCGCCGAGGTCAAGCGGGACGCCGCCGTCGGCACCGCCGAAGCCGAGCGCGACGCCCAGATCCAGTCCGCCAAGGCCCGCCAGCAGGGCGCGGTGGCCCAGGCTGAGGCCGACACCGCGATCGCCACCGCCAACCAGAAGCGGGACGTCGAATTGGCCCGGCTGCGGGCCCAGACCGAGGCCGAGAACGCCCAGGCCGACCAGGCCGGTCCGCTGGCGCACGCCCGCGCCGAAAAGGACGTCGGCATCGCCGTCGAACAGGCCGAGGCCGCCCGGGTTCAGGCCCGCATCGAGGTGGAGCAGCGGCGCAGCGAACAGGCGCAGGCCGCGCTGCAGGCTGATGTGATCGCACCGGCCGAAGCGCAGCGGCAAGCCGACATCGCCCGCGCCGAGGGGCAGCGCCAGGCCGCGATTCTGGCCGCTCAGGCCCAGGCCGAAGCGGCGCGGCAAGCCGGTGAGGCCCAAGCCGATGCACGCAAGGCCGCCGCCGACGCGCTGCGCGTCGAACGCCAGGCCGAGGCCGACGGCGCCAAGGCGAGCCTGGTCGCTGAGGCCGACGGCACCAAGGCCAGGCTGATCGCTGAGGCCGACGGCACCAAGGCCAAGCTGCTTGCCGAGGCCGAGGGTAAAAAGCAGATCGCCGATGCGCTCAACAACTACAGCGCCGAAGCGGCCCGGATGCTGATGCTGCCCGACGTGCTGTCGTCGGTCGTGCAGGCGACCCAGGCCGCGGCCGCGCCGCTGTCCGACATCGAACGGCTTTCGATCATCGGCGGGTCCGGCGACGCCCGCGATGCGATCGGTGGCCTGCTCGGCATCAGCCCGCTGGGTATTGCCAAGGTGCTCGAGACACTGAAGGCGTCCGGCATCGACGTCGCCGCGATGCTGAACCGGGAGCCCTCACCCGACGAGCCCTGACACACTGGTGTCAGCACCCGCGTAGCTGAGGAGCACTATGACCAACTCGATCGCGCTCAAACCTGACCTGGGCCGGTTCGGCGTCTGGACGATGGGCCCGATACCGCCCGAGCAGGCGGCCGAGATCGAAAAGCTGGGGTACGGCACAGCATGGGTGGGCGGCTCACCGGCCGCCGACCTGGCCTTCGTTGAGCCGATACTGGCGGCGACGTCGACCCTGCAGGTGGCGACCGGCATCGTCAACATCTGGTCTGCGCCGGCGCAGGAAGTCGCCGAGTCCTACCACCGCATCGAGCAAGCCCATCCCGGCCGGTTTGTGCTGGGCATCGGTGTCGGGCACCGGGAGCATTCCGAGGGCTACCGCGCTCCGTATACGGCGCTGGTCGAGTACCTCGACGCACTCGACGAAGCCGGGGTGCCGACCAGTCGCCGGGTCCTCGCGGCGCTGGGCCCCAAGGTGCTGACCCTGTCGGCACAGCGCAGCGCGGGTGCCCACCCGTATCTGACCACGCCCGAACACACCGGCACCGCCCGTGAACTGGTCGGCAATTCGGTGCTGTTGGCGCCCGAGCACAAGGTGGTGTTGACCACCGACGCCGCCGAGGCGCGCGCCGCCGGACGCGATGCCGTCGGCTTCTACCTGGGCCTGTCGAACTATGTGAACAACTGGAAGCGGTTGGGGTTCACCGAGCGCGACGTCACACCGCCCGGCAGTGACCGGCTGATCGACGCGGTGGTCGCGCACGGCACCGCCGAGGCGATCGCCGCCCGCCTGGTCGACCATCTGGACGCCGGGGCCGACCACGTGACCATTCAAGTACTGGGCGGCCGCGACAAGCTGCTGCCGACACTGACCGCATTGGCGGGGCCGCTGGGGCTGACGGACTAGCCGATGCGGCTTCTGGTCACCGGGGGCGCCGGCTTCATCGGTGCGAACTTCGTGCACCGCGCCGTGCGCGACCGTCCCGAGGTGGCGGTGACGGTGCTCGACGGGCTCACCTACGCCGGCAGCCGCGAGTCGCTAGCACCGGTTGCCGACCGAATCCGGTTGGTGCAGGGCGACATCACCGATGCCGCACTGGTGTCGACGCTGGTCGGCGAGTGCGATGCGGTGGTGCATTTCGCCGCCGAAACCCATGTCGACAACGCCCTCGCCGACCCTGAGCCGTTCCTGCGGTCCAACGTGGTCGGCACGTTCACGGTGCTGGAAGCGGTACGTGCGCACCGGGTTCGGCTGCATCACGTCTCCACCGACGAGGTGTACGGGGATCTGGAACTCGACGACCCGGGCCGCTTCACCGAGTCCACCCCGTACAACCCGTCCAGCCCGTACTCGTCGACGAAGGCAGCCGCCGACCTGCTGGTGCGCGCATGGGTGCGGTCCTACGGGGTGGCGGCGACGATCTCGAACTGCTCCAACAACTACGGCCCGTACCAGCATGTGGAGAAGTTCATCCCGCGGCAGATCACCAATGTGCTGACCGGACGCCGGCCCAAGCTGTACGGCGGCGGCGCCAACGTGCGCGACTGGATCCACGTCGATGACCACAACACCGCGGTCTGGCGGATCCTGGACGCCGGCCGGCCCGGCCGCACCTATCTGATCGGCGCCGACGGCGAACGCGACAATCTGTCGGTGTTGCAGACCATTCTGACGCTGATGGGCCGCGCACCCGACGATTTCGATCACGTCACCGACCGTGCCGGGCATGATCTGCGGTACGGGATCGACCCGTCGGTGCTGCGCACCGAACTGGGCTGGACACCCCAGCACACCGACCTCGAGGCCGGCCTGCGCTCGACCATCGAGTGGTATCGCGCCAACGAGTCCTGGTGGGGGCCACTGAAGGACGCCGTCGAGGCGCGCTACCAACAGCGGGGGCAGTGACATGGGTGCACGCGAACTGGCCGTCCCTGGCGCCTGGGAGATCATCCCGGACGTCTACCCCGACGCCCGCGGTCTGTTCTTCGAATGGTTCAGCGACCGGGAGTTCACCGCGTTCGCCGGGCACCGGTTCCAGGTCCGGCAGGCCAACTGTTCGGTGTCCTCGGCCGGCGTGCTGCGCGGTCTGCACTTCGCGCAGTTGCCGCCGAGTCAGGCCAAATACGTGACCTGCGTGTCCGGTTCGGTGTTCGACGTGGTGGTGGACATCCGCGTCGGCTCCCCCACCTTCGGTCGCTGGGATGCCGTGCAGCTCGATGGCCGCAGCCGTCGCTCGGTATACCTTTCCGAAGGCCTGGCTCACGGTTTCGTTGCCCTGCAGGATGATTCGACGGTGATGTACCTGTGTTCGGCCGAATACGACCCGCAGCGCGAGCACACCATCTGCGCCACCGATCCGGCCCTGGCCATCGACTGGCCGAGCGATCATCCGCTGCTGGTGTCCGAACGCGATGCCGTGGCACCCACACTCGCAGAGGTGCAGGCATCCGGGGTGTTGCCCAGCTGGGAGGAATCCCGCACGTTTATCGAAGGGCTTGACTGAGATCGACGCCAAAATTTGCAAAACGGCCGCTTTTCGGGGCCATACGTCAATCTGGACGTCGATCTCAGCAGCAGCCGCGGTATTGAATCTGGTCGCGGCCTGCGGAGGGGGAGCTAGCGGACCGCGCAGCGGGGAGCAGGCCGTCCGCGCACATATCGCCGCCGCACAGGCTGGTGATGCCGCCGCCCTGCGCGACAACGCGTGCGGCCCCCTCGCCGACGCATTGACCGCCCACACCGACACTGAGGTCCGCGACGAGTTCCGCCGCAGCTACGACCCCGCGCCCGACCACTTCACCACCACCACGACCCCCACCGGGCGCCACACGGTGACCGGCTACTACGCCGACATCACCGACCTGGACATCTCTTTCCTCACCGAGGACCACGACGGCTGGAAGGTCTGCGAGATCCGCAGAGGCAATGGCCCACTCGGCCGCCTGCCCGGTCCATTCGAAAGGTAACCGGCGCGGCGACAGACCAGCGTGAACTCAATCCCCCTGCCTATGAATACGCGGGCCGGCACCCGATGGTTCAAATGCGCGTCGGGTGAACCGACTACGCCACTGACCCGTAGATCCCTACGTGGAAAACATAACTCCCAGAACACGTCCAGCCGCGCCTGCCGTCTCCGGCCCGGACACCCCGTCCGTGGCCGCCGCGACGGTCGCGTTCCCGCCGAACCGCTGCCGCCAGGACGAGGCGGTATCGTGCCTAGCCGATATCGCCGGTGACGAGTTTCGGCGTTTCGCCGCCAGCAGCGGCGTTCAGTCCCGCGCCACCGCACTGCCGCTGTCGCAGTACCGCGATCTCAGCGGCTTCACCGAGGCCAACGACGTCTTCCTCGATGTCGCTCTCGACCTGGGTGAGCAGGCGCTGCTGTCCGCCCTGGACAAGGCCAACCTGAAACCGGCCGAGGTAGACATCGTCTTCTCGACAACGGTGACCGGGCTGGCCGTGCCCACGCTGGAGGCGCGGCTGGCCACGCGCATCGGCCTGCGTCCCGATGTCAAACGTGTCCCGATGTTCGGCCTGGGTTGTGTTGCCGGCGCGGCCGGGGTGGCCCGCATGAACGACTACCTGCGTGCCTATCCGGATCAGATCGCCGCGTTGCTCGCCGTCGAATTGTGCTCGCTGACCATCCAGCGCGACGACCATTCGGTGGCTAACCTGTTGGCCGCCAGTCTGTTTGGCGATGGCGCTGCCGCCGTCATCTCCGTCGGTGCCGGTCGTGCCGCCACCGGGCCGAAGGTGTTGGCCACCCGCAGCCGCATCTATCCCGACACCGAGGATGTGATGGGCTGGCATATCGGCAGCAGCGGCTTCCGCATCATCTTGTCGGTCGAGGTCGCCACCGTGGCCGAGAAGTATCTGGCCGAAGACGTCCGCAATTTCCTCGCTGATTACGGGTTGACCACCGACGACATCACGACCTGGGTCTGCCACCCCGGCGGCCCGAAGGTGATCGACGCGGTCGAGAACGGGCTGGATCTACCCGCTGCAGCCCTGGCCCACACCCGCGATTCGCTTCGCGACAACGGCAACCTGTCATCGGTGTCGGTGCTCGACGTGCTGCGCGCGACCATGGCCGATCCGCCGCCGCCGGGCTCGTTCGGTCTGATGATCGCGATGGGCCCCGCGTTCTGCTCCGAACTCGTCCTGCTCGGCTGGTAGTCGTGTACACCCTGTTGATCCTGGCTGTCGCCGTTGAGCGACTCGTGGAGCTGGCCGCCTCGAACCGGAACGCTCAGTGGTCTTTTACCCACGGCGGCAGAGAATTCGGTGAGGATCACTACCCGGCGATGGTCGCCGTGCACACCGGCCTGCTGGTGGGTTGCGTGGTCGAGGTGTGGGCCCTGCACCGGCCGTTCCTGCCCGTGTTGGGCTGGCCGATGCTGGCCGTGGTCGTGGCGAGCCAGGCGCTGCGCTGGTGGTGCGTGGCCACGCTGGGGCGGCGCTGGAACACCCGGGTGATCGTGATGCGGGACGCTCCGCTGATCCGCAGCGGCCCGTACCGGTGGCTGCATCACCCGAACTACGTCGCCGTGGTGGCTGAAGGGCTGGCACTGCCGCTGGTGCATACCGCGTGGCTGACCGCGGTCGGTTTCGCCATCGCCAACGCGCTGGTGCTACGCACCCGTATTCGGGTGGAGAACGCGGCGCTGGGCTACCGGTGAGCGGCTACGACACCGACCTACTGATCGTCGGCGCCGGCCCGGCCGGCCTGGCAACCGCGCTCCACGCGCGCCGGCAAGGACTTTCGGTGATCGTGGCGGACCCGCGGCAAGGTCCGATCGACAAAGCCTGTGGAGAAGGGTTGATGCCGGGCGGACTGGCTGAGCTGACCGTCCTCAACGTGAACCCGGCGGGCATGCCGCTCCGCGGTATCGCCTACCTCAACGGGCATCGCCGCGCCGAAGCTCCCTTTCGCGACGGGCCCGGCCGTGGGGTACGACGCACCACGCTGCATGCGGCGCTGGCCCGGCGCGCCGACGACGAAGACGTCTACCGCCTGTCGCGGCGAATCAACGACATCAGCCAGGACGCTCATGGCGTGGTTGCCGGTGGTATCCGTGCGAGATGGCTGGTCGGAGCCGACGGGCTGCACTCGACGGTGCGCCGCGCCGCTGAAATCCCTGCCGCCGCCGGGGCTCCGCGACGCTACGGGGTGCGCCGGCACTACGCCGTGCCGGCCTGGTCGGAATTCGTTGAAGTGCACTGGTCACGGTGGGGTGAGGCGTATGTCACCCCGGTGGAACCCGATCTGGTGGGGGTGGCGATCCTGGCGCGGCGCCGACCCCAACTGGAATGGTTTCCGCAGCTGGCCAACCGACTGCGCGGCGCCGAATCCGGCCGTCCGCGCGGCTGCGGCCCGCTCCGCCAACTTGTGTCACACCGTGTCCAAGGTCGAGTGCTGCTGGTTGGCGACGCGGCCGGATACGAGGACGCCCTGACCGGCGAAGGCATCAGCCTGGCGCTCAAACAGGCTGATGCGGCCGTCGCCGCCATCGCCGATGACAACCCGGCGTCCTACGAGCGGGCCTGGCGGACGATCACCCGCAACTATCGCCTGCTCACCCGGGCTCTGGTGCTGGCCAGCACACCGCAGGCCACCCGGCGGACCGTTGTTCCCGCATGCGCGTTGCTGCCCAACGTGTTTCGGGGTGCCGTGCATGCACTGGCACATTGATTCCAGTCTCAGCGGACCCCGCCCCCCCAGTAAACGAATTGTTTGCCTTTCATCCATCGGTGGTCCATATCTCGTTGGCCGTTCGTTAACCAGCGGATCGTGTTCCCGTCATCACTAGTTTTTCAAGGATTGGAGTCCCCCATGACTGATCGGCGTTGCACGCTTTTCGGCACGGCCGCCGGCGCTTTCCTGGCGGCGGGATTGATTCCGTTGGCGGTCGCAGCCGCCGCCCACGCAGACGACCAGGACGGCATTCCCATCACCCCCGGTGTGGCCGACGCCGACTTCATGAGCGGGCCGCTGCAGAATTTCGGCTTCTTCACCGATCAGGGATTCGCCGATCCCGATGAGCATTTCGATGCGATGGTCTTCCAGATTCCGTCGCTGGGCATCACCGACGTGTTGACCTCGGGGATCGATCCTTCCGACAGCCTTGCCGCGGCCGATCCGGGACTCGGGTTGCCCGCCGATGTGACTGCCGGGACCGTCGACGTCACGGTCAACACATTCCACGACTCGATGGACCCCGCCCTCGACAGCGCGTTCACCATTCCGTTCACCGACCCGCTCACCGATTTGTGGGTTGCGCTGCTCCCCTTCGGCTTCTAAGCCAAGGCCGGCGGCGCACGCCGCCGATCATTCGCTGATCCCGCGAGGGTTGCGGCCGCCCCGCCGCGGTCGGGCGGATGGTTGCGGATCGGCACCCGGATTTACTAGGATATGCAAGTATTCTGGGTGTTGCCCTCCGCACGCGAACCTCACGGGATAGCCATGACCAAACAGATTGCACACTTCATCGACGGCAAGCGCACTGTCGGCCGCGCGACTCGCACCGCCGAGGTGCTCAACCCCAGTACCGGACAGGTGCAGGCGACCGTGCCGATGGCCAACCAGGCCGACATCGACGCCGCGGTGGCCTCGGCCGCCGAAGCCCAAAAGGGCTGGGCCGCCACCAATCCGCAGCGGCGTGCCCGGGTGATGATGCGGTTCATCGACCTGGTCAACCAGCACATGGACGAGTTGGCCGAGCTGCTGTCGCTGGAACACGGCAAGACGTTGGGCGATGCCCGCGGCGACATCCAGCGCGGCATCGAGGTCATCGAGTTCGCGGTCGGCATCCCGCATCTGCTCAAGGGCGACTACACCGAATCGGCCGGCCCGGGCATCGACGTGTACTCGCTGCGCCAGCCGCTGGGTGTGGTCGCCGGTATCACCCCGTTCAACTTCCCGGCGATGATCCCGCTGTGGAAGGCCGGCCCGGCGCTGGCCTGCGGCAACGCCTTCATCCTCAAGCCGTCCGAACGTGACCCGTCGGTGCCGGTGCGGCTGGCCGAACTGTTCCTGGAGGCCGGGCTGCCGCCGGGGGTGTTCCAGGTGGTGCACGGCGACAAGGAAGCCGTCGACGCCATCCTGCACCACCCCGACATTCAGGCGGTCGGCTTCGTCGGCAGCTCCGACATCGCGCAGTACATCTACGCCGGCGCGGCCGCCAACGGCAAGCGGGCGCAGTGCTTCGGCGGCGCCAAGAACCACATGATCGTGATGCCCGACGCCGACCTGGACCAGGCCGTCGACGCGCTGATCGGCGCCGGCTACGGCAGCGCCGGGGAACGCTGCATGGCGATCTCGGTGGCGGTGCCGGTCGGCGAGCAGACCGCCGACCGGCTGCGCGCCCGGCTGGTCGAACGGGTCAACGGGCTGCGGGTCGGGCACAGCCTGGACCCCAAGGCCGACTACGGGCCGCTGGTCACCGAGGCCGCGCTGGCCCGCGTGAAGGACTACATCGGCCAAGGTGTGGACGCTGGCGCCGAACTGGTGGTCGACGGGCGCGACCGCGGCAGCGACGAATTGTCCTTCGGGGACGACAGCCTGGAGGGCGGCTACTTCATCGGCCCCACCCTGTTCGACCACGTCACCCCCGACATGTCGATCTACACCGACGAGATCTTCGGGCCGGTGCTCTGCATCGTCAGGGCCCACGATTATGAAGAGGCACTGCGGCTGCCTTCCGAGCACGAGTACGGCAACGGGGTGGCGATCTTCACCCGCGACGGCGACACCGCCCGCGACTTCACCGCCCGGGTTCAGGTCGGCATGGTGGGTGTCAACGTGCCGATCCCGGTGCCGGTGGCCTACCACACCTTCGGCGGCTGGAAGCGGTCCGGCTTCGGCGATCTCAACCAGCACGGTCCGGCGTCGATCCAGTTCTACACCAAAGTCAAGACCGTCACCCAGCGCTGGCCGTCCGGCATCAAGGACGGTGCCGAATTCCACATCCCCACAATGGAATAGGGCTGCCATGCGATTCTTCAACATGGACGACGACGAGCGGGTGATCACCGAGACCGCCGCCGCATTCGCCGACAAGCGCCTGGCCCCATACGCGTTGGAGTGGGACGCCACCGACCACTTCCCGACCGACGTGCTGCGGGAGGCGGCCGGCCTGGGCATGGCGGCGATCTACTGCCGCGAGGACGTCGGCGGCAGCGGTCTGCGCCGCCTGGACGGGGTGCGGATCTTCGAGCAACTCGCCGTCGGGGATCCGACCACGGCGGCCTACCTGTCGATTCACAATATGTGCGCGTGGATGATCGACTCGTTCGGCACCGAAGAGCAGCGCAAGTCGTGGCTGCCGCGGCTGGCGTCGATGGAGTTGATCGCCAGCTACTGCCTGACTGAGCCCGGCGCCGGATCCGACGCCGCCGCGCTGAGCACCCGCGCGGTCCGCGACGGCGACCACTACGTGCTCGACGGCGTCAAGCAGTTCATCTCCGGGGCCGGCGTGTCGGATGTGTACGTGGTGATGGCCCGCACCGGCGCCGACGGGCCTCGCGGCATCTCCACGTTCATCGTCGAGAAAGACACTCCCGGAGTGAGTTTCGGCGCCGACGAGCAGAAGATGGGCTGGCGGTCGCAGCCGACCGCCCAGGTGATCTTCGACGGGGTGCGGATACCGGCCGACGCCATGCTGGGCGGCCCCGACGGCGAGGGCACCGGCTTTTCCATCGCGATGAAGGGCCTCAACGGCGGCCGGCTCAACATCGCGGCCTGCTCGTTGGGCGGCGCGCAGGCCGCGTACGACAAAACGGTCGCGTACCTGGCCGACCGGGAGGCGTTCGGCGCCGCCCTGCTCGACGAGCCCACCATCCGCTTCGCGCTGGCCGACATGGCCACCGCGCTGGAAACGTCGCGACTGATGTTGTGGCGGGCGGCGTCCGCGCTCGACACCGACGACGACGACAAGGTCGAGCTGTGCGCGATGGCCAAACGCTACGTGACCGACGCGTGTTTCGAGGTGGCCGACAAGGCGCTGCAGTTGCACGGCGGCTACGGCTATCTGCGCGAGTATGGTCTGGAGAAGATCGTCCGGGACCTGCGGGTGCATCGGATTCTGGAGGGCACCAACGAGATCATGCGGGTGGTGATCGGCCGGGCCGAGGCCGCCCGGATCCGCGCCACCGGCTAGGAAGGCAGCACGTGTCGACTATCGCGTTTCTGGGGCTGGGCCACATGGGCGGGCCGATGTCGGCCAACCTGATCGCCGGCGGCCACGCTGTGCGCGGCTACGACCCGGTTCCCGCCGCCGCGGCCGCCGCCGCCGACCACGGCGCCACGGTGTTCGACAGTGCCGCCGCCGCGGTCGCGCAGGCCGACGCGGTGATCACCATGTTGCCCAACGGCGGGATCGTCAAGGCCTGCTACGCCGAGATCCTGCCGGCCGCCGCGCCGGGCACCCTGTTCATCGACAGCTCCACCATCTCTGTCGACGACGCCCGGGAGATCCACGCGTTGGCGGGCCAGCACGGTTTCGCCCAGGTCGACGCCCCGGTGTCCGGCGGCGTGCCGGGTGCGGCCGCCGGCACCCTGGCGTTCATGGTCGGCGGCGAACCGGCGGCTTTCGAGCAGGCCCGCCCGGTGCTGGAACCCATGGCCGGCAAGATCATTCACTGCGGTGCCGCCGGCACCGGTCAGGCCGCCAAGATCTGCAACAACATGGTGCTGGCGGTGCAGCAGATCGCCATCGGCGAAGCGTTCGTGCTGGCCGACAAGCTGGGATTGGCCGCGCAGTCGCTGTTCGACGTGATCACCGGCGCCACCGGCAACTGCTGGGCAGTGCACACCAACTGCCCGGTGCCCGGCCCGGTGCCCACCTCCCCGGCCAACCGCGACTTCACCCCGGGGTTCGCCACCGCGCTGATGAACAAGGACCTGGGTCTGGCGATGGATGCGGTGGCCTCAACCGGCTCGGCGGCACCGCTGGGCAGCCACGCCGCCGAGATCTATCGTGGCTTCGCCGCCGAACACGCCGGTAAGGATTTCAGCGCGGTCATCGAGTTGCTGCGCGGCAGCTGACCCGCCAGGTCCGGCGGTTGTGCCCGCCGCGCTCTCGGCAGCGATGAGATTCGACCGCCCGCGGTGTCTGTACTCACGAGAGTCATTCACCGAGGAGTACCACCATGGCCGTCCAAGCGGATTTCATCGAACGCGCGGCACCGTACCGCGCCGAGCTGATCGCACACTGTTATCGCATGCTCGGTTCGGTGCACGACGCCGAGGACCTCGTCCAGGAGACCTATCTGCGGGGCTGGCGCGGTTATCACGCGTTCGAGGAGCGGGCCGCAATCCGGACGTGGCTGTACCGCATCGCCACCACCGCATGCCTGCGGGTCCTTCAAAGCCGGGCGCGCCGCGTATTACCGGCAGGGTTGGGTGCCGGCTCGGTCGATCCCGACGTCGAACTCAACTCCAGCGGGCACGGCCACGACTGGCTCGAGCCGCTTCCGGACGCGCTGACCCCCGAATCGGCGGTGATCGCCAAGGAAAGCATTCGGCTCGCGGTGATAGCCGCCCTACAACACCTGCCGCCGCGCCAACGCGCGGTGTTGATACTTCGCGACGTCGTGCAATTCAGCGCGGCGGAGGTCGCCGCGCTTCTCGAAACGACCCCGGCGGCCGTCAACAGCGCCTTACAGCGGGCCCGGGCACATCTCGCACAGTCGGCTCCCAGCGATGACGAAGTCGCCGACCCGAACGACGCCGAGCAACTCAATCTCGTCGAACGCTATTGCGCCGCATTCGAAGAAGGCGACGTCACCGCCCTTACGCAGCTGCTGCAGGCCGATGTGAAACTTGAGATGCCACCGTTCTCGGTGTGGTTCACCGGTCGCGATGCCGTCATCCGTTTCCTCGCCGCGCGGGCGTTGACCGGCAGCGTGCGGATGATCCGCACCGCCGCGAACGGGCAACCCGCGGTTGCCGTTTACCGCGGCGACGCCGACGCCGTGGTTCAGGCGCACGCCATCCACGTGCTCTCGGCCGCCGGCGGCCGAATTCGCGCCATCACCGTCTTTCTCAACCCGAGACTGTTCAGTACCTTCGGCTTGCCGCCAACGTTGCGCGTTGCGGGTTAGCCGACCGCTTCGGATCGATCCGCCGCAGGCCGCAGCAGATATATCGCGGCGCTCAGCAACAGAATCCACGGAATGTCGGTGACCAGCTTGCTGTGATACTGATGCTCGAACGCGCCGGGAATCATCACCAGGCCGTGCACCAGATTCACCCACATGGTGAAGTCCAGGAACGACGCGTACCCCGCGGGGCGGCGTGCGGCGACCAGAATGTAAGCCGCCCAGGTCAGATAGATCGCGGACAGCATCAGTGCGACATGTCCGGGCAGATCGTCCCAGACCAGCCAGTGCATCCCCGCACCTTCGCGGAATGCCGGCCACTGGGTCGCGTAGCCGATGAAGATGGTGCCGAAGATCAGGATCGATCCCACCCCCCACACCACCAGAATCATGCGCAATAGCTTGTCTTTGGTTGCTGCGTCCACCGGTTCTTCTCCTTCGAAATGCGGGTACTGGATTAGATGCATCTCGAGGCGAAGATTCATCGGCCGGGCGCGGCTGCCCCGCCGCGAGCGTGCGCAGATGTACGGTGAAAAGGCTAAAAGCCTGGCATTCTGTGCACCCTCGCGCCGACCGGAGACCTCAGAAGTCGCCGGCGTGGCGGCGCAGCGTCTCGATCGATGACGTCAGCGTCCGAGACTCCCGCGGCGACATCCCGATGTCGGCGAATACCTGCTCGTTGAGCGTGGCGGTGGCATCTTCGACGGTGGATCTGCCCAGTTCGGTGATCTGCACCAGCGTGGTGCGCCCGTCGGTGGGGTGCGGCAGGCGTTGCACCAGGCCGTTGGCCTCCAGCCGTCTGATCGCATGGGTGACGCTGGTGACGTGCACCTGCAGCCGGTCGGAGGCCTTGGTGATCGGCAGTGCGCCGGTGCGGCTGAACGCCAGCAGCCGCAGCAGCTCGAAACGGGAGAAGCTCAGGTCATAGGGCCGCAGCGCGGCCTCTACCCGGGCCAACAGAATCTGGTGAGCCCGCATCACCGAGGTCACCGCAACCATGCCGTCGGCGACCTCACCCCAGCCGGCGCGTTCCCAGTTGGTTCGCGCGGCGGCGATCGGGTCACGGTTGTCGGGTTGTGGAGCGGCCACGCCCTTTCTTATCACTTTTCGCCGCGCCCGTGGCCGGGCCTCAGGTACCGGTGAACTCCAGCGCCTCGCCCGTCGTGAACCAGGTGTGGTGTCGAACACGCCGGTCAATCGGCCCCTGCGGATTCTGGTGGCCGGCGCCGGCGTGGGTGGTATCTCGGCGGCCCGGGGACTTCTGCGCGACGGGCATGACGTCGCTGTCTTCGAGCAGCGGCCGCACCTTCAGGCCGGTGGTGGCGCGGTGACCATCTGGTCCAACGGCGCGACGGTGCTCACCCAACTGGGCGTACAGATGGACGGCGCCGGTCAGCGGCTGTCCACCGTGCGGGTCGTGACGTCGACGGGTCGCCCGCTGGCAACGATCGACGTGGCCGCGATGGCGGACCGTCTGGGGGCACCGGTCCGCATGGTGCCCCGTCGAGTCCTGCTGGAACGGCTGCTGGAACCCTTTCCCGCCGACCGCATCCGCTGCAATGCCCGCCTCGCGGCGGTGCGGGGTACCCGCGACGGCGTGCGGGTCGCGTTCGAGGACGGCACGTGCGCCGAGGGCGATCTGCTGATCGGCGCCGACGGCCTGCACTCGCTCGTTCGGAACTTCGCCGGGGGGCAGCCGGCGGCGCCCACCGGATGGTGCAGCTGGCAGGGCCTGGCCGCGTTCCCCGACATCCTCGACGACCACACGGTGGCGCTGGTGGTGATCGGCGAGCGCGGAAATGTGGGCTTGTGGCCGGCCGGGGACGCCACCCTGCAGTGGTGGTTCGATCTGCCCTGGTCGTTCGACTTCGTCAGGCCGCCAAGGCCGCTCGCCGTGCTGCGGACCACCTTCACCGGATGGTCGGGGGCGGTCGATCGCCTGCTGGCCGCACTCACCGACGACGATCTGGCCGACTCGCCATACCCGCATTTTCGGCATCCGATTCCGCATCCGGGACACGGCGCGGTGACGCTGCTCGGCGATGCCGCCCACACGATGCCGCCGACGTTGGCACAGGGCACCAATCAGGCGCTGCTGGACACGATGGTGTTGCGCAAGGCGCTGTCGCGCGACGGCGATGTGGCGACCGCGTTGCGCTGGTATGAGAAGACCCGACGGCGCAAGGTCCGCGCCGTTTCGAGGGTGGCGTCGCTGCAGGTGGCCCACGGCGAGTCGGTCCTGAGACCGGCCGCGCTGATCTCTGACCGGGTGCACACCTGGGCGCTGTCGCGGTTCTTGGGTTCGACCAGCCACCGCAGGATGTCCGCGGCGATCAGCCGCGAGCACGCGTCGACGATGGCCGATCTGTCTGGCCGACGGACATGACCCGCGACGATCCGGTCCGGGTGCGAAGCGACTTCGACGCGCCCTCCCGCTGGCTGTGGCTGGTCAAGTGGTGTGTGCTGGCTGTCCCGCACTACCCCATACTGATCGGGCTGTACCTGGTGTATCCGCTGATGACCGTCGTCGCCGGTGCCGCCATCCTGGTCACCGGGCGGTATCCGCGCCGCATCTTCGACTTCAACGTCGGTGTGCTGCGCTGGTCGTGGCGGGTGATGAATTACCGGTTTCCGATGAACAGCACCGACAAGTTCCCCCCGTTCACATTGGCCTCTCGGCCCGACTATCCCGCCGATCTGGAAATCGATTATCCGGAACGGCTCGACAACGGGGCCGTCCTGGTGAAGTGGTGGCTGCTGGGACTCCCGCAGATCCTCATGTGCTGGGCGATGGAACCGCTGCTACAGGTGCTCTGCGTTATCGCGGCGGTCGCGCTGTTGAGCACCGGGACCATTCCGTCAGGCATGCGCGATCTGCTGCTGGGCATCACCCGCTGGCGCTATCGGGTCGCGGCCTATGTCTCGCTGATGAGTGACGAATACCCGCCGTTCCGAATGGATCTCGGCAACCAATGAGACGCCGCAATCCGCTGTTCCCGTACGTGTATCGCCTCGGTATGCCGCTCTTCGACCGGCTGTTCTATCACCGGTATCGCCGCGCGGCGATGAGCAATGCGACCGGTCGCCTACTGCTCGTCGGCGTCGGGCCCGGCACCGATCTGAAGTTCCTGCCGCCCACGGTGACGTCGGTCGCCGCGGTGGAACCGGAGCCGGCGATGCGGAGGATGGCCTGTGCCCTGGCCCGGCATCGCCGGATCGCCGTCGATATCGTCGATGGCGCTGGCGAAGCGATCCCCTTCCCGGACAACAGCTTCGAGTCGGTGCACGTCGGTCTGGTGTTGTGCTCGGTCGACGATGTGGCCGCTACGCTCGCCGAGATCCGGCGAGTGCTGGTCCCCGGCGGCCGTCTGATCGTCCTGGAACATGTCCGAGGTACCGGCGCGATGGGCCGGTTCCAGGACATGATCGCCGGACCGTGGGCCTGGTTGGCGTCTGGCTGTCACCCGAATCGCCGAACCGTCGAGGCCATCGCCGCGGCTGGTTTCGATATCAGCGGGTTACGTGCCGTCGGGCGAACCCTGGTGCCGCCGCCGTGTACACCGCATCTGCAGGGCGTCGCCACCATCGCCGGAGGCTAGCCGCAGACACATCTGTTAACCATATGTTCATTTCCAGTTCAGCTTTTGCCGGGCCCGGCGATCGTGTCATGAGCAGGGCAACGCACAGATGGAACTTCAGCAGATCGGGGCGGGTTGCGCGGCTGTGGGACGCCCACATCGATCGGTTCGAAGATTGGAGTCTCCCATGAGTGGTCGGCGCATTTCACTGGCCGTCGGCACCAGTGCCGCCGTTGTGGCCGCAGGTCTGGGCCCGATGGACACCGCTGCCGTCGCACACGCCGGCACGGACGGCGGTGCCGCACTGGTCGACACCGTCCTGATGAGTCAGACCAACGACCTTGACCTGCTCACCGGGATCGCGGCGGCGCAGGACGCCCTGGTGAATACTGCCCCTCCGGACCTCGCGGCATTGGGACCGGATTCCATGACCAGCGTCGCTGATCCCGACTTCATAAGCAATGTTCACGATTTCGGCTTGTTCACCCTCACCTCCGCCGCCGACCCCGATGATGATTTCGTGGCGTTCGCCATCCAAAGTCCGCTGTTCACCGATATTTTGACGTCCGGAGCTGACCCCGAGGGGAGCTTGGGGTTGGGCGACGCAAGCATAGGGTTGGCCGGAGCGACGGTAAACACCTTCGAAAGCTCCGTTTTCCCATTCCTCGACAGCACGTTCACCCTTCCGTTCCCGGACCCCTTCGCCGACTTGTTTACCTTCCTGGTGCAACTCGGCTTCTGACGCATGCCAGGGGGACTTTGACGACGCGACACGCGGGGGTTGCGTCGTCAAAGTGCCTCTCGCGGCCGGGATCAGCGCAGGCGCTATTCGACGCTGACCGCCTCGATGATGTTCAGGCGCACCGCCCGTCGCGCGGGCGGCACCGCACCGAGCAGGCAGATCGCCACCGCGCCAAGGGTGCAGACCACCGCGGTCGGGCTGGGCTGGAACACGACGTCGAAATTCATGACGTCGGCGCTGACCAGGCTGTACAGCCACTGGTCGGCCATGCCGAACACCAGCCCGCACACACCACCGACGACGCCGATACCGGCCGCCTCGGCCAGCACCATCCGCACGGTGAAGCGTCGGCTGGCCCCGATCGCCCGCAGCACGCCGATTTCGCGCCGCCGTTCCAGCACCGAGAGGGTCAGCGTGTTGAGCAGCGCGACGGCGGCGACCAGCACCGCGATGCACCAGACCGCGTTGGCGATGAACATGCTCTGGTGCAGCGGCGCTTCCAGACCGGCCAACGCCGCCGAACCGTCGTAGACGTAGCTCGACGCGGGCGCCGCCCGCCGGACATCGGACAGCAGACGCGACCGATCCGTGCCGGGCGCCGCGGTAACCTGCAAGATCGTCGCGTCGGGACGGTCGAACCAGGTCCGCATCCGATCCAGGCTGATGCCGATGGTGCCGATGACCGTCGAGAAGTAGGGCACCAGCGCCAGCACCGTTGCCTGCCGCGCGCCGCGCGGCGTTTGCATGTGCAGTTGCTCCCCGACGCGAATGCCCAATGCCGCGCCGAGGTTGCGTGACAGCACCACGCCCTGACCGGCCAGTACCGCAGCACGTAGGGGCTCGTCCAGCGCGCGATAGAACGGGTCGGCGCTTCCGGCGGCGAAGCCGTCGAGCATCACCCGGGACCCGCCGACCACCGCGAACCCGAAGGCGCCCTCGGTGACACGTGAGACACCGGGCACCGCGGCCACTTTCGCGGCCAGCCCACCCGGCAGCGCAGCGGTCGGGTAGCTGTCGGGGGCGTCAGCGCTCACCCACGCGTCGACGTCGGCGACCGGGACGAAGATGGCGCGCGCCGAGGAGATCATGTCGCGGCTGGTGCCCACGACCACGATCGTGGTCACCACGGCGATGAGCACGGTCATCACCGTGGCCCACACCCGCCGCGGCGACCGGGTGATTGTCGCCGCAGCCACAACGGATCCGAACATTCGCGCCGCCCCGGCGGCAGCTGTGACGATCGGCTCGGTCAGCGCGAATCCGGCCGCGATCTCGGCGCCGAACACCGCCACCAGTGCGGCAAAAGCGAAACTGGCGTGATCCGCAACGATCACGATCGCCGCCGCGAGCGCGCCGACAGCGCACGCATTACTGGCGATCCGCAGCCAGCCAGGCACCCGGTCGGCTCGGGAGACGCCGACGGGTGCCAGCGCCTCGATGGGCGAAACCTTGTACACCTGCCGCGCGGCCATACCCGAGGCAACGACGCTGGCGACCACCGTCGCGGCGAGCGCACTCGGAATCGCGTAGCCGGGCAACCAGTATTCAACCCGGGCTTCCAGGCCTTGGGTGACCGCCGGCGGTAATCGGCCGATGGCGATACGGCCCGCAGCGATTCCGAGGCCGGACCCGATGGCCCCGCCGATCAGTCCGAGGACCGACGCCTCGGCCAGCATGTCGGTCACGATCGCGCCGCGCCGGCCACCGATCGCCCGCAGGATGGCGATGACCGGCCGGCGGGCGGTGATCGCCATGGTCATCGTGGTGTAGATCAAGAACGCCCCCACCACCAGGGCCACCGCCGCACCCGTGAGGGCCATGGCGTTCATCAGCTTCACTCCGTCACCGGCGCGAGCGGCGCGCAGACCCGGGTCGGCGACGATGGCGCGGCCGCCGACGGCGGTGGTGACCGCCGCGCGCACGGCGCCCAGATCCGCACCCGGCTTGACGGTGAGAAGGATCGAGTCCAGCTTGCCGGGCCGGCCGGTGAGGTTCTGCGCCAGCGGAAGCGAGGCCAGAATGTAGTGTCCGCCGTTGAGCTGCGCGAGTGATCGCCCCGCAAGCACCGACCCGACGGTGACCACGTGCGACCCCAACGCGAACGTGTCACCGGCCGTGTAGCCGGCACCGGGCCCGACCTGAACGGTGTTGGGTTCCCGCGGCGGCGCCGGCTCGCTGGCATCGAAGGCCTCCTTCAGTGCGCCCTGCAGGGCTGCGCTGCTGGTGTCTGCACCCAGCAGCAGGACGCGTCCCGCCGGCGT
>NZ_JCALCW010000052.1:0-24483 GCF_059812545.1 Mycobacterium sp. NGS50
CTGGCGAAATCTTGACAGTCCGGAGGGGGAAATGGTGCGTGGCGCAAGTTCATTGACGTGCGTATCACCCATATCCGCGTACCGAACTCGGGCCGTGTCGCGAGGCGGGACGCGTTGACCGACACCGCCGACATCCCGCATCGCCCGGTCGAACGGTCAGCCATCGGCGAGATCATCGGCTGGTTTCGCCGCTACCTGAACAATCACCCGCTGCTCTCGCTGAACACTTTCGGCGGTCAGGTGCGGCTCGGGATCCGTGCCATCCAGTACCTGTTCTACGACCTGTTCACCCGCACCTTCCAAAAGGGCGAGTTCATCGAGCAGATGGCGTTCATGGCGTCAACGGCGTTCACCCCCACGATTCTGGTGACCATCCCGATCAGCGTCACGCTGTCCGTCCAATTCGGCCTGCTGGCTGGGCAAGTCGGTGCATCGTCGATGTCGGGTGCAGCGACCGGGTTGGTGGTGATCCGCCAGGGGGCTCCGCTGGTGGCGTCGTTGCTGCTTGCCGCGGCGGTGGGGTCGGCGGTGTGCGCCGACCTGGGCGCCCGGACCATGCGCGAGGAAATCGCGGCGATGGAGGTGATGGGGGTTTCGCCGCTGCGGCGCATGGTGGTGCCCCGGCTGGCCGCGCTGATCCTGGTCGGGCTCGGCCTGACCGGGGTGACGGCGTTCGTCGGATACATCGGGAGCTACCTGTTCAACGTCTACATCCAGAACGGCACCCCGGGTTCGTTCATCGCCACCTTCTCGTCGTTTGCCACCGTCGGCGACATGGCGCTGGCGATGGCCAAGGCGGTGGTGTTCTCGGTGATCGTGGCCGTCATCTGCTGCCACAAAGGGTTGGCCACCCACGGGGGTCCCGCCGGGGTGGCGAACTCGGTGAACGCCGCCGTGGTCGAATCGGTGCTACTGCTGATGGTGGTCAACGTGCTGATGAGCCAGCTCTACGTGATCGTCTTCCCACGGACGACGTTGTAAGCCATGGCCACTCCTACCCCGTTCCAGGTCCGCGTCCTTCGCCCGGTCAGGGCGAGTGGCGACGTCGTCGGCGGCGCGTTGGGCAGGGCCGGACACCTGGTCTATTTCTTCGGCAAGATCCTGCTTGCGATCCCCGGCATGATCAAGGACTTCCGGCGCGAAATGCTCCGGATCTTGGCCGACGTCTCGTGGGGGAACGGGTCGATCGTCGTCGGCGGCGGCACCGTCAACGTCGCGATGGTGCTGGGACTGACCGCAGGCGCACTCGTCGCCGTCGAGGCCATCAACGCGCTGAATCTGTTGGGGCTGGGCCCGGCGATGGGCTTGATCTCGTCGTTCGCGACCACCCGCGAACTCGCGCCTGTCATGATCGCGATGGCGTTCATTGCCCAGGCCGGTTGCCGGTTCACCGCGCAGTTGGGTGCGATGCGGATCAACGACGAAATCGACGCGATGGACGTGCTCGGCATCAATTCCGTCTCCTACCTGGTCGTCACCCGGGTGACGGCAGCGATCATCGCGTCGGTCCCGTTGTTTTTGATCGCGCTGGCCACCACCTACGCCTCCGCGCAGGCCGCCAGCATGATCGCCGGCCAGTCCGCCGGCTCCTATCTGCACTATTTCTCGTTGTTCGTCAACCCCGGCGATGTGCTCAAGGCGACGATGAAAGCGGTGATCTTCGTCTTCATCTCCTCGACGATGCAGTGCTATTACGGGTATTTCGCCAGCGGCGGCCCGGCCGGGGTGGGCGTGGCCGCCGGACGGGCGATGCGCAACAGCCTGACCACCGTCATGATCGTCAATATGCTGCTCACCATGGCCTTTTGGGGAGTTGCATCCGGTGCCAGGTTCGGTGGCTGAGCATGCCGAACTCCTACGATTTCGATCCTCGCAGCCCCAGCAACCGGAGCCTGATCGTCGTGGGTGTCATCTTCGCGGTTATCGCCGTTGCGTTTTCGGTGTTGATGGTGCAGAAATCCGAAGGCAAACTGGACGATCTCGTCAAGGTCGACCTGGCGATGTTCAACATCGGCGACGGATTGCCGGCTCACACCGACGTGAAGTTCCGCGGGGTGCTGGTCGGGTCGGTGTCCGGGATCACGCCCTCGCACGAGGACCAGCCCAACATCGTCCACGTCGACCTCACCCCGTCCTACGCCGCGGGTATCCCCAGCACGGTGACGGCGCGGGTGGTTCCCAGCAACGCCTTCGCGGTCTCGGCGGTGCAACTGGTGGACAACGGGAAGGGCCCGGGACCGTTGCGGACCGGCTCGATCGTTCACGAGGACACCACGTTGCCAACCGTGCTGTTCCAGAACGTCGTGGCCAAGCTGCGCCAGCTGCTCGCCGCGACCGGCCGCAAACCCGATCCGGACAGCATCGGCGTGATCGCAGCTCTCGGTGAGGCGACCCAGGGCCGCGGCCAGCAGCTGACCGACGCGGGGCACGACCTGAATGAGATTCTGGCGCAGCTCAATACGGTGGTGGCCGACGATGCGAGCGGCCCGTCGACGCTGGCCGCGTTGAGCGCCGCCGCGGGCGGACTGCGCGCCACCACCCCGGAATTGTTCGATGCGCTGGCGGACTCGATCCGGCCGATGCGGACGATCGCCGAAAAGCGCGTGCAGCTGACCGATCTGCTGTCCTCCGGGCTGAATACCACCGGGATGCTCGGTGACGCATTCGATCACCAGACCGACCGGCTGGTCGCCATCACCACACAACTGGCGCCCACGCTGGGCGTGCTCGCCGACCATGCCGGCGAGTTCCACGGCGTGTCGACCCGGCTGCAGACGCTGGCCAACAAGTTCTACGACGAAGCGTTCAACCCCGACAACAACCTCATCACCGTCAAGGTCATCGCCTCGTTCACCCCGAGCCGTAGCTACGTGCGCGCCGACTGCCCCCGCTACGGGGCCCTGGAGGGCCCCAGCTGCAAAACGGCGCCGGAGGTCCCGACGGCACCGGATCTGTTCCCCGCGTTGGGCTCGATGGGTATCCCGCCGCCACCGGGTGCGGCGGAGAACCGCGCCAATGTCACCCCGCCGCGCCACTCGATGCCCGACGACCCGCAGGGGCCGCCGGCGCCTCCGCCGCCGCCGTGGCAGGACCACTCACCGCCCGCCGCGCCGGCGCCCGGTGCGCCGCCCCCGCTGTCCGCCGAGGTGCAGCAGCAGTCGCTCATCGGCGGCAACGTCGGGCCGGTCGGCAGCAGCGAGGAAAAGGAGCAGATGGGCAGGATCGTCGGCGGTGAGGCCAGCACGGCCACCGTGCTACTGCTGGGGCCGGTGGTGCGTGGCGCGCTGGTTGAGGTCACACCGGGAGGTGCCCCGTGAGCCGGTATCGCAAACCGTTGGTCGGTTCGGTTCTCTTCCTGGTGTTTTCGGTCGCGGTGACCTGGATGGTGTTCGGCACCCTGGTGCGCGGGGTGTCGGGACCGACCCACACCTACTCGGCCCTGTTCACCGATGTGTCCGGGCTGGCAGACGGCGACGACGTCCGGGTGGCCGGGGTGCGGGTCGGCCGGGTGGACAAGATCGAACTGGTCGAGAACCTGGCCAAGGTCACGTTCCGGGTGCAAAAGACGCAGACCCTGTACACCAACACCATCGCCTCGGTGACCTACCAGAACATCATCGGGCAGCGCTACCTGGGTTTGGCGCAGCCGGCGGGCAAACGCACCCCCGCCGGCGAAACGGCGGTGGCCAAGGGTCAGCCGCTGGGCGATCACGCCCAGATCCCGTTGGAGCACACCAGCCCGTCATTCGATATCTCCCACGCACTCAACGGGTTCGAGCCGCTGCTGGAGCAGTTGGAGCCCGAGCAGGTGGACAACCTGACCAACGCCATCGTTCGCGCGTTCGGCGGGGATTCGACATCGATTCTGGCGGTGACGACCCAGGCGTCGGCGCTGGCGGAAACATTCGCCGGACCTGACCAGGTGCTCGGCGACCTGATCGGCAACCTCAACGAGTTGATGGCCAGCCTGGCGGCCCAAGATACCAACCTGCAGACGATGATCCGCGAAACCCGAGGCGTGATGGCGAACTTGGCGGACCGACGTCAGGAGCTGGTGGCCTCGACGGGATCGATCAACTCGACCGTCGGCCGGTTGGCCTCGATCGTCAACAACGTCACCCCGGACGCTCAACAGTTCGTCAGCCGGCAACCCGGCATGCTCGATTACGCCCTGCACGACGGTCGCCCCCGGTTGGGCTATGCGGTGTCGAATGTCCCGGGCCTGATGAAGGGGATCGCCCGGGTCACCCAGGACGGTAGCTACCTCAACGGATACGCCTGCGACGTCGACTTCGGTCTGTGGAACGACCTGTACTGGTGGTTCCGCGGGATCATGGCCGCGGCCACCCGCGGCAACGGTCACGAGGTCTGGCACACCCCGGGATGCCGGTGAGCACCATGATCAAGAAACTCACCCGGTTCATCCGGCCCCTCGACACCTACAACGCGACCTGGCTGGGGTCGGTCGCACTGGTGGTGCTCGGGGTGCTGCTGGCCGCCGTCGTCGGCTACGGCCAACTCAACATCGGCAAAACCTCCTACCACGGCGAGTTCGTGCAGGCCGCGCAGATCAAGAAGGGCGACGGCGTCACCATCGCCGGAATTCAGGTCGGTGCGGTCGACGGCGTCAAACTCGCCGTCGACCACGTCGTGGTCAAATTCAGTGTCCGCAACGACGTACACCTGGGTGCGGACACCCGGGCCGGCATCAAACTGACGACGATCCTGGGATCCCGCTATCTGGAACTGTCGCCGGCCGGCGAGGGCGCTCTGCCGCACCACACCATCCCGCTGCGGTGGCCCAACGGTGATCTGCGTACCGAGGTTCCCTACGATCTGACCGCCACGTTGGCCGGTGCGACAAAGGCTTTCGGACCGCTGGACGCCGATCGCGTCGTCGAATCGGTGAAGGTTCTCGACGCGAGCCTGCAAGGGCTGCCCGAGGCCCTGCCGCCGGCGTTGCAGAATCTGCGGTCGCTGGCCGACGTGATCGGAGACCGGCGCGATCAACTCGGCGCCCTGCTGAACAACGCCGACACGTTGACCACCATGCTGGCCGGCCAGCGGGCCGACCTCGGGGTGCTGATCGTGCAGGGCCGAGACCTGCTGCGCGAGATCGCGACCCGGCGCGCGGCGGTGCAGCGGCTGTTTGCCAGCGCCACCACCCTGGTCGGGCGGGCCAAGACGATCCTGGCCGACGAACCCGCCCTGGACAAGCTGCTCGCCGACGCGCAGGAGTTCACCAAGATGGTCAACGACAAGGACGCATTGGTGCGCAGCCTTTTGCAGTCGGCGCCGGTCGCCGTCCGCAACCTCGCCAACGCCACCGGCAGCGGCAACGCGCTGGACGTCAACGCCCCGATGGGGATTCTGATCGATTCGTGGGCGTGCGCGGTCAGCAGCCGCGCCCCCCAGTTCAACCTCGTCGAGTACTTCAAGGATTGCGCATGAGCCGCCCCGCCAAGGTGATCGGCGCCGTGATCGCGGCCGCGATCGTGGCGGTCGCCGCGGCGATCGTGGTCGTGCCGCGGCTGATCCACCGGCCGATGAGGATCACCGCGCTGTTCGAGGACACCGTCGGCCTCTATGAGGGCAACGCGGTCTCGGTGCTGGGCATGGGGGTCGGCACCGTCACCAGCGTCGTTCCCAAGGACAGCTACGTGGAGGTCAAACTCACCATCGATCACGGCATCGACCTGCCGGCCGATGTGCAGGCCGTGACGGTGTCCAACTCCATCCTCACCGACCGGGTGGTCGAGCTCACCCCGCCCTACCACGGTGGTGAGAAGCTCACGGACGGAGCGGTGTTGGGCCCGCCAGGGGTGCGTACCCACACCCCGGTCGAGTTCGACAAGACCCTGCGGATGGTCGACAAACTGGGCAAGGCGCTGCACGGGGACGATCAGGGACACGGGCCGCTGGGCAACCTGATCAACCTCAGCGCCTCCATCACCTCGGCCAACGGGCCCGACATCCGGGCCACCCTGGACAAGCTGTCCCAGGCGTTGCGGGTCGGCTCCGACAAGGGTGCGCACAGCAAAAAGAACATCCAGGCGATCATCAACAGCGTTGCCGAACTGACCCAGGCCGCTGCCGACAACGATGGCACCATCCGCGAATTCGGTTCCAATCTGCGGCAGCTCAGCGACATCCTGGCCGCCGAAGATCTCGGGTCGGGTACCACCGGCGCGAAGGCCAATCAGCTTCTCGCCGAGGCGGCCCGGCTGCTGGAGGGGCACCGGGAGGGGTTGCAGGGCACGCTCGTCAACACCCAGGGTCTGATGACGACGCTCACCGACAACCAGCGTGAAATCGCGGAACTGCTGGACGTGGCGCCGATGACGATCGACAACATGTACAACATGATCGACCCGGTCGGCGGAAGCTTCCGCGGGCACCTGCTGCTCAACAAGATCGTGATGAACAGCATGTTCACCAAGGAAATCTGCAACCTGATGGGGCTCAAACAACTCGGCTGCGCCACCGGCACACTGCGCGACTATGCCCCGGACTTCGGCATGGGCACCATCTTGAACCTGATGGACGACGGGATCATTGGTACACCATGAGCACGCTGACCGATGCTGTTCGCCGCGGCGCGCGAGGTGCGCTGGCCGCGGGCCTGGCCCTGCTGTTGGCCGGCTGCGCGGCCGGCCTGGACGCGCTGCCGCTGCCGTCGCCCGGGGCCAGCGGCAAAACGTATGCGTTGACCGCCGTTTTCTCCGATGCGCTGAACCTGCCGGCGCAGGCGAAGGTCAAGTTGCTGGGCGCCGACATCGGCGAAGTCGACGCCATCCGGGCGGATGACTTCACCGCGCAGGTGGATATGCGGATCCGCTCGGACGTCCCGTTGCGGGTCGGCAGCACCGCCGAACTGCGGTCGGCCACCCTCATCGGTGACGTCTTCGTGTCGATCAAACCCAGTGAGGTTCCGGACGCACCGCTGCTGCACAACGGCGACACCATCCCGCTGAAATCCACCGCCGCCGCGCCGACCGTGGAAGACGTGCTCAACTCGATGGCGATGCTGGTCAACGGCGGTACCATTCGCTACCTGGTCAATTCGGTCAACGGCGCCGGGGTGGCATTGGGCGGCCGTGGCGAGAAGGTCGGACTGCTGCTGGACCAGACCCAGACTCTGCTGTCGAAGATGAATGCCCGCTCCGAACAGTTGGATTCCGCGTTGCGGCATACGTCCGACCTGTCGGCGGTGATGGCGGCCCGTTCGCAGACGCTCACCGATTCGCTTGAAGCCGGGGGCCCGGCGATGGCCGTCGTCTCCGAAAACTCCACCCGGATTGCCGATCTGGCCGACGCCACCGCACGCATCACCCGCCAGCTGTCCCGGTTCCCGTCCATCGCGGGCACCGACTCGCGCAGCACCGTCGCCGACCTCAACCGCCTGGCCGGCACGTTCAACGACATCGCCGTCGACCCCAACCTGTCGCTGTACTCGCTGAACCGGCTGATCGGCATCTTGATGAAGGCGTTCGCGTCGACCTCCGTGCATGTCGAGGTCACCCTGGATCAGCTGGCGCTGGGGCCGTGGCCGGATATCAACTATCCCGGCGACCCCGGATTCCACTGGTCGGATGGCACCGACTGGCATCAGCTGGTCGAAAGCCTGCGCTACGAATGGAATCTGTTGCTGGCCAAGATCTACGGGGAGCAGCGATGAGCGCGAACCCGGTGGAACTGTCGGCCCGCATCGTCGTCGACGGAATCCGGGCGGTGGCCCAGCGCCGCATCCTGATCTCGTGCATCGGGTTGGCGGTGGCCCTGGTGGCGGTGGCCGCCTACGTCGCGATCACCGACCTGCGGATCAACCCGCTGCGGCGCACGATCGCGGTGCGGGTGCTGCTGCCCGAATCGGGCGGGCTGCTGGTCAACCAGGACGTCACGCTGCGCGGCATCCCGATCGGCCGCATCACCGCGATTAACCTCACCGACGACCCGAACAGCGGGGTGGAGGCGGTCGCCACCATCAACGCCGACGTGAAGATCCCCCGCGATGCCCCGGTGCGGGTGTCGGGACTGTCGGCGGCAGGCGAACAGTACATGGACTTTCGGCCTGAGCACGGCGGCGGGCCGTATCTGACCAACGGAACCGTGATCGGTGCTGACCAGGCGGCCATCCCGATGTCGCTGGGGCAGATCATCGACGACAGCCGCGGCGCGTTGTCGCAACTGGATCCGGACAAGGTGACCGCGCTGCTCGACGAGCTGCGCGTGGGACGTGACGGCCCGAAGAAGCTGGCCGGACTGCTCGACGGCGCGATCTTTTTGTCCTCCACCCTCGACGGGGTGCTGCCGCAGACCGTCAGCCTGCTGCGCAACACCCAGGTGGTGTTCAGCACCTTCGCCGACGTCAACCCGGGTCTGGGACGCACCGCCGTGGACCTGAAAAACGTTCTGGGCGGGGTGAACAAGATGGACGGCGGGTTCCGGACTCTGCTGGACAACGGTGGCGGTCAGCTGGCCGATGTCGACAACCTGCTCAACGACAACCGCGAGAACATCGTCGCGCTGCTGGGGAATCTGACGACCGTCTCGCAACTGCTGTACTCGCGGATACCGGCGCTGCAGGACCTCTGGCGCCCCGACCACGGATCGTTCCTCGACAATTTCGGCACCATCTTCCGCGCCAACGCGCTGTGGGGGATCGGGGACCTGTACCCGAAGTACCGGTGCGATTACCAGGTGCCGCGGCTGCCGCCCAGCCAGGTCGATTTCCCGGAACCGTACCTCAACACCTACTGCAACAACCCCGACCCGTCGGTGCTGATCCGCGGCGCACGCAACGCGCCGCGGCCGCCGGGCGACGACACCGCCGGCCCGCCCCCGGGACTCGATCCGCTGGCGACCACCGATCCCACCCCGAACTATCCGCCGTACACGCTGCCGACCCCGTTCGGGGGGCCTAAGCTGCCGGCGTGGGTACCGAACTAGCCGGGGAGAGCAACCGTGTCCAAGCAAGCCACGACCCAAGACGTCTTTGACCGGCTCGGCGACTCCGAGGAAGCGGATGCCGCGATCGCGGCCACCGAACCCGAACCAGACGAGCCGACCGTCGCCGCCGAGGCTGAGATCGACGACCCCGCCGATCAGGCGGACCGATCGCCCGGGACGCGGCGGCGCCGAGTGGTCTTCGGCCTGGTCGGTGCGGTTGTCGTTGTCGCGCTGGGGTTGTCGGCGTTTTTGGGCTGGCGGCTGTACCAGGCCGATCAGACGGCGTCAGCTGGTGAGGCGGCGCTGGCGGCCGCGAAAAAATACGCTGTCACGCTGACGACCCTGGATGCCAAGGACATCGACAAGCATTACGCGGAGGCACTAGCCGGATCGACCGGACAGTTCCGGGAGGAATACAGCCAGGGATCCGCGCAACTACGGCAGATCCTGATCGACAACCAAGCATCCGGCAAGGGTGTCGTGTTGGACGCGGCGATCAAATCGGCGACCAAGACCCGCGTCGAGGTGCTGCTGTTCGTCGACCAGTCGGTGGCGAACACAGTCCTGCCTGCCCCGCGAGTAGACCGCAACCGGGTCCAGATGACGATGGAGCTGATCGATGGCCGTTGGCTGGCAAGCAATGTCGATATCGTCTAGAGCACTGGGATGAGCATGGAAGCGACAGTGGACGACGAAGTGGTGGGGCAAGAATCGGACGACGAGGCCGTGGTGGCCGAGGAGTCGGTCGGGCCGGACAACAGTGAAGACCGGGCGCCTCGGCGTTGGACCCGGTCCGCGATCCGCGGTGCGGCTGTCGTCTTGGTCCTCGGCCTGCTGGCCGGGGCGGGTTACCAGGGCTGGCTGCTGTACCAGCAGCACCAACGGCAGGTGAGCGCTCATCAAGCACTCGCGGCCGCACAGAAGTTCGCCGAAGACTTCACCAACGCCGACCCCACCACCATCGACCAGGCGATCGACGCCATCAGCGACGGGTCGACCGGGGAGTTCAAAGAACGCTATGTCCGAAGCATCTCGCAGTTGCGGGCGATGCTGATCGAGAACAAGGTGACCACACGGGGCACCGTCGTGCGCTCCGCGATCGAATCGGTGAACGGCAACACGGTCGAGGTGCTGATGTTCGTGAAGGAATCGTTCACCAGCGCAGCCGTGCCGCAGCAGCCGCCGGCGCCGGCGCCGGGTTCGCCGGAGCCGCCGGCACCGGCCACCGAGGTGGTCGGCATGGCGATCACCATGGAGAAGGTCGACGGTCGTTGGCTGGCCAGCAAAGTCGTTCCCGGAGACAAACTATGAGGATGACGGCGCCGGTGATGAGCCTGGCGGCGGCGCTGGCCCTATGGACAGCACCGGCGGCCAGCGCATCGGTCGAACAGTTCTGCGGCGAACTCGGCGCGACCTGGGATGGCGCGCGGTGCACCACGGTGGTGGTCTCGCAGCGCCAGGCGGAGCGGTTGATCTCCTTCGACCTGCCCGGGGCGATGA
The DNA here is from genome assembly GCF_059812545.1 of Mycobacterium sp. NGS50. NCBI lineage: Bacteria > Bacillati > Actinomycetota > Actinomycetes > Mycobacteriales > Mycobacteriaceae > Mycobacterium > Mycobacterium sp. NGS50. The sequence goes on from NZ_JCALCW010000052.1 coordinate 10,450, forward strand.
TCGACAATCCGACATCGGCTCCAGTGGTGCGCGGCTTCTATCACAAACTCATGGACGGTTGGCGTGCCAGCGGCGCTGAGACCCCACGCGACAGCAGCGCGACCGCCGACTACCAGCTCTATTCCGGCCCGGGATCGGTGCAGTCGCTGATCGTGCACGAGGACTTCGAGCCGTTCGGGATACAGCCCAACAACGCCTACCGCTCATTTGTGTTCGATATGGCCCAAGGGCGTCGGCTGGCGCTGGCCGATTTGTTCAAGCCGGGTGTCGACCCGATGGCTGCAATCCCGCCGGCCGCGGCACCGATCCTGCCGGCGGCCCTGGATGCCGCCGCCCCGCCGCACGCGCCGGGCAGTTACCCGTTCACTGTCGAGCACTGGCAACCTGGTCCGGAGGGCCCCGGCTACAGCGGCAGCTATCACGCGTTCGCGTTGACGCCGGACAACCTGATCCTGTACATGCCCGATGTGCCGATGCAGCGGGAGAATTCGGCGCCGCACACCTCGCGGCCCGGTGACCCGCTGGTGTGGTCGATGGACGGCGGAGCGGTCAACATCCAGGTGCCGCTGTCGGCGCTGGCCGGTTCGCTGCGCCCGGAATACGGTGGGGTCTAACGGCTGTCGACCGCTCGGGCCTCAACCCCAGTAGTCCGACCACCACGCGCAGTATTGGCGCGCCCAGTGCAGGTGGCTGCGCGCGGCACCCAAATCGGCTGCCAGCCATAGCTCGTCGGAACCCGCCTGCGCGTAGCGGCCATCGTGGTTGAGTTTGGAGGCCAAGATGTCCGACCAGTTCCGCAAGTCGATCGCGGTCTGACCGGACAGCTGATACAGCGGCGCCTCGTCCTGACGGATCTGGTTCCCGAGACCGGGCGGGGTAACCCCTTGCGGTTCAACTTGGTCGAAGCTGGCCTCAAGCTGATTGCCCACCGGCATCATCACGTCACATTCCGGGTCGTGGGCGCTGGCCACCGGCGCGGTGAGCAGACACGCCCCGGTGACCGTGACCGCGAACAACAGCCCGCAGCCGAGTCGTCTAGGTTTGCTGGCCACGGCGTCAATGGTAGCGGTCCGGGGCCGGGTGCACTGGCAATCAATGCATTACGTTCATGCCCCGAGCACCTGGTCGGCCACCGCCAACGCCGTCGCCATGATCGACAGCTGCGGGTTGACCTCGGGGCTGCTGGGCAGGATCGACGCGTCGGCGACCCACACCCCGTCGACCCCGCGCAACCGTCCCGTCGCGTCGACCGGGCAGCGCTGCGCGTCCGCCCCGGCGGCCGCCGTGCCGGTGGGATGGAATGCGGCGATGTGCAGGCTTTTCGGGTTGCTCCGGGCCAGCGCGTCGTCCAGCTCCGTCACCGACGTCACCGTCGGCGCGACCGGCAGCCCGGTCAACACTTCGACCGCGCCCGAGGCGAACAGCAGCCGGCCCATCGCGCCGATCGCGAGCATCAGCTTGGCGCTGTCGGCCGCGGCGATCGGGTACAGCGGCACCGGCTGACCCCGCACGCTGCGCACCCGGCCGACACCGCGGTCGGCGACCATCGCCCCGAGCATCGCGATCTGCGGGGCATGCTCCAGCCAGTGCAGCAATTCGGCGCCGTAGCCGGGAAACGTCATCGAACCCATCCCCGGAGGCGTCGACGTCGCCTCGATCAGCACCCCGTCGGATTCGTGCAGCTGATGCACCGCGGCGCTCTGCAGCACGCCGCGCCAGGCGAACACATCGTCGTCGAAGCGTCCCGCCAGCGGCACGGCCGGATGCACGGCGAGATTGCGCCCCAACCGCGGATGGTCGCCCAACCCGCTGCGCCGCAACAGGGCCGGGGTTTCGGTGGCGCCCGCGGCGACAACGACGATCTCGGCGTGCACCTCGAACCTGGTGCCGTCGGGGCGGGTGACCCGCACTCCGCGGGCACGCCCGGCTGAATGCAGCACCCGGTGCACACGAGCATCGGTGATGATGGCGGCTCCGGCCGCACATGCCTGCGGCAGCGCGTTGAGGTGGACTCCGAACTTGGCGTTGCGCGGGCAGCCGATCGCGCACTGACAGCAGCCGCCACAACCCGGCGCGTTCCGCGGAATCGGGGCCGCCGGCCAGCCCAGCACCTCGGCGCCGTCGAGCAGCAGCCGCCCGTTGCTGCCCATCACCGTCAACGGCACCGGCGCGACCTGCAGGGTCCGTTCGACCTCGTCGAGGTGGCCGGCCAACACCCCGGGATCGGCCAGCTCCCAGCCGAAGTCGTCGCGCCAGTGCTCCTGTACCGCGACCGGCGGCCGAAAGCAGGTGCCGGAGTTGACCACGGTGGTGCCGCCGACAGCCCGCCCGATCGGCAGCACCACCGGGGGGCGTCCCAGCGCGACGGTGGCCCCGCCGCCGCGATACAGCCCGGCGTACCGGTCGATCGGGTGCCGGGTGCGCAGCTCCTCGACCGTCCAGCGCCGGCCCTCCTCGAGCACAACGGTATTCAGCCCGGCGCGGGCCAAGGTCCGGGCCGCCATCGCCCCGCCCGCGCCGGAGCCGACGATCACCACGTCGGCCGTCACCACCGACGGGACCTGCGCCGACGGCGTGAGGGTCAGCGCCGCGTCGGGGCGGGCCGGGTCGTGTTCCTGCGCGCGGGCCAGCAGCTCGTCGGCGTAGCTGTCGGCGCCGTTGGCCAGCAACAGAATCGCCTTGAGACCGTCGACGGCCGCCCCGGCATCCGGGCTCACCGCGGCCGTGCGGTGCAGCACAGCCGCGCGGGCAGCGGGGTCCAGCCGATTCAGCGACCGCCCGGTGCGCAGATAGCTCGACGCCGCCAGCGCCAGCAGCCCCCCGCGCACCGCCAGCCGCGAGGGCGCCGGCAATTGCGACACATAGCGCTCGACCCGCTCGACGAACTGCGTGGGAGCCGGTCCGCCGTGCTCGGGCGGTAACAGGGCAGCGCCGACCGAGGCGATGGCCGCCTCGGTCAGCCGGCTCATCGGCGTCGCCCGAGCCGGCGGCCGAGTTTGAGGAAGAACGGGTACGTGGCGAAGATGGCACCGGCGGTGGCGTGCATCGGCCAGTCGAGTTCCTCGGTTTGCACCCCGAATACGCCGCTGTTCCACATGAAGTCGCGTCCGTTGCGGGCCCGGAACGGACGCCACAGCAGCCCGAGACCGGGCACGTTGTTGTACAGCCCGAACGATCCGCCGAAGAACACACCCAGGGTGGCGGCCTCGGCGGCGTCGCGCTGCGGTTCGGGCAGGCCCCGCTCGATCAGCACACCCGAGGCGACCAGCATCGGCGGGTCGAGAAGAAAACTCATCAGGGTGTCCTTTCGTTGACGGCGGGGGCGTCGTCTCCGCGCAGCCCGACCTCGGCGTGGCCGCGCACCGACCAGCTACGCTCGCCGATTTCGACATGAACGTCGGCCTGCTCGGTATTGGTGCACACCGCGGTCGCACCGTCGGGGTCGGTGTATTGCAGGCTCACGCAGCGGTTTTCGGGCTGTTCCACCCGAATGAGGACCCGACGCCGACCGATGCGGCCCGCCAGTTGCCACTGCCGCACATCCAGCGTGGTTCTCAGCCGCAGCGCCGGCAGACCCACAGCCGGCCAGCCCTTTCCGTCGATGCGGAACCGGACGAACGCCAACGGCGCCAGCCGGCGCAGGCCTGGCTTGTGCGACACCGCGGTCACCACCTCCAGCACGTCGCCGCCGCCGAGATCGGCATGGATCCACCCCCACCGCCGCGCGTTGCCGTGGCCGTAGATGTGCGCCAGGTTGCCGCGCCAGCCGTCGACCGGGTGGTTCGTGTCGCCGACGGTCAGTGCGCCGTGGAAGTCGGCGGTCGGGGCGATCACCACCTGGGCGCCGGGCAGCACCTCGCGGGTCCAGGCCGGCCGGGGGAACGTCCACAGCGGTGCGGCGGCGTCGTTCCAGCCCAGGTCCCAACCCAGTGATCCGGCCCGCCCGGCCAGTTCCCGCATTGCGACCCGGGTGCCGGTACTGGTGAACCAGTCCGGCTCCGCGGCGGGCTGCACCGGTTCGGGGCCGAATCGCCCGGTCACCGGCGGGTCGTCGGCCGGGAACCAGGTTGCCCAGCCGTGCTGGTAGGGCCGGCCCGCCCCGGCCGGCGGGGCCACCACCTCGTGGTGCAGCCACAGCGCGGTGCCGGTCGCCGGATCCGACAGGGTGGCGTACCAGACCTCCAGGCGGCCGGGCTGGCCGCGCCAGCGCGGCGCTGCCGCAGTGCGCAGGTCGTCGTCCACCGGTCCACCTCCACGGCGTGCTGCGCTGCGCAGCCCGCACGATCCACTATATTGGTTGAGCCAATGAACCAGTCAAGCCCGCTTTTGCCGCCCGACCGTCAGCGCCTGGACGAACAGATCGCGACATCCATCGCCGACGCGATCCTCGACGGGGCGTTCCCGCCCGGATCGGTGCTGCCCCCCGAGCGTGACCTGGCCGAACAGCTGGGGGTGAACCGCACCTCACTGCGGCAGGCGCTGGCCCGGCTGCAGCACATGGGGCTGATCGAGGCGCGCCACGGCAGCGGCAACGTGGTGCGCGATCCGGCGGGGCTGACCCATCCGGCCGTGGTCGAGGCGCTGGTGCGCCGGCTCGGGCCCGACTTCCTCGCCGAGGTGCTGGAGGTCCGCTCGGCGTTCGGCGCCACCATCGGGCGCCTGGCCGCGCTGCGCAGCGGACCCGACGACGCCGCGGCGCTGCGCACGGCGCTGAACGCGGTGCGGCAGGCCACGACGGCCGAATCCCGCCAGGAAAGCGACCTCGCGTTCTTTCGGGTGCTGGTGCACGGCACCCGCAATCGGGCACTCGGGCTGCTGTATCGATGGGTCGAAGACGCCTTCGGTGGCCGTGAACACGTGTTGACCGCCGCCTACGCCGACGCCGACGCCGTGCTGGCCGGTCTGACCGCCATCACCGACGCGGTGCAGTGCGGTGACGTCGACGCGGCCGCCGCCGCCGTAGAAGACTATGTGCAGGCCAGCGCCCGGCGGATGGTCGAGGTCTTCACCCGCGCCTACCCGCAGGGCTGACGCGCGCGCGGTCACCGGCCCCGGACGGGCGGTGAAATTGCGTCCAGGGTTGTGGTTTTCGCGGATTCACGACCCTGGACGCAATATCGACCGCGGCGGGGCGCTACTCGGCGGCCCGGGTGGCCGGATGCACCGCGATCAGGCCCAGCCCGCCGCGCCGCTTACACATTGCCGCCAGCTCGGCGTAGGCCTTCTCGCCCAGCAGTTCGGTGAGTTCGGCGGCCAGGCTCTGCCACACCGGCTTGGTGCCGACATGGGCGGCCGGGTCACCGGTGCAATACCAGTGCAGATCAGCGCCGCCGGCGCCCCAGCCGCGGCGGTCGTATTCGGTGACGGTGGTCTTGAGAATCTCGCTGCCGTCCGGGCGGGTCACCCACTCCTGGGTGCGTCGGATCGGCAACTGCCAACACACCTCGGGCTTCATGGTCAGCGGCTCCACACCCAGCTTGAGTGCCTTGCTGTGCAATGCGCAGCCGGGTCCGGCCGCAAAACCCGGACGGTTCAAGAAGATGCACGCGCCCTTGTACTTGCGGGTGCGGAACGCGGGCTCGCCGTCGTGCTCGTCACGCTCCAGATACCCCTTGCGGCCCAGACCTTTATCGCGGAACTGCCAATCGGCATCCGTCAGCGACTTGACCGCATCGTCGAGATGGGCGCGGTCGTCGTCGTCGGACAGGAACGCGCCGTGCGAACAGCAGCCGTCATCAGGGCGACCCTCGACGGTGCCCTGACATGCCGGGGTGCCGAACACGCAGGTCCACCGCGATAACAGCCAGGTCAGGTCGGCTGCGATGAGGTGTTCGGGGTTGTCCGGGTCGTAGAACTCCACCCACTCGCGGGGGAAGTCCAATTCGACTTCGCCCGGATGGGCTGGATCCGTGGCTGCCACGGTGCCTAACCGTACCGCGCGCGCAGCTATCCAGGGGGCTGCGCCCGTGGTGGAGGATGAAAATTTGACCGAGTGTGCGGCGTGATACCCAACACGCCGCTCAAGGCGTATCAATCCGCACACTCGCCGGGTGTTGGGCCCATTTGCGAGCAGACGCGGAATCGCACGATCGCGACCCGAATCGCGCGATTTCGTGTCTGCTCGTCGGGAAGAACCGCGCGCCGACGGGGCTGATTGCCCGGCTCCTGCTCGGTCCGCTACACGGACCGCATCGTGGCCGGGCTAGGTTATCTTCGTGCGATTAGGTGTGCTTGACGTGGGCAGCAACACGGTGCATCTGCTGGTGGTGGATGCCCACCGGGGCGGACATCCGACGCCGATGAGCTCGACCAAGGCCGCGTTGCGGCTCGCCGAGGCCACCGACAGCTCCGGCAAGATCACCCGCCGCGGCGCCGACAAGCTGGTCGCGACGATCGACGAATTCGCCAAGATCGCGGCCAGCTCGGGCTGTGCCGAGCTCATGGCGTTCGCCACCTCCGCGGTGCGCGACGCGCAGAACTCCGAGGACGTGCTTGCCCGGGTCCGCAGCGAATCCGGCGTCGACCTGCAGGTATTGCGGGGTGTCGACGAGTCGCGGCTGACGTTCCTGGCGGTGCGGCGCTGGTACGGCTGGAGCGCGGGACGCATCATCAACCTCGACATCGGGGGCGGCTCGCTGGAGTTGTCCAACGGCGTGGACGAGGAGCCCGAGGTGGCGTTGTCGCTGCCGCTGGGCGCCGGGCGGCTGACCCGCGAGTGGCTGCAGGAAGACCCGCCGGGCCGGCGCCGGGTGGCGATGCTGCGCGACTGGCTGGACACCGAACTCGCCAAGGCCAGCGCGACGGTGCTCGAGGCCGGTGCCCCCGATCTCGCGGTGGCGAGCTCCAAAACCTTTCGCTCGCTGGCCCGTCTGACCGGCGCGGCACCCTCGGCTGCCGGGCCGCGAGTGAAGCGGACATTGACCGCGAGCGGTCTTAGGCAGCTCATATCATTCATCTCTAGGATGACGGCGGCCGATCGTGCGGAGTTGGAAGGAGTCAGTGCCGAGCGAGCGCCGCAGATCGTAGCGGGAGCGTTGGTGGCCGAGGCGAGCATGCGAGCACTGTCGATCGAATCGGTGGACATCTGCCCGTGGGCGCTGCGGGAAGGCCTGATCTTGCGCAAACTGGACAGCGAAGCCGACGGAACCGCCTTGATGGAAACGTCATTCATGGGGAACTCGGTGCGGGATGCTGGAAGCCTGGCAGTTGATCGGAGCGCGGCCGACCGATCGAGAGGCAACAAACGATGACTGGACCACATTTCGACTCTGAGGGCGCCGACGGCGCTGCCACCCGGCCGATTTCGGTTGCCGAGTTGCTGGCGAAGAACGGCACGATCGGGTCGCCGTCGGTGACCACCCGTCGCCGGCGTCGGCGCGGCAACAGTGACGCGGTGACCGTCGCTGAATTGACCGGCGAGATCCCGGTAATCCGCGAGGGCGATGACGCACCGTCGGAAACCGAACCGGAACCCGACGCGCCGGTCGCTGACGAGACCCCCGGCGAACCCCTCGACACCGTGCACTGGGACGAGCCCGGGCCGCGCTGGCCGGAATCGCCGCCGCATGTCACCCCCGGCGCCGGACCACAGCGCAGCGCCTACCCACGCCCGCTGCGCAAAGCCGACCTGTCCGACGCCGAGCTGATGAGCCCGGATCCGGCCGACAACTTCACCGACATCGAAGTCGACGTGATGGACACCGAGGTCCGCGACGTCGAGCCGCCGGCCGAAGATTCGGCGTATGTACGCTCGTTCTTGCGCGGCCCCCGGTCGTTCTTCGGTAAACGGCGTGACGCCGACGTCCCGGCCCTCGACGACGATCGGGAGGAACTCGGCGATGACCTCGATGCGGACTTCGGCGATGTGCTCGCCGAGGACGACGGCGGCCTCCTCGACGACGAGGTCGCCGTCGACGATCTGGCCGGTCCCGAGCCGGACGACGCGGAGCTGACCGCATTCGACGCGGCCGACCCGATCGACCTCGACGAGGACCACACCGAGATCGAGGCCGACCTGGCCGAGTACGAGGAGCCCGAGTCGCTGGGCGCCGCGGTGCTGCGCGGCGGGGTGGTCGTCCTGCAGTCGATGCTGGCGGTGGCTTTCGGTGCCGGGCTGTTCATCGCGTTCGACCGGCTCTGGCAGTGGAACAACATCGTCGCCCTGGTGCTGTCGGTGCTGGTGACACTCGGCCTGGTCACGGCGGTGCAGGTGGTGCGCAAGACGGTGGACACCACCAGCACGCTGATCGCCGTCGCGGTGGGCCTGCTGATCACGCTCGGGCCGCTCGCATTGTTGCAGTCGGGCTAGACGCCCACGCCACCACGAAGACACCGCGTGCGCCCCGCCATCAAGGTCGGCCTGTCGACGGCCTCGGTTTACCCGGAGAAGACCGAGGCCGCGTTCGCGTACGCCGCCAAGCTGGGCTACGACGGCGTCGAGCTGATGGTGTGGGGGGAGTCGGTCAGCCAGGACGTCGCCGCGGTGGCCAAACTGTCGCGGCGCTACGGCATGCCGGTGCTGTCGGTTCATGCGCCCTGCCTGCTGATCTCGCAGCGGGTGTGGGGCGCCAACCCGATACCGAAGCTGGAGCGCAGTGTGCGCACCGCCGAACGCCTCGGGGCACAGACCGTCGTGGTGCATCCGCCGTTCCGGTGGCAGCGCCGCTACGCCGACGGGTTCGCCGACCAAGTCGCGGCCCTGGAAGCCAGCAGCGACGTCATGGTGGCCGTGGAGAACATGTTCCCGTTCCGGGCGGATCGATTCTTCGGCGCCGGGCAGTCGTTGGAGCGGATGCGTCGGCGCGGGGGCGGCCCGGGCGCGGCGATCTCGGCGTTCGCGCCGTCCTACAACCCGCTGGACGGCAACTACGCCCACTACACGCTGGACCTCTCCCACACCGCGACGGCGGGCACCGACGCGTTGGACATGGCCCGGCAGATGGGCTCGGGCCTGGTTCACCTGCACCTGTGCGACGGCAACGGACTGCCCGCCGACGAGCACCTGGTGCCCGGGCGGGGCGGCCAGCCCACCGTCGAGGTCTGCCAGATGCTGGCCGCCAGCGACTTCGCCGGGCACGTGGTGCTGGAGGTGACGACCTCGGGTGCGCGTTCGGCGCACGAACGGGAAAACCTGCTGAAAGAGTCGCTGCAGTTCGCACGGACCCATTTGCTGCGCTGACCGCGTGATGAGCCCCGAGGAGACCTGGCCCCTATGACCACGAGCGGATCGACGCTGTTCACCGACGCCATGAAGCTGGTCCCCGTCGGCGGCGGGGAGGGCGATGTGGCGCTGTTCGACGGGGAGCTCAACGAGCATTGGACGATCGGCCCGAAGGTGCACGGCGGCGCCATGCTGGCGCTGTGCGCCAACGCCGCGCGCAGCGCGCACGGCGGGGGACTGCAGCCGGTTGCGGTGTCCAGCAGCTATCTGTGGGCGCCGGATCCGGGCCCCATGCGCCTGGTGGCCACGGTGCGCAAGCGCGGCCGACGGATCAGCCTCGTCGACGTCGAACTCAACCAGGGCGACCGCACCGCGGTGCGCGCCGTCGTCACGCTGGGGGAGCCCGAACACCAGGCGCCGCCGCTGCTGTCGTTCAACCCGGTGGTGGCGTTGATGACGCCCGAGCCGCCGCCCGGCCTGGCGGCGATCGGCCCCGGCCACCCGATGGAGCACATCGTGCACCTGGCGCACGGCTGCGACATCCGGCCGGCGCTGACCACCCTGGGACCGCGCTCCGACGGTGGTCCGCCGGTGATCGAGATGTGGGTGCGTCCCAAGGACGCCGCGCCCGATGTGCTGTTCGCCCTGCTGTGCGGCGACGTGTCGGCACCGGTGACGTTCGCGGTCAACCGCAGCGGCTGGGCGCCCACCGTGCAGCTGACCGCCTACCTACGGGCCGTTCCGGCCGACGGCTGGCTGCGGGTGATCTGCACGACGGTGCAGATCGGGCAGGACTGGTTCGACGAGGACCACACCGTCGTCGACTGTCAGGGCCGCATCATCGTGCAGAGCCGCCAGCTGGCGATGGTGCCCACGCCGTAGCCGGGCGGCCCGCGGCTGGGGCGACCCCTCACGTTGACTCAACGCCAAATGCCGCCGTGAGCGCACCGTCAACGACCCGCTGCGCGGCGGGCGCCCCGCCGGTCTGACATGCTGGGCGGCATGGCCAGAATCGCGTTTATCGGTTGCGGCGGCATGGGTGAAGCGCTGCTATCGGGACTGTTGAAGGCGGGCCACCAGGTCAAGGACCTGGTGGTGGCGGAGAAAATGCCTGACCGCGCCCGCCACCTGTCGGAGACCTATTCGGTGCTGGTGACCTCGGTCGCCGAAGCGGTCGAGACGGCGGCGTACGTCATCATCGCGGTCAAGCCCGGCGACGTCGACGCGGTGGTCGGCGAGATCGCCGCCGCCCTTGCCAAGGCCGAGGACGACCGCCCCGAGCAGGTGTTCGTCAGCATCGCCGCCGGCGTGAGCACCGGCCATCTGGAGTCCAAACTGTCGGCCGGTACGCCGGTGGTGCGGGTGATGCCCAATACGCCGTCGCTGGTCGGCAAGGGCGTCAGCGTGCTGTCCAAGGGCCGATTCGCCACCGCCGAACAGCTCAAGGAGATCGAGGCGATGTTCGGCAGCTTCGGCGACGTGCTGACCATCGCGGAGGTCCAGATGGACGCGGTGACCGCGGTGTCCGGATCGGGTCCGGCGTACTTCTTCCTGATGGTCGAAGCCCTGGTGGACGCCGCGGTCGGGGTGGGGCTGAGTCGCGAGGTGGCCACCGGGCTGGTGGTGCAGACCATGGCCGGATCGGCGGAGATGCTGCTGGCCCGGATCGGGACCAGCGCCGGCGGCGAAATGGACACCAGCCCGGCGCAGCTGCGGGCGACGGTCACCTCGCCCGGCGGCACCACGGCCGCGGCGTTGCGCGAACTGGAGCGCGGCGGGGTCCGGGCAGCGCTCGACGCCGCAGTCCAGGCCGCAAAAACACGCTCTGAGCAGCTAAGAATTACATCGGAGTAATTCAGCGAATTTTGACGAATTGGTCCACACCAGTCGCAGAAACCCCATTGGTCCCGCTATTCTCCTCTCTGTATGCATTTGTGGGTGTCGGCGGAGGGGAAGCCGCTGGGATCGCAGATGCCTGATCGGATTGGGTTGCGATGACGGCAATGAACGGGCCTTCGGCGCGTGACTCGGCTGGCGGGAGATCGGTGTCGCCGGACGGGCAGCAGGGCAAGACGCAATTTCTCACCGTGGCTGAGGTGGCGGCACTGATGCGGGTGAGCAAGATGACCGTGTACCGGTTGGTGCACAACGGCGAACTGCCGGCGGTGCGGGTCGGACGGTCCTTCCGGGTGCACGCCAAGGCCGTGCACGACCTGTTGGAGACCTCCTACTTCGACGCCGGCTGATTCGAACGCCCTGGCAGATAACCCGGGTCCCGACGGGGCCCGGGTTGAGTCTGCGCGCTGTGCGTCGAAACCGCGACGGAGACCCGTCCCGGGCGCACACGACGCCCTCGGCGCGGCCTCGGTGAGGACCGACAGGTCACTGCAGCACAGAGCGGTTTTCCGTTCCGCCCACCCGCCCAGGTAAGGTGTGCGAGACGATTCAGCAGCCGGCCGCGCGAGGCGCAGGCAGAGTTAGATAGCGGAGTTCATGGGTTCAGTCATCAAGAAGCGGCGCAAGCGCATGTCGAAGAAGAAGCACCGCAAGCTGCTTCGTCGCACCCGGGTGCAACGCAGAAAACTCGGTAAGTAACCCGCGACTGCCACCGGACCGCGGCTCGCGCTGCCCAAGCGCGACGCGGCCGTTAGGCTATCGAGATGGATTCAGCGGCCCCCCCACCCGGCGGCGGCGCCAGCGATATCCGGCACTACCCCAAGGTCGTGTTGGTGACCGGTGCCTGCCGGTTCCTCGGCGGCTACTTGACCGCCCGCCTCATCCAGAACCCGCTGATCGACAAGGTCATCGCGGTCGACGCGATCGCGCCCAGCAAGGACATGCTGCGCCGGATGGGGCGCGCGGAGTTCGTGCGGGCCGACATCCGCAATCCCTTCATCGCCAAGGTGATCCGCAACGGCGAGGTCGACACCGTGGTGCATGCGGCGGCGGCCTCGTTCGCGCCGCGGTCGGGCGCCGGGGCGGCGTTGAAGGAACTCAACGTGATGGGCGCGATGCAGTTGTTCGCGGCCTGCCAGAAGGCGCCGTCGGTGCGCCGGGTGATCTTGAAGTCGACCTCGGAGGTGTACGGGTCCAGCCCGCGTGATCCGGTGCTCTTCACCGAGGACAGCACCAGCCACCGGCCACCGGGACCGGGCTTCCCCCGCGACAGCATCGACATCGAGGGCTATGCCCGCGGGCTGGGGCGTCGTCGCCAGGACATCGCGGTCACCATCTTGCGGCTGGCCAACATGATCGGTCCGGCCATGGACACCGCGCTGTCCCGGTATCTGGCCGGTCCGCTGGTCCCGACGGTCCTCGGCCGCGACCCGCGGCTGCAGCTGTTGCACGAGCAGGACGCGCTGGGGGCCTTGGAGCGCGCCACCATGGCCGGCAAGGCCGGCACCTTCAACATCGGTGCCGGCGGCATCATCATGATGTCGCAGGCGATCCGGCGGGCGGGCCGCATCCCGGTGCCGGTCCCCGGATTGGGCCTGTGGGCCGTGGATTCGCTGCGCCGGGCCAATCGTTACAACGAGATTAATCGTGAACAACTGGACTATTTGCGCTTTGGTCGGGTGATGGACACGACTAGAATGCGAGACGATCTCGGCTACAGCCCGAAGTGGTCGACAGCCGAGGCGTTCGAGGATTACCTGCGCGGTCGTAATCTCTCTCCGATCATCGACCCGCTGTGGGTAGGCTCATTGGAGCGCCGCGCCGTGGCGGTGGCTCAGCGGTGGGGTGGCCGCGCATAAATGTTCCGTAGAGGGGAGGGGAGGTAGGTACGTGGCAGGCGATTCCAAAGCGAAAGTCATTCCGCTGCACAGTAATCCGAGCCGTGCCGCAGCGCAGCGGCGAGCGGATCGGCGAGCTGAAGCGGTGCGTCGGCATCCGTCGGTTCTGGTCGACGGGAAAGAACGCGCCGAACAGATCGACGCCGTCATCCGCGACATCGACCAACTCCGCGAAGGAACGGCGGGTGCTGAACCGTCCCCCAACGAGTTCGCCCAGCGGGTGGCTGCGGTCGCCGAATTCCTCCGGCAGCGGTTCACCGGGGACTACAGCGTCGACGAGTACGGCTTCGACCCGCACTTCACCAACGCGGTGGCGCTGCCGGTGCTGCGGTTCTTCTTCAACTCGTGGTTCCGGGTCGAAGTCAGCGGCATCGAGAATCTGCCGGACACCGGGGCCGCCCTGGTGGTGGCCAACCACGCCGGGGTGCTGCCGATGGATGCGCTGATGACCTCGGTGGCGGTGCGCGACGAGCACCCCGCCCACCGCGATCTGCGACTGCTGGCCGCCGACCTGGTGTTCGATCTGCCGGTGATCGGCCCGGCCGCGCGCAAAGCCGGCCATACCCGGGCGTGCACCGCCGACGCGCACCGGCTGCTGGCCGCCGGGGAACTGACCGCCGTGTTCCCCGAGGGCTACAAGGGTCTGGGCAAACACTTCCGGGATCGCTACAAGCTGCAGCGCTTCGGCCGTGGCGGCTTCGTGTCGGCCGCGTTGCGGGCCAAGGCGCCGATCGTGCCCTGCTCGATCATCGGCTCCGAAGAGATCTACCCGATGCTGGCCGACGTCAAGCTGCTGGCCCGGCTGCTCGGGCTGCCGTACTTCCCGATCACGCCGCTGTTCCCGCTGGCAGGTCCCGCCGGGCTGGTGCCGCTGCCGTCGAAATGGCGGATCGCGTTCGGGGAGCCGATTTCTACCGCCGACTACGACGCCGGCGCCGCCGACGACCCGATGGTCACCTTCGACCTGACCGACCAGGTGCGCGAGACCATCCAGCAGACGCTGTACCGGATGCTGACCGGCCGTCGCAACGTCTTCTTCGGCTGAGCTGAGGTAGCGCGAGCAGCTGAGGTAGCGCGAGC
>NZ_JCALCW010000053.1:0-23126 GCF_059812545.1 Mycobacterium sp. NGS50
CGAGCGAATACTACTCGAGAGCGGTCAACCCCGGATGGATCTGTGGATGAAATTGCAACTGTGGATAACCGCGAAACGGTCGCTGCAGCAATGAGTTATCTATGCCCCGTCGCCAAGGGCATCCGTGCGCCCACCAGACGTGACCAGACGGAGGCGCGGTTTGGATTGCGCCGGCGTTCGGGTATCCGCACGCAGACGAGCGGAGAAGGGAATCCCATGACGACACGTCTGAACGGTCGCAAAGTTGCGTTCCTGGCGGCACCGGAGGGTGTCGAGGAAGTCGAACTCACCGAGCCCTGGCGAGCGGTCACCGCGGCCGGTGCCGAGGCGACGCTGGTGTCGACGGCGCGCGGCAAGATCCAGGCGTTCAACCACCTGGATCGGGGCGATCAATACGATGTCGACCGCGTGGTCGACGACGTCTCGGCCGACGAGTTCGATGCCTTGGTGCTTCCGGGCGGCGTGGCCAGCCCCGATCAGCTCCGCACCGTACCCCGCGCGGTCGCGTTCGCCAAAGAATTCTTCGCTGCCGGAAAACCGGTGGCGGTGATCTGTCACGGGCCGTGGACCCTGGTGGAGGCCGACGTGCTCGCCGGTCGTCGGATTACCTCCTGGCCGAGCCTGCAGACCGATATCCGCAACGCCGGCGGCGACTGGGTCGACGCCGAATTCGTCCGCTGCGACGCGGACACGGCCCCGCTGCTGTCGAGCCGCAAACCGGATGACCTGGCGGCCTTCTGTTCGGGGTTGATTCGCGAGCTACCGACTTCCGACGTCGATGAGGATGCGGCGGTCCGCGGGTAGCGCCGGTGGCCAAAGTCGAGGTAACGGCGGCATCTGATCTCACGCCCGAGTCCGCGTGGCGGATCGCCTCGGATCTGCCTCGGTTCGATGAGTGGATGACGATCTTCGGCGGCTGGCGCAGCGCTGTGCCGGCAACGGTCGGCCAGGGCACCGAGGTGTCGTCGCTGATCAAGGTCAAGGGATTTCGCAATGTCATCCATTGGCGAGTCACCCGCTACGACGAGCCTGACAGGATCGAGTTGACCGGTCGGGGGCGCGGCGGAGTGCGGATCGCGCTGGCGATGACCATGTCCGTCCGCCGCCGCGGATCGGACGTGCACCTCACCGCGGAACTGGGTGGTGGGCTGCTGAGTGGCCCGGTCGGCCGACTCGTCGCCAGGGTGCTGAAGTCCGAAGTTCGTGAGTCGCTGGAAAACCTGGCGAAGATGGCAGACCAGGACGCTGTTTAGCCGTCGCCGAGTTCGTCGATGTCGATATCGTCGGCCTCTTCCTGGGCCAGTCGCTGCTCCAGACTCTCGCCTTCGCGTTGTTCCTCGACGGTCACGCCGAAGCTGTTGCTGCCCACCCAGTCTTCTGGCGGGTCCATCGCCTCTTCGAGGGGATCGAGCCCAAGCCGATCTTCGTCGAACTCCTCAGCGCCGACGGCTGCGGCAACATCGGGGCTGACCGCATCGCCGGGGTCCGGCTGCCAGGCGGATGATGCCTCGTGCTTTCCCATGATTTTCCCTTCGTTGTGTCAGTATCGGCCCGGGTCGACCGCCGGCTCGGGAAGCGTCGGGCATGCCAGCCCGTAGCCGACTGCCAGCACCGACACCGCGCGTAGTTCGTCCCACAGCGTGCGCACCCGGTGCGCATCGGTGTCGCTGAGCGCACCGAGGCGGTAGTAGTGGATTAGTCGCGGCAGCCGCCCTGCCAGCGCGGTGCCCCAGCGGATGCTGAAGTCGTACACCTCGCCGTCACCCGCCGGCCCGTCGGTACCAAGCCGTTTCAGTTCCTCGACCTGCTCGGTGAGCAGTGCCACGTCGTCGTCAACGCTGATCGTCATCGGCTTCGCGTCCTCACACCCTCGGCTTGGCCACACTGACCAGATACGGCAGGCCGGCCAGCGGCAGGTATACCCGGTGCGGGCCAATGGCCATACCCGATACCTCCGCGGAGCGTGCCGGCCCGGCCGGCAGCGCGCTGCGGTAGTCGATCACCCGCAGGATCGGAATCGTGCCCCCCGGATAACCGATGACACTTGCCGCCTCGAGCACCACCACGTCGTGATCGGTGGCCGCGTACACGCGCGTGTTGTCGGTGCCGAGGAAGCGGATCGGCGACGACGGCAACACAGCATGTCCCACGACCTCCATGCCCTCCCCGCCGCGCCGGGAGTCGACCGCGTACAGCACGTCCTGGCCCTCGCTTGCGACGTAGCTGCGGGTTGCCTTGGTGCCGTCGCCGGCCGACGCGGCGACGTCCATCGTGAGGCTGCCGCGTTCCGGTGCGGGCCATGACTGCCCCTTGTAATAGCGGATGCCGGACGACCCGTAGAGGTGGTAATCGATTGCGCGACCGCGGTTGGCGCCGTCGATGCTGTCGACCGGGTCACCGCTGATCGCCGCGGTCGGAAGCGCCCGCCAGCCGTACTGCTCCACTGGTGTCACCGAGCGCCCGTCGGCCGACAACGCGAGCAGAATCCGCTGCCCGGCATCCTCGGACAGATACGCCGGGGCCGGGCCGGCCTGGAAATGCTCGACGACCCGCAGGCTGGCCAGGTCCACCACGGCGACACGTCCGTTCCGGGGTTGCGGAACCAGCACCAGTCCGGTGTTCTTCTGGCTGATCTGCAGATTGCGTCCGGTCTCCAGCGCCTCCGATAGCCGCGTGTGCGTCCCGGACTGGTCGAGAGCCGAGACCTCCGCCAACCGGTGATCATCGGTCGACGCGACCAGCGTCTGACGACGGTAGGACCACACCGGGTTGTACAGCGGAACCTCAACCGAGCGAAGAGCCACGTCGGGGCTGCTTTCCAACGACGCACCCGGTGCGGCGCATCCAGCGGACAGCGCCGCAACCGCAGCTGCCGCGGCAGCACATCGCCACCGGGACGGTCGGCTTCGGGTGCGACGGTTCGTCATCATGCCTTCGGCCAACCGGATGAACTCGTCATCGCAGTCATCACTGCTCCCCTCAGTCGTGCACGTTCGTTGACCCGCATCGGCTACCCGACGACCGCGGCGGTTAATCCCCGGCGCGGCGGGTATGCGGTGGCCATGACATCTTTCGGCTACTTCCTGTCCTGCGAGGAATTCGGTCCCACCGAATTGGTGCGCCAAGCGGTTCGGGCCGAAGCCGTCGGATTCGAACGTCTCTGGATTTCCGACCACTTCCATCCGTGGACCGACCGCCAGGGGCACAGTCCGTTCGTGTGGTCGGTCATCGGGGCGCTGTCGCAAGCCTGCGCGTTGCCGGTCACCACCGCGGTCACCTGCCCCATCGTGCGGATCCATCCCGCGGTGATCGCCCAGGCGGCCGCGACCAGCGCCGCCCAACTCGATGGCCGCTTCGTGTTGGGTGTGGGCACCGGCGAGGCGTTGAACGAACACATCACCGGTGAACACTGGCCGACGGCACGGTTGCGATTCGAACGGCTGGAGGAAGCGGTGGGGGTGATCCGGCAGCTGTTCACCGGCAAGCAGATCAACCATCAGGGCAAATTTTTCACGGTGGAAAACGCCAAGATCTACACGCGGCCCAGCGAGCCGCCGCCGATCTACGTTTCCGGATTCGGTCCGGCGGCCGCGCAGCTGGCCGGTCGAATCGGTGACGGCTTTCAGTGCGCGATGCCGTCGGCGGAGCTGCTGTCGGCCTTCCGGAAGTCCGGTGGTGCCGGCAAGCCGTCCCAGGCCGGCTTCAAGGTATGCCACGCCGCCACCCGGGACGAGGGGGTTCGCACCGCGCACGAGCTGTGGGCCACCGAGCAGCTTCCCGGCGAGCTTGGTCAAATACTGCCCACACCAGCTCATTTCGAGCAGGCGGCCAGCATGGTTCCGGTGTCCGCGGTCCAGCAGGTGGTGCCGTGCGGACCTGACGCCAAGCCCTATCTGGAACGGATCCGTGACTACACCGACGCCGGTTTCGAGGAAATCTACGTTCAACAGATCGGGCCGGACCAGGACCGCTTCTTCGATTTCTGGGAGTCCGACATTGCCCCCGAACTCGTCGCCTGAACCGGGCGCCGCGGCCTTCCTGCCGACGACCCGCACATTGGCGGCCTTGCGCGACGCGGCACGCGGCTGCCGCGGGTGCCCGCTGTATGAGAATGCGTCACAGACGGTCTTCGGTGCGGGACGTCGGGACGCGCCGCTGATGCTGGTCGGGGAACAACCGGGGGACCGGGAGGACCTCGAGGGGCTGCCGTTCGTGGGCCCGGCCGGACGGCTGTTGGCCCGCGCCTTGCGCGACGCCGACATCGGGCCCGAGCAGACGTATCAGACCAACGCGGTCAAGCACTTCAAGTTCACCCGCAAGGAGGGCCAGCGGCGCATACACCAGAAGCCCGGCCGAACCGAGGTCGTCGCCTGCCGGCCCTGGCTGCTCGCCGAGATCGAGGCGGTGCGTCCGCGCGGAATCGTCTGCTTGGGCGCGACGGCGGCGCAGTGTCTGCTGGGCACCGGCTTCCGGGTTTCCACCTGCCGCGGCGAGGTGCTGGATCTGCCCGCCGCGGTGGCGGTCACCGTGCCGACCCGGCCGCTGGTGGTGGCGACCGTGCATCCTTCGTCGGTGCTGCGTGATCGCAGCGACGGTCGGCAGGACGCCTACGAGCAGCTCGTCGCTGACCTGCGTAGCGCACGTAGAGCGGTCGGCGGCCGGGAACGGACGTCTAAGTAGCACGCTCGGTGGGTAACCGCTGCTGTGGAATATCCGCTCGTGAACCAAGAAAGAGGTGCGTAATGGCCAGCACCCTGGTGTCCGACTTCGTGTTGGAACGGCTACGTGACTGGGAGATCGACAAGGTGTTCGCCTACGCCGGCGACGGCATCAACGGTCTTTTGGCCGCGTGGGGGCGCGCTGACAACGAGCCGAAGTTCGTGCAGGCCCGCCATGAGGAGATGTGTGCCTTCGAAGCGGTGGGCTACGCGAAATTCAGCGGGCGATTGGGGGTGTGTGCGGCGACATCGGGGCCCGGCGCGATCCACCTGCTCAACGGCCTCTACGACGCCAAGCTCGACCGGGTGCCGGTGCTGGCCATCATCGGCCAGACCAACCGCAGCGCGATGGGCGGCTCCTATCAGCAAGAAGTCGACCTGATGAGCCTGTACAAGGACGTGGCCAGCGAGTACGTGCAGATGGTCACGGTGCCCGAGCAGCTCCCCAATGTGCTCGACCGCGCGATCCGGACCGCACTGACCAAGCGCACGGTGACGGCGGTCATCATCCCCGCCGACGTTCAGGAGCTGGAATACTCGCCGCCCACTCACGACTTCAAGATGGTTCCCTCCAGCCTGGGCTTCGAGTGGCCGAAGATCGGGCCCGCCCGCGACGGATTGCAGCGTGCCGCCGACGTACTCAATGCCGGTGAGCGGGTCGCCATGCTCGTCGGATGTGGTGCGAAGGGAGCCGTCGACGAGATCACCGAGCTGGCTGAGCTGTTGGGCGCCGGTGTCGCCAAAGCGCTGCTGGGCAAGGATGTGCTCTCCGACGAGCTGCCCTGGGTAACCGGCGGAATCGGTCTGCTGGGCACCCGCCCGAGTTACGAGTTGATGCGCGACTGCGACACGTTGCTGACCATCGGCTCCAGCTTTCCGTACACGCAGTTCCTGCCCGGCTACGACCAGGCGCGCGGAGTGCAGATCGACATCGACCCCGCGCTGATCGGAATGCGTTATCCCAACGAGGTCAACCTCGTCGGCGATGCCGCGGCGACGGCGCGTGAACTGATCCCGCTGATCGAACGCAAGGCTGACCGGTCGTGGCGGGAGACCGTGGAGAAGAACGTGCAACGGTGGTGGGAGACCATGGCGATGGAAGCCGGGGTCGCAGCCGATCCGATCAACCCGATGCGGCTGTTCCACGAGCTTTCGCCGAAGTTGCCGGACAACGTGATCGTCACCGCGGACTCCGGCTCGTCGGCGAACTGGTATGCGCGCAACCTGAAGTTCCGTGGCAACATGCGCGGTTCGCTGTCCGGCAACCTCGCAACCATGGGTCCGGGTGTGCCGTACGGAATCGGCGGAAAGTTCGCCCACCCGGACCGGCCGGTGATCGTTTTCAGCGGCGACGGCGCCATGCAGATGAACGGGATGGCCGAGCTGATCACGATCGCACACTATTGGCAGGAGTGGGCGGATCCACGGCTGATCGTCGCCGTTCTGCACAACAACGACCTCAACCAGGTGACCTGGGAGATGCGAGCGATGGCGGGAGCGCCGAAATTCCCTGAGTCGCAGACCATCCCAAGCATTGATTACGCGAGCTTCGCCCACAGCCTGGGATTGGAGGCGGCGACGCTGACGGATCCCGGACAGATCGCCCCAGCGTGGGATCAGGCGTTGGCCGCCGATCGGCCCATGGTCCTCGACGTCCATTGCGATCCCAATATTCCGCCGGTGCCGCCGCACGCCAGCTTCGATCAGATGAAGAGCGCGGCCACCGCGGTACTCAAGGGAGACGAGGACGCCTTCGGACTGATCAGGGAGGGCATCAAAGTCAAGGTTCAAGAGTTCATTCCGCGACACAAGGCCCGGACGTAACGCGGGGTGTCGCCGGTACAACCAATAGAAGGGGACGATCGATGAAGGGGCACAAGGCCGAAGCGGACGTCGAGCCCGAGACGCACGAGGCGGGTTCGCGGGCACACCGCGGCGACGACATCTATGTGGGCCGCACCGCGCCGGACGACGCATTGGACGTCGGGATGACCGGCGCGGAGGCTCGCAGCCAGCAGGACCGGGAAGAGCAGCGCGAGTAGCGCCGTTCAGGACGCGGCCTGGCGCCCTCCCCAGACGGAGACGACCAACGCGCCGGCCCCCAACAGGCCGGCCCCGAGCAGCGAGTACCGGTGCCGGCTGACCCAGAATTGCGCCGAGTGGCCGTGTGAGCTGTCGTCGAACACCCCGTGGGCGCCGAAGTCGCTGCCGTCGGGGCCGTCCACCGGCTCCCACAAGTTGGTGGGCCGGTCCGAACTCACCGGCTGGTCGGTCAGCTGCGATTCATAACCGGTTCGGGCCAGGTATCGGTCCAGCAATGCCGGCGCCAACCGCTGACCCAGGATGGTACCGACGGTGCTGGCACCCACCCAGTACTGTTTGCGCCGAGGATGATCCAGGGCGTACGCAACCGCACGGGCCGCAACCTCGGGCTGATAGATCGGCGGCACCGGCTGCGGATGCCTGTCCAGCCGCGAGCGCACCCAGGAGAACTGCGGCGTATTGACCGCGGGCATCTGCACCACGGTGATCCGGACGTCGCTGCCGTCGTGCATCAATTCGGTCCGCAGCGACTCGGTGAATCCGTTGACGGCGTGTTTGGCGCCGCAGTAAGCGGATTGCAGCGGAATCGCGCGAACTCCCAGCGCCGAGCCGACTTGCACGATGACACCACCGTTTCGCGGGCGCATCCGCCGCAGGGCGGCCATCGTTCCATGCACGAAACCCAGATATGTCACTTCGGTGACGCGACGGTACTCATCGGGCCCGATGACGGCGAACGGCGCGAACAACGAGGTGAACGCGACATTGATCCAGCCGTCGATCGGACCGAACCGTTCTTCGACCAGCTCGGCCGCCTGGTCCACTTGGGCGTAGTCGGCGACGTCGGTGGTGATGGCCATCGCCTGACCGCCGGCGGCACGCACCTCGGCAACGGCCGCGTCGAGTCCGGCGCTACCGCGGGCAAGAAGCCCGAGACAGTATCCGCGCTTGGCGAGTACCCGTACCACCGCCCGGCCGATACCGGCGCTCGCTCCCGTCACCACCACTACCTTCGGACGAGCCATACCGCCCCGATTACCCGGTTGGGGCACGGGTAAACGCGGCTCGCCGTTTCCCCGGCGTGCGCACGGGGTAATCCCGCCGAGTGAATCAGGTTATGACGGCGACTCCGGTATATGTGCCACAGGAAGATTCGCGGTTGCTCATCGATGCGATGGAACTGTCCGGCCTGGCCGATCAGCGCCGCGTGCTGGACTTGTGCACCGGCAGCGGCGTGGTTGCGATCGCCGCAGCGGAGCTGGGTGCGGCCAGTGTCACCGCAATAGACGTCTGCCCACACGCGGTGCGGTGCACGCGGGACAATGCGCGCAACGCGGGAGTCGACGTCGAGGTGTGGGAGGGGCCCTGGACGCAGGCGTTGGCCCGCGGGCCGTTTGAGCTGATCGTGTCCAACCCGCCCTACGTGCCAACCCCTCCGGGATCGTTTCCGGTGCCGTTGGCGGGCGGCCCCGAGTGGTCGTGGAACGGTGGGGTGGACGGACGCACCGTCCTCGAGCCGTTGTGCCGATCGGCTGCCACGTTGTTGTGCCGCGGCGGTGCGATGCTGTTGGTGCAGTCGGTGTTCGCCGACGCCGGCCGATCGCTGGAGTCGCTTCGAGCGACCGGATTGGACGCTGAAGTGATTTCCTCCCAATGGATTCCGTTCGGGCCGGTGTTGTCTGCGCGGGCGGGTTGGCTGGAAGGAACGGGCCGCATCCCGCGTGGCCTTCGTCAGGAGCAACTGGTGGTGATCAGGGCGGACAAGCCGTGACGGACCGTCGGCTGGTGCAGGTGACTCGGAACGGGCCGGTATTGGTATCGGGACCGGTCCGTATCGAGACCCCTGAGCGCACCGTCGAATCAGACCGGTTCATGGTGGCGATCTGCGCCTGTGGGCGCAGCAGAAGCTATCCACTCTGTGATACCAGCCATCGAGGTTGCCGTCGCGCCGAGGAGTCAGACCAACGGCCGTCGTAGCGAGGACTGCCCCGCCAGCCAGGGCTGCATCATCGCGTCGGCCAGTCGGTCTTCGACGACGGTGTACGCCCGGATTCCGAACACCACGTCGGCCTCCAGGTCGGGTTCGCGGCTGAGCAGGTCGCCCACTACGTCGTTACGCACGACCTGTTCGTGCACCGCGTCGGCTTCGACGTGTTCGCGATAGAACGCGACACAGGGTTCGGGTGCCTCCAATCTGGTCAGCGCTGCCACCAGGCGACGCGATCCGGGCGGGGAGGTAATTTCCGTCGCCGCGAAGTGCCCGATCGAGGCCCCCCGCCAACGGCGATGCAGCCCGAACAACGACATCAGGTTGACCGCGGCCAGCGATTCGGCGGGGACCGCCTCGAGGTAACCGAGGTAGGCCCCATCGAGGTCGGCGGAGTCCATCAGGTCGGCGAACAGTTGCTGGTGCAGCCGCGGGCCGCGTCCCGCACCGTATTCGTCGAACTCGATCGCGACAAACGATGCCTTGGCCTGACCGGTCAGCCGCGGAATCGTCCAGGCGTGCGGATCACCCTCCTTGAGGTGATACAGCGATCTGTGCACGAAGTATTCGCGCATCTGGGCCCAGGTTCCGTTGTCCTGCAGGTAGCGCGACAGCCCGGCGCCGCCCACGGGTTCGAGCGCCAGCGCATCCATTTCGTCGGCAGCCGTGGTCGGCGCGGGTAGCCGTCCGGAATCGCGCTGCACCGCGCTGAGGAACATCCGCTCGAGGTCGGCGCGCAGCGCCAACAGCTCGGGATGCCACTCCCAGGCCGGATCCACGCCGGCGAAGCCGCGATAGTGCAACTCGTAGCACAGGCAGAGCGCAAGGTGCAGATCCAATCCGTACGGGTCGGTATCGCTTGCCGGGGTGGGAAAGTGGGCGGCCGGGGAGGCCGGTCCGGTGAGCCGGTTGCGGATCGTTGTCGACAGCGGACCGCGTGCACCGGGCAGTGCGGGGACGCTGGTCATCTGTGCACGGGTCACGGCCGCGGAGTACCCGGTTTCGTTCGGCCGCCAAACCGGGTAGTCCCGGCAGGTGACGGCGAAGGGAGCGGGCTGGGTGGACGTCGACGTAGCACGATTGGAACGCATGCTGACCGACCGCGTCGATGGTGAGGTCCGCTTCGACAACGGCAGCCGGGCGGCCTATGCCACCGACGCATCCAACTTTCGGCAGGTGCCGATCGGGGTGGTGGTGCCCCACACTCCGGAGGCCGCGGTGGATGCCGTGTCGGTGGCACGCGAGTGCGGTGTCCCGGTGTTGTCGCGGGGCGGCGGCACCAGCCTGGCCGGCCAATGCACTAACTCGGCGGTGGTGCTGGACTTCTCCAAGTACTGTCACCAGTTGGAATCGGTGGACGCCGACGCGCGCCGCTGCGTCGTGCAGCCCGGCATAGTCCTCGACGAGCTGAATCGGCAACTCGGACCGACCGGACTTCGGTACGGACCGGAGCCCTCCACCCATGCCAACTGCACGCTGGGCGGGATGATCGGCAACAACGCGTGCGGATCGACGGCTCAGCGAGTCGGCAAGGTGGTCGACAACATCGCACGTCTGGAAGTGCTGCTGTACGACGGCACCCGGTTCTGGTGCGGTGAAACCAGCGACGACGAGTACGCCCGGATCGAGGCGCGGGGTGACCTGCGTGCCGCCGTGTACCGCCGGTTGCGCGGCCTGCGCGATGAGTTCGCCGACGACATCCGGGCCGGGTTCCCTCGGATCCCGCGTCGGGTATCGGGATACAACCTGGATTCGCTGTTGCCGGAGAACGATTTCAACGTGGCCGGCCTACTGGTCGGCAGCGAATCGACGCTGGTGACCGTGCTGCGTGCCGAGCTGAAACTGGTCGAGGTGCTCGAGAAGCGTGCTCTGGTGGTGCTGGGCTATCCCAGCGTCGACAAAGCCGGTGACGCGGTACCGACGGTGCTGGAGTATCAACCGACCGCGCTGGAGGGCTTGGACGCCAAGCTGATCAAAGACGAACGGATCCAGCACCTCAACCCCGAAGCGCTCAAGAAGCTGCCGAAAGGGCCGGCGTTTCTGATGGTGCAATTCGGCTCCCACGACCAAGACGAGGCAGACGCGGCCGGCCAGCGACTGCTGGACGGACTGCACGAAACCGAACACGCTCCGACGGTGTCCTTTCTGGACGATCCGGCGATCGAAGACGAACTCTGGCAGGTCCGCGAAGGCGGACTGGGTGCCACGGCGCACGTCCCCGGGCACCGGGATACCTTTGAAGGATGGGAGGATTCGGCGGTCGCACCCGAACGGCTGGGGGAGTATCTGCGCCGATTGCAGGCGCTCTACGAAGAGTTCGGCTACAGCGGTGAGACCGGCCCCAGCCTCTACGGCCATTTCGGCCAGGGCTGCATCCACACCCGGATACCGTTCGACCTGTTCACCGCCGAAGGCGTCGCCACCTACCGGCACTTCCTGGAGCGTGCCGCGGACCTGGTATCCGAACTGGGCGGGTCACTATCGGGGGAGCACGGGGACGGACAGACCCGCGGTGAGCTGCTGCCCCGGATGTTCGGCGAACGACTGATATCGGCCTTCGGCGAGCTCAAAGCCATCTTCGACCCCTCCAACTGCATGAACCCCGGCAAGGTGGTGGACCCGCACCCGCTGGACGCCAACTTGCGACTGGGCGCCAGGTGGGCGCCGAATGCGCCGCAGGACCTGCATTTTCACTACTTGGACGACGGCGGGTCGTTCGTGCGAGCCGCCAACCGCTGCGTCGGTGTCGGGAAATGCCGGGGGCACGACACCAGCGAAGGTCAGGTGATGTGCCCGTCGTATCAGGTGACGCTGGAAGAGCGGCACTCCACCCGCGGCCGCGCCCGGTTGCTGTTCGAGATGCTCAACGGCCACGGGGATGGCCCGATCGCCGAGGGCTGGCGCTCCCCGGACGTCAAGGACGCATTGGATCTGTGCTTGTCCTGCAAGGGCTGCAAGTCCGATTGTCCGGTCAACGTCGACATGGCCACCTACAAAGCCGAGTTCCTGGCCCACTATTACGCGGGCCGGCCGTGGCGTCGTCCTCGCTCGGATCTGAGCATGGGCTGGCTGCCGGTGGTGGCGCGGATGGTCACCGGGGCACGGTTAGGCCGGCTGGCCAACGCGATGACCCACGCACCGGTGCTGCGACGGGCCGCGGTTGCCGCCGCCGGCGTCGAGGACCGGGAGATCCCGCGCTTCGCCAGGCGCACATTGCGGCATTGGTTCAACTCGCGGCGGCAGCCGCCGTCCGCAGGCCGCAACGGCACCGTGCTGCTGTGGCCGGACACCTTCACCGACTGCTTCCATCCACAGGTGGGCCGGGCCGCCGTCCAGGTGCTCGAAGACGCGGGCTGGCAGGTCCTCCTGCCGCCACCGAGATTGTGTTGCGGGCTGACCTGGATCTCCACCGGGCAGTTGCCGACCGCGAAGAAGGTGCTGCGCCGCACGGTATCCGCGTTGGGTCCCCACCTACGATCCGGCGGCCTGGTGGTGGGCCTGGAGCCCAGTTGCACCGCCGTCTTCCGCGCTGATGCCGCCGAGCTGTTCCCCGACGATCAGGACGTGCAGCGGCTGCAGCATCAGACTGTGACCCTCGCCGAGCTGCTGACCTGCCACACCCCCGGGTACACCCCGCCGCGACACGGCGGCCATGTGACGGCGTTGGCACAGGTGCACTGCCATCAGCACGCGGTGCTCGGCTGGGACGCCGATGCCCAGCTGCTTGCCGACGCGGGGGTGTCCGTGGAGCGGCTTGGCTCCGGATGTTGCGGGTTGGCAGGTAATTTCGGGTTCGAACTCGGCCATCTCGAAGTCAGCAAGGCCTGCGCCGAACGGGTACTGCTGCCGGCGATCCGCGACGCCGACCCGGATGCGGTGATCCTCGCCGACGGGTTCAGCTGTCGTACTCAGATCCACGAATTGCATGACGGCGAAGCGGAAGCGGTACACCTCGCGGAACTGTTGGCTGCGTTGGCCGACGGTCAGGGCGTCTGCAGCCCCAGGTAGGCCCGGGTCGTCGTGCCACCCGGGGCGGTGTGGGTGCGCACCAGATCGGCGATCGCGTTGACCAGATACAGGCCGCGTCCGCGGGCACTGTCGCGGTGCACCGGCCGGCGTCCGGCCATCGGATCCGCGAGGTGTCCGCTGTCGCGTGCTTCGCACACCAGATTCCCGTCCTGGTGCCACAGCGCAATCGCACAGGGCCCGTCGGCGTGCTGCAAGCTGTTGGCGGCCAACTCGGTCACGATCAGTTGCAGGTCAGCGATCCGGTCCGGGGAGAGCCCGTACCGGCGCGCGTACCGGACGGCAAAGCCGCGAGCACCATGGAGATCGCTGAGACACTCGGCGATGTAGGTGGCCGCCGTGGACACCTGGGGCAGCGGCTGGTTGTAGCGCTGCCACACCGACTCCGGTGCGAAGTCCGGACTAACTTGTTCGGGCAGTCCGCTGTACCACAGCGTCGGATGCGTGATGCGGGCGTCGGCAAGCACGTCGGCCTCGAGATGTGTTGCATCGTAAGGGCACAACATGATCACATCGTGGCCGGCGAAAGCCCTGTTGATCAACGCCTCATGCTGCACGCAGGCGGGGTATTCCAGCGGCGATCTGCGTGGCCAGATCGGCTCGCCGATCATCCGCACCGGCTGTGGTGCGTGCTGGACCGCGAAGGCGCTGAGCACACCACCCAGAATGCGGCCGGGATTGCGCCCGTCCTGCGCCATGTCGAGCAAGGTCACCGGGTTGGTGTCGCCGCCCAATGCGTCGCGCAGCATGGCCAGATTTGCTCCCGGTAGGGCCGCGAGCACCGGATACCCGGCATCCAGACCGGCGGTGACGAACGGCACCAGGCAGTCCAGGTAGTCCTGCATCGAGTGATAGAAGAATGCAGGGTGCGCGAAGCTCCCCAGGTCGATGTGGCTTGTGGTCACGTCAGCCGCTCCCATGAAGCGTGCAGGTGGGCCGCAGTTCTGCCACAGCGTAGGTCCGCGGATGCGACGTTTGAACACGCCGGCTCCCGGGGAAACAGCTTTCGATGGGAGCGAAGGACCACATCGACCTGCATGCGGCGTTCCCGCCGCAGGTGCTGCGCCAGTACGCGCTGCTGGCCGACGGTGAACGTGGAGCGTTGATCGGCCCGCACGGCGAGGTGACCTGGCTGTGCGCGCCGCGCTGGGATTCCGAGGCGGTGTTCGCGACGCTGATCGGTGGCGGCGGGGCTTTCGCCGTCACGCCCGAGCAGGAGCGACACGTCTGGGGCGGGTATTACGAACCGGGCAGTCTGATCTGGCACAGCCATTGGGTTACCCACGATGGCGAGATCGAATGCCGCGAGGCGCTGGCTTTTCCCGCCGACCACAAGCGGGTGGTGATGCTGCGCCGGATCGAGGCGGTGCGGGGGCCGGCGCGGGTGAGGGTCATGCTGGAGCCGCGCGCGGGGTTCGGCCACTACGCCAGCGGGCACCTCGCCCGTCACGACGGGGTGTGGACGGGGCGCACCGGCGACCTGCGGTGGCGGTTCACCGGCTGCGCGGCGGGCGAGCCGCACCCCAGCGAACACGGCGCCGGCGCGGTGCTGAGCGCCGAACTGTCGGTTCCCGAAGGCCAGCACCACGATCTGGTGTTCGAGGTGTCTGAGCAGGCGTTGCCCGCGGACCTGGTGAACGCGGACGTGGCGTGGGAAGCGACCACCAACGCCTGGGCGCGGATGCGACCCGACCTCGCCGACAGCATCGCGCCACACGACGCGACCCAAGCCTGGGCGGTGTTACGTGGCCTGACCAGCGCCGGCGGCGGCATGGTCGCCGCGGCCACCACCAGCCTGCCCGAGCGCGCCCACACCAACCAGAACTATGACTATCGCTACGTGTGGATCCGAGAC
Organism: Mycobacterium sp. NGS50; assembly: GCF_059812545.1. Classification (NCBI taxonomy): domain Bacteria; kingdom Bacillati; phylum Actinomycetota; class Actinomycetes; order Mycobacteriales; family Mycobacteriaceae; genus Mycobacterium; species Mycobacterium sp. NGS50. The sequence goes on from NZ_JCALCW010000053.1 coordinate 14,630, forward strand.
CAGTGCTACGCCGGACTCGCCGCTTCGGTCGTCGGTGCCACCGACCTTCTCGATGCCGCAACCGGATTCGTCACAGCGCGGGTGCTCGACGACGGGCCCAAGCTCAAACCCGCCTACACCGTCTCGGGAGATACCGTGCCCGATGAGTCCACCCTCGACCTAGCCGGATATCCCGGTGGCACCGACAAGACGGGCAACTGGGTGAATAGGCAATTCCAACTCGACGCCGTCGGCGACGCGCTGCAGCTGCTGGCCGCGGCGGCCCGCGCGGATCGGCTGTCCGCAGACGGATGGCGGGCGATCGACGTGGCCGTGGCCACCGTCGAGGCCCGCTGGCAGGACACGGACGCCGGGATCTGGGAACTGGCCAACCGGAACTGGACCCACTCACGACTGAACTGTGTGGCGGGACTGCGCGCAGTGGCGGGATTGGCCGACCGCGTCCGCGGCCTGGCTTCGCATGCCGTGCTGGCCGATGTCATCCTGGCCGACACCGCGCGGCATGGGCTCGACCCCGCCGGCTACTGGCGTCGCAGTCCGGATCTGCCGGGTGTGGATGCCTCCCTGGTGCTGCCCGCCGTGCGCGCAGCGCTGCCTGCCGACGATCCGCGTACGGTGGCGACACTGAACGCGGTGCGTGACCAGCTCGTCGTCGAACAGTATGTTTACCGATTCCGCCACGACGAACGCGACCTCGGAGAGGCCGAGGGTGCGTTTTTGTTGTGCGGCTTCATGATGGCGCTGGCCGAACACCAGCAGGGCAACGACTGGGCCGCGGTCCGATACTTCGAACGTAACCGCTCAGCCTGCGGTCCGGCGGGCCTGCTCTCCGAGGAATACGACATCGCCCAGCGTCAGCTGCGCGGGAACCTACCGCAGGCGTTCGTCCATGCGATGTTGCTGGAAACCGCTGCCACGCTCAGCGCCCCCGCGCAAGAATGGCGAGCAGTGCCCGGTTGAACCTAGGGACAGCCCATCCCATGCTGAACGGGCCCGTTTGGGCGGGTACCGGCCGGGTACCCGTGCCGGCATGACCCGTTTCGGCTACACCCTGCTGACCGAGCAACGTGGGCCAAAAGACTTGGTCCGTAACGCCGTCGCCGCAGAAGAACGCGGGTTCGACTTCGTCGTCTGCAGCGACCACTTCTCGCCGTGGCTGACGTCGCAGGGTCACGCACCGAACGCCTGGGCGGTGCTGGGGGCGGTCGCCCAGGCCACCCAAGGGGTGGACCTGTACTCCTACGTCACCTGCCCCACCATGCGCTACCACCCGGTGATCGTCGCTCAGCAGGCCGCCACCGTGGGAATCCTGGCCGACGGCAGGTTCACCCTGGGTGTGGGCAGCGGTGAAAACCTCAACGAGCATGTCATCGGGCGGGGCTGGCCGACGGTACAGCGCCGTCACGACATGCTGCGCGAAGCCATCGAGATCATCCGGGCCCTGTTGGACGGACAAACACTGAACTGGCGCGGCGACTACTTCCAGGTGGACCTGGCGCGACTGTGGGATCTACCCGACACGCGCGTCGGTGTGGCGGTGGCGATGGCCGGGGAGCGGGCGATCCGGAATCTGAGCACGCTCGCGGATCACCTGATCGCGGTACAACCCGACCAACCGCTGGTGGACGGCTGGCATGCCGCGCGTCGAGCCGCTGGACTGGCCGCCGACGGTCGGGTCGTCGGCCAATTGCCGGTGTGCTGGGATCGGGACCGTGACGTCGCAATTGAGCGCGCCCATAAGCAATTCCGCTGGTTCGGTGGTGGCTGGCAGGTCAACGCCGATCTGCCGACACCGGCCGCCTTCGCGGGCGCGACACAGTATGTACGCCCGGCCGACGTGGCGGAAGGTATCCCGTGCGGACCCGATTTGGACGCCATCGTCGAGTCCGTGCGGGCGTACTGGGAGGCGGGTTTCACCGATATCGCGCTGGTTCAGGTCGGTGGTGAAGCCCAAGACGAGTTCCTGAAGGAGGCGGCCGAACCGCTGCTCGCGGCGCTGCGCGCGGCATCCCGGTGACAGCGTCCGCTGTTTGCCCATCGAGCCCAGCGGGTACCCCGGCCGAATAGACCGCACCAAGGCGGCTCCGGTCCATGCGCCGCAGCAGGATTCGCGGTGGGTCGATGGTGCGCCGAAACGGCCGTCACCCTGTTCGGCTGAACTCCATGGTTCGGGACGTCTCGGAGATCTATCGTGGGAGATGGCCCCGGGAACGGGTGATCCAGTGGCGGGAAGGAGCAGTCATGGGCGATAGCTATCGTGACCCCGTCGACCACCAGCGGACGACGCGGCCTTTTGCTGGCGAATCGCTGATCGACGTAGTGAGCTGGCCGGGATACATCTTGGTGGTGGCGGGCGTGATCGCCTTCGCCGGATCCCTGGCGGCGTTCGCGACGGGACATCACAGCGAGGGGATGACCAGTGGCACGGTCGCGGTGATCGCCGCAACGCTCGGCTTGGTGTGGGTCGCGGTCGAACACCGGCGGGTGCGCCGGATCGCCGACCGCTGGTACGACGAGCACCCCGAGGCATACCGGCACCGACCGGCAAATTGAGTGCGCCGGTTACGAAATCGAATGCAATAGCCGACGCGGATTCTGCACGCTGGCCAGCGCGCTGGCCAGTGACCCGGCCATCGGCAGGGTGGAGTCAGGGTCGCGGACCCGCAACAGCCGGGACATCCTGGCGCCCGGCACCAGCGCCCAGCACACATCGACCTCCGCGCACCGGGTGTTGATCCGCTGCAAGGCCGACAGTCCGGCAGCATCTAGGAACTCTAGCTCGGTCAGGTCCACCACCAGCCACTCGCACCGCGCCGCGCAGCGCCGCATCCGTCCCGCGAATTCATCGGCGTTGTCGGCGTCGATCGCGCCCTGCACGCCGATCACACCGCCCGAGCGGCCCCAGTGCGCGGTGAGTTGTGCTCTGCCGCATTCCCAGGTCTGGATCGGGAACTCGGCTTTATGCATTGCAGACATGGTGGCTCCATCAGTCGACCAGCTGCTGGATCACGTGAACTGTGGGCACGACGCTACGCCCGCCGGACAGGGCCGACAACAGTTCAGTAACGGTCCTCAGGGAACCCTTCTGAAGCCCTTAATCTGGGCCGTCAGTAGACGACCGGGGAGTAGCTGGCGGAATTGCCGGTGCCGTTGCAGGTCACGTTGACGCTGTAGGTGCCGCCGAGCTGTTGAAACATGATCGTCACCGGGGCCGAGGGGTGCGGTCCGGTCACCATGGTGTCGGCATCGTGGGAGAACGCCGGCGTCGACATCACCCCGACCGCGTGATAGTGGCAGAACTCGGTGGCCCCCGGCGGGTTGGCGGTATCGACGATGGTCGCGTACAGGGCCAGTCCACCGCCGCTGTAGATCACCTCGAGGGTGCCGTTCGGGTTGGTGAAGTAGGTCGGGGTGGTTTCGGCCTGTGCCGTGCCGGCGGCCGCCGCCAGCATCGCCGGGAGGAGTGCGACTGCCGCCGAAACCACCAGGGTGCGCCGCGTACGGCGGCTGAGAGTCGCGTTCATACCGTTGAGAATACGACTCCCGGCGGGTCGGGGTCAGGACAATGCCGCGGCGGCGAAGCGCCGCACCGCCGCGGCGGCGGTCAGCGCCGCTTCACCATGACCCTCGCGCGCCCGGGTCGCGATCGCACCGGAGCCCGGGTCCAGCGTCACCTCCGCGAGCAGCTCACCGGTGCTGGGCTCACAGACCGCCCACGAATAGCCGGTGTCGGCTGCCCAGCCGGCGGCGCTGCGCGCGATATAGCCGGGGTCGTCCTCACCCAGCTCGGCCAGGGCCGGCCGGTCGTCCACCCGGTCGTCGGCGCGCAAGGCCCGCAGGTACCACGCGCCGGCGTTGATCTCGACCGGCTCCATGTCTGACCTCCGTCGCGAGCGCGCGCAAAAAGCCGGCTGCAGCGGCCTGCGCACGCTCGCGGATCGACAAACGGGTTACTTGATCTCGGCGATGACCGTGCCCTGGGTGATGGCCGCACCGGCCTCAACCGCCAGGCCGGTGATGACACCGTCCTTGTGCGCGGTGACCGGGTTCTCCATCTTCATGGCTTCCAGGACGACCACCAGGTCGCCGGCGGCCACCTCCTGGCCTTCCTCCACGGCCACCTTCACCACGGTGCCCTGCATAGGTGCGGTGACCGCGTCGCCGGAGGCCGCGGCCCCGCCGTGCGCGCCCCGCTTGCGGGCCTTGGGCTTCTTGCGGACGGCACCGGCGGCACCGCCGCCCCCGCCGCCGGACAGCGCGAAGTCACCGGGCAGCGAGACCTCCAGCCGACGGCCACCGACCTCGACGATCACCTTCTGGCGAGGCAGGGTGTCGGCTTCGGCGTCGACCGGGCTGTCGCCGGTGAACGGCTCGATGGTGTTGTCCCACTCGGTCTCGATCCAGCGGGTGTGCACTGAGAAGCCGTTCTCGTCGCCGATGAACGCCGGGTCGGCAACCACCGCGCGGTGGAACGGAATGACCGTTGCCAGGCCCTCCACCTTGAACTCGGCCAGTGCACGCCGCGAGCGGGCCAGCGCCTCCTCGCGGTTGGCGCCGGTCACGATCAGCTTGGCCAGCATCGAGTCGAACTGACCGCCGATGACGGAGCCGGATTCGACGCCGGAGTCCATCCGGACGCCGGGGCCGGTGGGGGCCTCGAAGGTGTTGACCGGGCCGGGCGCCGGCAGGAAGCCGCGGCCGGCATCCTCGCCGTTGATCCGGAACTCGAAGGAGTGACCCCGCGGCTGCGGATCCTCGGTGATGTCCAGTTGCTCGCCGTTGGCGATCTTGAACTGCTGCAGCACCAGGTCGAGGCCCGAGGTCTCCTCGGTCACCGGGTGCTCCACCTGCAGACGGGTGTTGACCTCGAGGAAGCTGATCAGGCCGTCCTGGCCGACCAGGTACTCCACGGTGCCTGCACCGTAGTAGCCGGCTTCCTTGCAGATCCGCTTGGCGGACTCGTGGATCTCCTTGCGCTGCGCGTCGGTCAAGAACGGCGCCGGCGCCTCCTCGACCAGCTTCTGGAAGCGGCGCTGCAGCGAGCAGTCGCGGGTGCCGGCGACCACGACGTTGCCGTGCTGGTCGGCGATGACCTGCGCTTCGACGTGGCGGGGCTTGTCCAGGTAGCGCTCCACGAAGCACTCGCCACGGCCGAAGGCGGCGATCGCTTCACGGGTCGCGGACTCGAACAGTTCGGGGATCTCCTCGATGCTGCGGGCCACCTTCATACCGCGGCCGCCGCCGCCGAACGCGGCTTTGATGGCCACCGGAACGCCGAACTCCTTGGCGAACGCGACGACCTCGTCGGCGTCCTTGACCGGGTCCGGGGTGCCCGGAACCAGCGGGGCCTGGGCACGGGCTGCGATGTGGCGGGCGGTGACCTTGTCACCGAGGTCGCGGATCGACTGCGGGCTCGGGCCGATCCAGATCAGCCCGGCGTCCAGCACGGCCTGCGCGAAGTCGGCGTTCTCCGACAAGAAGCCGTAGCCGGGGTGAATCGCGTTGGCGCCGGATTTCTCGGCGGCGTCCAGGATCTTGCCGAAGTCCAGGTAGGACTCGGCAGAGGTCTGCCCACCCAGGGCGAAGGCCTCGTCGGCCAGCCGGACGTGCGGCGCGTCGGCATCGGGTTCGGCGTACACCGCCACGCTGCCGTACCCGGCGTCACGGGCGGCCCGGATTACCCGGACCGCGATCTCCCCGCGGTTGGCGACGAGCACCCTGGAGATCTTTGAGCTGGCATGTGTCGCCACTGGCCCTCCTGACGGCAAGTTCTCTAAGAAACGTCTTTAAGAATGTATCCCGCAAGAGTTTAAGGTGCGAACACCGGGCGGGTTTACAGACCCCTTACGGGTCATCCTTCACAGATCACGCAATCGCCGCTTGATCCGGGTGAGCATCGCCGACATGCCGCGCAAGCGCAGCGGGCTGATCAGCGCCGCGAGGCCCAGATCGGTGTAGAAGTCCTCCGGCACCGCCAGGATGTCGGTGGCCGGCTGCGCATCGAGGCCGGCCGCGAGGATGGCGGCGAATCCGCGGGTGGTCGGCGCCTCGGCAGGAGCGCTGAAGAACAGCCGCACCCGTTGCGGGTCGGCCGCGTCGACGTGCAGGAACAGCGGCGACTGGCACTCCGGCACCGGTTCCATCGCCGCTTCTTCCAACTCGGCGGGGATCGGCGGCAGCTCGTTGGCGAACTCCAGCAGCAACGCCAGCTTGTCCTGGCCCTCGACGTCGGCGAAGTCCGCGACGACCTCGGCCAGCGGTGCGGGCATGCTCATCAGGCGGGCGCTGTTCCTGGTTCGGCACCGTCGACGATGGGCACCCGCACCGCGTTGCCCCATTCGGTCCACGAGCCGTCGTAGTTGCGGACCCCTTCGAGTCCCAGCAGGTGGGTGAGCACGAACCAGGTGTGGCTGGACCGCTCGCCGATACGGCAATAGACGACCGTGTCGTCCTCGGGGGTGAGGAACCCGTAGATCTCGTTGAGCTCGTCGCGGGTGCGGAACTGGCCGCTCTCGCGGGTCGCTGTGCTCCACGGGATGTGCACCGCGGTGGGGATGTGCCCGCCGCGCAGCACACCCTCCTCGGGGTATTCGGGCATGTGGGTGCGCTCGCCGGTGTACTCCGGGGCCGAGCGGACGTCGATCAGCGGCTGCTTGCCGATGATCGCCCGCACGTCCTCCTGATAGGCCCGGATCGGGGTGTCGTTGCGCTCCACCACCGGGTAGCCGGTGGTGACCTTGTCGGGCACCTCGAACGACGTTTCCCGGCCGGAGGAGATCCACAGGTCGCGACCGCCGTCGAGCAGTCGCACATCGGGGTGGCCGAACAAGGTGAACACCCACAGCGCGTAGGCCGCCCACCAGTTGGACTTGTCGCCGTAGATGACGACCGTGTCGTCGCGCGAGATGCCCTTACGGTCCATCAGCGCGGCGAACTTCGCGCCGTCCAGATAGTCGCGCACCGGGTGGTCGTTGAGATCGGTCACCCAGTCGATCTTGACCGCGCCCGGGATGTGGCCGACGTCGTAAAGCAGCACGTCTTCGTCGGACTCCACGACCGCCAGACCGGGACGGCCCAGATTGGCCGACAGCCAGTCGGCCGTCACCAGCCGTTCGGGGTGGGCGTAGGACTGCAGGGCTGGACTTGGATCAGCAGGCACTGGCACAAGATCGAGCCTACCCACCGGGGCTGTGTGGGTCGTCACTGCACCGAATGTGTGACCAGGGCGCGAATCCGGCCGAAACCTCGCGCGGCATGCACGTTCGGCGACGGTCAGGCGGTCAGCGCGACCTCGTAGGCCACGGCGAAGCGCCGCGCGCCCGGCTTTGGCCGGAACAGCGCGCCCCCGTCGGCGCACCAGGTGACAACCCGCAGCAGGTGTTTGCCCGGTGCGAGTTTGCTGCGAACGACGTTGGCCAGCGCCGCGCGCAGGCGTTCGGTGTCATAGCGGTCGATGTCCCGCGGCACGGGGACGTCCCACATGGTTTCTTCGACTGGCATCGTCCCAGTGTCTGGCGCAGTAGCGGCGGGGGAGCCGAGGCGGGTCGGCGCGCCTGCGGCTCAAAGCGGTTGCTCTTGTATTGCGATCCGATAACGGCTCAACGGGGCGCGTTGGCCGCCCAGACCTCGGCGACCGACAGGTCGGCACGTTGCAGCAAGCACCGCAGCAACGGCAAGCTCAGTCCGATCACATTGGACGGTGCGCCGTCGATGCGGTCGATGAACCACCCGCCCAGCCCGTCCAGCGTGAAGCCGCCGGCGACCTGCAGCGGCTCGCCGCTGTCCACATATGCGGCCAACTCGGCATCCGACGGCGTACCGAAATGCACTGTCGTCACCGCGGATTCGCGGATGTGATGGGTTGCTTCGCCGTGCCGCAGCCGGATCAGGCAGTGCCCGGTGTACAACTGGCCGGCTCGGCCGGCCATCGCCTGCCACGCCGCGCGGGCCGCGCTGGGCGACTCGGGTTTCCCGCGCAGCCGACCGTCGATGAACAACATCGAATCACAGCCGATGACAACACAATCCGCGGTTACCTCGGGGCTCAGGGCGGTGACCACCGCATCGGCTTTGGCGGCCGCCAAAGCGGCTACCACGTCATGCGGTGGTGTGCCTTGGTGCGCGGCGATGACGGCGTCCTCGTCGGTGCCGGAGACCATCACCAATGGTTCCACGCCGGCGTGGCGTAAGACCTGGAGCCGGCCCGAGGAGGCCGACCCCAGCACGATGCGCGTCATCGGCGCATGTGGGTCCGCTCCAGCAGGGTCAGACGCTGCCAGCTGACCATCGCGTACCGCAGCTTGTCGGCCGGGTGCCCCCACAGGTTGCGGTCGGGGATGCCGGGGTCGGCCTCGCCGCCCGCGGCGCCCAGCACGCCGATCAGCGCCGCTAGCTCCTCGTTGGTCGGGTTGCCCTTGAGCACCTGGATGTGCGGCTCACCCGGCTGCTGGTGGGTGTCAGCTGCGTTCACGTCGTCGGCCGGATTGCTCGCAGTGCC
>NZ_JCALCW010000054.1:0-20970 GCF_059812545.1 Mycobacterium sp. NGS50
GGCTGCAAACCCGCCATGGATTCACGCTCGAGCCGCCAGGACGCTCAGGCGGCTACGCCTCGAGAACGCTGGGCGTGTAATCGATGTTCTCGAGGCGGCTACGCCTCGAGAACATCGAATCCTTTGTAGCCGGCCTCGGCGACCCCGGCAATGATCTCGCCGTACACGCCGAAACCGCCGATGAAGGGCATGAATACCCGGGGCCGTTCCGGGATGTTGGCGCCCAGATACCAGGAGTTCGCCTGCAGCATCAGGGTTCCCGCTGCGCGCTGCTCGCACTCGGCACCCCACGCGGTCGCGGCGTCGCGACGCGCCTCAAGCGCGGTCGCCTCGTGGTCGGCCAGGTATGCGATCGCGTCGGCGATCCAGTCGACGTGCAACTCCGAATGCAGGACCATGTTGGCCAGCACCGAGGGGCTGCCGGGACCGGTCAGATTGAACAGGTTCGGAAAGCCCGGAACTCCCAGGCCCAGGTAGGAGCTCGGGCCGTTGGCCCATGCCTGGTTCAGCGTCTGGCCGCCGCGGCCGACGATGCGCAGCTTCTCGACCGAGCCGGTCATCGCATCGAAGCCGGTGGCGAACACCAGTGCATCCAGTTCGTAGTACGCATCGGAGGTGTGCAGGCCGCCCGCATCGATGCGTTCGATCGGCGTGGCGCGCAGATTCACCAGCGACACGTTGTCGCGGTTGAAGGTCTGGAAGTAGTTGGAGTCGGTGCAGATCCGCTTGGTGCCGATGGGGTGATCCTTGGGGATCAGCAGCTCGGCGATCGCCGGGTCGTCGATGACCGCGCGCACCTTCTCCTCCCAGAACACCCGCGCGGTGTCGTTGGCCTCGACGGTGGTGGTCTGATCGGAGAACGTCTTGGCGAACAGCACACCGCCCAGCTGCCAGCGCTTCTCGTAGGCCTCCCGCAGTTCCTCTTCGGAAGCCTCGACGGCCAACTTCGGGTGCGGTCGGTGCGGTGAGCCGCCGCCGCTGTCCATCGAGAGTCGCCGGCGTTCGGCGTAGCCGTCCTTCTGGGACTGCCGGGTGGCCTCATCGAGGGGGATGTTGCCCGCCGGCACACTGTAGTTCGCGGTGCGCTGGAACACGCTCAGGTGCGCGGCCTGCTCGGCGATGGGCGGAATCACCTGGATGCCAGAGGATCCGGTGCCGATCACACCCACCCGCTTACCGGTGAAGTCGACGCCTTCGTGCGGCCAGCGTCCGGTGTGATACACCTGTCCGCCGAATGTCTCCAGCCCGTCGATGGCGGGGACGTTCGCGTTCGACAGCGGGCCGACCGCCAGCACACAGAACCTGGCCGACACCACGTCACCGGCGTCGGTGCGGACCTCCCAGCGCAGCGTCGCCTCGTCGAGGACCATCTCGGTGACCCGGGTGCCGAACTTGATGTGACGTCTCAGGTCGAACCGGTCCGCGACGTGGTTGACGTACTCCAGGATCTCCGGCTGGGTGGCATACTTCTCGCTCCAGTTCCACTCCTGCTGCAGATCGTCGTCGAACGAGTACGAGTAGTCGACGCTCTCGACATCGCAGCGTGCCCCGGGGTAGCGGTTCCAGTACCAGACGCCGCCCACACCGTCGGCGGCCTCGAACGCCTGCACCGACAAACCGTCGCGACGGAATCGGTGGATCGCGTAAAGGCCACCGAAACCGGCACCGATCACTACGACATCAACGGACTTGGTCATGGCAAGCAAACTACCGGCGACCTCGGAGTCTGGAACAGGGTTTGTCTCGCTAGGTGGGAAACGGGATGGGTGGTGTTACCCGGTGTGGTTGTCTGCACTACAGCAGACCACCGAGCCCGGGAGGTGAGCCATGGCCGACCCGGCCACCTGGCATCACGAGGTGGACTTCGTGGTTGTCGGCAGCGGCTGCGGGGGACTCACCGCCGCGCTGGCCGCGACAGCCAACGGACTGGACACCGTGATCATCGAGAAGTCGCGAGTGTATGGCGGCAGCACCGCATTGTCCGGCGGCAACATCTGGATCCCGAACAATCCGACACTGCGCCGAGCGGGCCAAAACGATTCCCGTGCCGATGTGCGGGCCTACCTGGACGCCGTCGTCGGCGACCGCGTCCCCTCGGCGAACATCGATGCGTTCATCGACAACGGGCCGGCCACCATGGAGTTCCTCGAACGCAGCAGCAAGCACCTGAGGTTCCAGTGGTGCAGCGAGTACTCCGACTACCACCCCGAAGCACCCGGCGGACGGCCGCGCGGACGCACCATCGAGCCGCTGCCGTTCAACCTCCGCAAGCTCGGCGCCGACGAGGCGCTGCTGCGGCCGGCCGCGCTGGCCACGCCGTCGGGGCTCTACATCACCTCCAAAGAGTTCGCCCGACTCAACATGGTGATGCGCACCTGGGCCGGCCGGCGAGCCGCGCTGCGAGCCGGCTGGCGCGCGATCAAGGGTGTGGTCCTGCGCCGGCATATGGACACTTTGGGCCGGGCACTGATCGGGCGCCTGCGCCTGGCGGTGGCCGAAGCCGGAGTCCCGCTGTGGCTGGACACACCGATGCAGTCTTTGATCACCGATGACACCGGCGCCGTGATCGGCGTTCGCGCACAACGTGACGGTGCGGAGTTCCGCGTCCGCGCCCGCCGTGGCGTGCTGCTGGCCACCGGCGGGTTCGACCACAACCCGGAGATGCGCAAGCAGTACCTGCGCGAGGGCGGCACCGACAACTACAGCGCCGGATCGCTCGACAACACCGGCGACGGGATCGTCGCGGGCAGTGCGGTCGGCGGCACGCTGGATCTGATGGACGACGCCTGGTGGATGCCTGCCTTCAAGAGGCCCGACGGCGTGATGAGTGTGCTGGTGTCCGAGCGCTCCATTCCACGGTCGATCATCGTGGACCAGACCGGTCGGCGCTTCACCAACGAGGCGGCGCCGTACGTCACCTTCGTGCACACTCAGCTCGCCGGACGTCACGACCCGATCTGGTTCATCTTCGACGGCAGAGCCAAGAACCGTTACCAGTTCGGGGGTGTGCTGCCCGGCCAGAAGTTCCCGAAGTCCTGGTTCGCCTCCGGGGTGATGCACCGCGCCGACACGGTCGCCGAGTTGGCCGCCGCGATCGGCGTCCCGGCCGGGCATCTGGCCCAGACCATCAACCGCTTCAACGGATTGGCGCGCAGCGGCGTAGACGCGGACTTCGGCCGGGGGGCGAGCGCCTACGACAACTACTACGGCGACCCCACCCTCCCGCAGCCCACCATGGACGCCATCGACCGTGCGCCCTACTACGCGGTGCGCATCCAGGCCGGCGACCTGGGCACCAAGGGCGGGCTGGTGTGCGACGCGAGTGCACGGGTGCTGCGTGCGGACGGCCGTGCCATCGACGGCCTGTACGCCACCGGAAACACCTCGGCCGCGGTGATGGGTCACGACTACGCCGGTGCCGGCGCCACCATCGGGCCCGCCATGGTGTTTGGTTTCATCGCGGCCCGCCATGCCGCCCGGGAGAGCTGAGCCGTGCAGGAATTGCACTGCGACGCATGCTCGAACCGGGTACTGGTGGAGAAGTTCAGCGATGTGCACACCAGCGTGCAATGGCTCACCGACGCCGAGTCGACGTGTCCGGAGTTCGCCCGCCGCGCAGCCGGGGGCGAACACAGCATGTGGATTCCGACCTGCCCCAAGTTGCGTGCGTCGATCGATCGCGCCGTCGAGTCGGGGGCGTTGCGCGTGGACTCAGAACGGCACGAGCCGACCCTCAGAACATTGACATGACCACCAGAACCAACGAAGGGAAGTTGTTGACATGACAGCAGATTCGGACCGGTTGTCCGGCGTGGTCGCCGTGGTCACCGGCGGTTCGCGCGGGCTCGGTGCGGCGTTCGCCCGTCGCATCGTCGAGTTGGGCGGCAAGGTGGTCATTGCTGACCTGCTCGACGACGAGGGTGGCAAGCTGGCCGAGGAACTCGGTGCGGCCGCGCGCTACGCGCATCTCGATGTCACCGACACCGGCCAGTGGGCGGACGTGGTGTCCTACACCGTCGCCGAATTCGGTGCTGTCACCGGACTGGTGAACAACGCCGGCATCGCGACCGGTCAGTTCATCGAGCACGAACCGGTCGAGCATTTCCGCACCGTGCTGGAGATCAACCTGGTCGGCGTGTTCAACGGAATCCAGGCCGTCATCGCGCCGATGCGGGCCGCCGGCGGCGGCTCGATCGTCAACATCTCGTCGGCCGCCGGTCTGATGGGCCTGGCCCTGACCGCGGGCTACGGCGCCTCCAAGTGGGGTGTGCGCGGTCTGAGCAAGATCGCCGCGGTGGAACTCGGCCCCGACCGGATCCGGGTCAATTCGGTGCACCCCGGCATGACCTACACCCCGATGACCGCCGAAGTCGGCATCCAACTCGGCGAGGGCAACTACCCGAACACCCCGATGACCCGGGTCGGGGTTGCGGAGGAGATCGCCGGTGCGGTCACCTACCTGCTGTCCACCGAGGCCTCCTACGTGACCGGCGCCGAGATCGCCGTCGACGGCGGCTGGACCGCGGGACCGACTGTCAAATACGCGATGGGCCAATAGGAGCCGAGATGAAGAGACTGGAAAACCACCGGATCCTGGTGACCGGCGCGGCGTCGGGGATCGGAGCGGCCACGGTGCTGCGACTGCTGGACGAGGGCGCCAAGGTGGTCGGCGCGGACGTTGCTGCCGACGGGCTGCAGAAGACCCGGGCGCAGGCGCAGGAGAAGGGCGTCGATGGCCGGCTCACCACGCTGGAAATGAACATCGGTGACGAAAGCTCGGTGGTCGAGGGTGTGCGCAGCGCCATCGACACCCTGGGCGGGCTGGACTCGGTGGTCAACGCGGCGGGAATCCTGCGCGCGTCGCACACCCACGAAACCACCCTGGACGCCTGGAATCAGATCATCGGCATCAACCTCACCGGGACCTTCCTGGTGATCCGCGAGACGGTGCCGGCGCTGCTGGCCAATCCGCGCAGCGTGATCGTGAATTTCAGCTCCACCTCGGCGGAGTTCGCGCACCCGTACATGGCGGCCTACGCGGCCAGCAAGGGCGGCATCCAATCCATGACCCATACGCTGGCGCTGGAGTACGGCAAGAAGGGGCTGCGGGCGGTCTGTGTGGCACCGGGCGGCATCAAGTCCGGGATCACCGACGCCACCGCCGGATACCTGCCCGCCGACGCCGACTGGTCGCTGCTGGCCAAGCTGTCCCCGCAGCTGCCCACCACACTGACCGCCAGCAGCGGTGCTCCGATGGGTGATCCGTCCGCGGTCGCCAGCGTGGTCGCGATGCTGGTATCCGATGACGGCGCATACATCACCGGCACCGAAATCCGCATCGACGGAGGCGCGCACACATAACGTGGTGCGTCCAACTCACGAAGGTGGTCCGGCGTGGTTTCAGCCTCGCCGCGACGGGCGGCGTGGGATCGTGGGGGCTATGGCCCGCGTTGCTCCCGACCCCCCGACCTCGATGGTGGCCCGGGTCGCGCTGATCATGAACGTGTTCGACGAGCCCGGCAAGTACTTGCGGCTGGACCAGGTGGTGTCGCGCACCGGGCTGCCCCGGTCATCGGTTCACCGCATCCTCAACCAGCTGCACTCCTCGGGGCTGCTGCGCCACCGGCCCGACGGCTACGGGCTGGCGGCCTCCCCGCTGCCGGTTACCCGCATGGTCGAGTACTCCCAACTGCGTGCCGTCGCCTCCCGGACACTCGAACGGCTGCACGCCGACACCGGACTGGTGGTCCACCTGGGCGTTTTGCTCGGCGGTGAAGTGGTGTACCTGGACAAGGTCGCCGGGCGCAGCGCAGTCGTGATGCCCACCCGGGTCGCGGGCCGCACTCCGGCGCATGCCAGCGCATTGGGCAAGACAATGCTGGCGCAGCTTCCGGCGGAGGAGGTCGACTCGGTGTTCAGCGGGCCGCTGCGCAAACTCACCCGGACCACCATCGCCGATCTGGCCACCCTGCATCAGGAGCTGACCCGCATCCGGTCTCGTCACGGGCTGGCATACGACAACGAGGAACTGGCGGTCGGACTCTCCAGCGTCGCGGCACCGATCCGCACCGGTGACGGGGATGTGGCGGGCCTGTCGCTGACCGGCGCCCTGCCGATGCACCGGCTACAACGCACCGCGCCCTTCGTCATGCGTGCCGCCGGCCGCATTTCTCATCATCTGGGCCGCTCGGATCCTGAAGCGGCCGTGCGGGGTTCGCAAGCGCCCGTCAGCGAAACCGACACCATGCTGTCGCGGGTGCTGCGCACCTTGACCTCTGATGCGTGGGTCTAATGCGTGTCGCAGGCGCGGCAGAGCCGCCGTCGTGGGTGCAGCTCACAAGATGAATTCGTCGACCTTCATCCCGAACGCGAACTGACCGACAACCGACAGCACCCGTTCGGCATCGTTGGATACGTGCATGCGGGCGGTCTGCACATCACGCCACACCCGCTCCAGGGTTCCGTCGCCGTCGAGGTCGGGTCCGCACTGCTCGACAAACCAGCGGACCACCTGCGCGGCACGTTCGAACGCCACCACCTGGTCCCGGCGCCCGCGTAACAGCAGTTCGGCGTCCGGGAACATGTCCCGGACGGCGCACTGCATGAATTCACGGATATTGCGCCGTATTTGGCGTATCGACAGGGTGACTCCGGCGCGTGCGGTGGCGATCGGGTCCAGGGGCCCGGCGATATCCGGGCGGTGCGTTGACAGCAACCCGAGTGCGGCGCCGATCACCGGCACCGTCCCGGCATGGGTGTACAGCACCGTCTGGGGCAGGCGGTACAGCGGCGCAAGGGTGGCGCGGGGCTGCTGGCTGACCCCGAAGGTACGGTGCTCAGGCACCATTGCACCCGACACCACCACCTCATCGGCGCCGATCCCGCACAGTCCCAAGCCATTCCAGTTCGACTCGATCGTGAACTCTTCACGGGGGACCAGGGCGACGGTGAAATCCTGGGCGGCGCCGTCCTCGCCGACCAGCACAGCGCCGGCCATCAGCCAGGACGCGTGGTGAGCACCCGCGCAACGCGTCCACCGCCCGGATAACCGGAAACCCCCGCCGACGCGTTCCAGCCGTCCGGTCGGAGCGTAGGACTCGCACAACAGCGCTCGGGGGTCCTTGTCCCAGACATCGTGCTGTGCCTGTTCGTCGAACAGTGCCAGGTGCCAGGAGGCCACCCCGAGCATCGCCGCCAGCCAGCCCGTCGAGGTACAGGCCGCCGCAATGTCGCAACTGGCGATCAGGTACTCCTCCGGCTCGACCTGTAGGCCCCCGAATGCGGTAGGCCGCAGCATCGCAAAGAAACCCGTGTCGTGCAGGCCCGAGATGATGCCGGCGTCGACGGCTCCGTTGCGGTCGACATCGGCTGCAGCCTCGGCGATGGCAGGGAGCAGTGAACGGATCGCCTCGAGCGTCATGCGATGCCGGCGGCGCGCTCCAACTCCGCCAGTGCGGGGCTCAATGCGTCAGCCATCTCATCGATGTCGGGGGCTATCTCGGGAGTGGTCACGAATCCGAAGTCCAGGTAGTCGACGAACGAGAAGCAGGTGATGTTGAGTGCCACATCCATCACCGGTGGGCCGAGCGGAACCAGTGATTCGACCTTGGCGCCCGCCATATACAGCGGGATCTGCGGTCCCGGAACGTTGGACACCACCAGGTTGATCGGGGCGACGTTCTTGGACAGGCCGCTGGCCGTGTAGGCGCGCGCCGCCAGTTGCAACAGCCCGGGCGGGGTGGTGTCGGTCAATCCCATGATCTGGTGCGCCGAGAGCGCCTTGGCCATCTGCTTGGCGCCCTGCGTGCTTTCGTAGATGGTCTTGATCCGCTCGGCCGGATCCGTGACATCGGTGGCCAGCGACACCGTCATCGAGCTGATCTTGTTGCCGACCTCGCCGCTGGTCTCCGGACCGCGGGTGGACACCGGAATCTGGGTGACGAGCGGCTTGTCCGGAAGCTCACCGCGCTTGAGCAGATAGTCGCGGACCGCCCCGGCCACCATGGCCAGCACCACGTCGTTGACCTTCACGCCGTAGGCGTCCTTGACGGCCTTGACCCGTGCCAGGTCGACCCGGGCGCCGGTGATCCGCCGGTGCGGGGACACGCTGGCGTTGAAGCGGGTGGGCGGGGCGTCGAAGAATCCCGGCGGCTTGCCGGCGAGTCCCAGCGTGGCAAGCTGCTGGCGCACAGTCTGTTCGACCAGTCTGGTGATCCGGTACGGCGTCTTGACCGCCACGTTGATCAGCGCACCCAACACCATGCGTTCCATCCCTGGCATCTGATTGCCGACCAGCGAGCCCACCGTGTCCTCCGAGGCGGCCCGCGTCTCCGGGGTGATGTCCAGCAGAATCTCGCCCAGACCGGCTCCGGAGACTCCGTCGACGACGGCGTGGTGCATCTTGGTCAGCGTCGCGACCCGGCCGCCTTCGACTCCTTCGATCACCCACAGTTCCCACAGTGGCCGGGATCGGTCGAGTTTGTAGGACAGCAGCCGACCCGCGAGCTCTTCGAGCTCCTTGCGCCCACCGGGGGCGGGCACGCCGACGCGGCGGATATGGAAGTCAGGGTCCAGATCCTCGTCTTCGACGAACCACGGCCGGTCCAAACCCAATGGAACACCGGCGACCCGCCACCGTAGCTGCGGCATCTGCGGCAGGCGCTCGATGATCAGCTGGCGAACCCGCTCGAAGCTGTAGTCCGCGGCGTCAGTGGGGTCGCAGATGGTGAGTGCGCCGACGTGCATGTGCCATCCCGCAGTCTCCGCATGCCAGAACGCCGCATCTACGCCCGAAAGTCGCTTCATACGGCAAGGCTAGTGAACCGCGGCGTAACTGCATCTCGGTTTGGGGCAAATTGGATAGCATTCGTCATTGCGCCCGAGGAGGTGGGAATGACTGGGCCGTCTACTGCGAACAGCGCCGCGCGCGTGATTCTCGACGCGGTGGCACCGATCCTCGTCGTAGGCGGCGAAAAGCAGCCGTCGGCACCGGAATTGATCGCTGCGTTACAAAAGTGCGGCGGATGGAACATGCTGCAGCCGACGCCGTACGGCGGTCTGGGTCTGGGCGGTGACGAATTCGTCGCGGCGATCTGGGAGTTGGCTGCTCTGGACGGATCGCTGGGTTGGCTCACCGCGATGTTCAATGCGGCGGCAGACGCGGTCGCCGGCTTGCCCGGTGCCGTGGCCGACGACGTGTGGAGCGCTGACCCGACGGCGTTGGTCGCGCCCGGGTTCCGGTCAGAGGGACGGCTGGTGGCCGACGGCGGGGAATCCCGGTTGAGCGGACGCTGGCATTCCGTCGCCGGCGCTGATCTGGCGGATTGGTTGTTGCTGACCGCCGCTGGGGACGCCGGCAGCTGCCGGGTGCTGCTGCCCCGCGGCCAAGGGCACACCGAGCCGACCCGCAACCCGTCGGGGCTGTTCGCAACCGACATCTGCGATGTCACGGTCACCGATGTCGCGGTCCCCGCAGACCGGATCTTCGCGGCGCCCGTTTCGGTGCTGGCCGGAGCCGGGGCGGCGGCTGCTGTGGTCGGGGCCGCCGACGGGGTGTGGCAACTGCACGTCCGGGAGATCCGCCAGCGGCTCTCGGCGTCCTATGGCAGCGAAGACGTGATGGATCGGCCGTCGTCGACGGTCGAGGTGGGACGGGCCGCGTCCGACATCGACGCAGCCAAGCTCCAGGTGAGCGCCTCGATCGAGGCCGCCGGTGACCTAGCGGCGCTGCGCGCGGCGACATGGGACCAGCAGCAGGCTGCCACCCGCGCACGGGACGCGGCCGATGACCTGTTGGCCAGCAGCCGCCGGCACGCGCTGGTGGCGTCCGACCCGGTCACTCGGCTCTGGCAGGGCACCCAGGCCTGTTTCCGGCTTGCGACGTGGCTGCTGGACGGCGTGTCAGACGGCCTTGTTCGCTGACTCCGGCGCGGCAGGCGCCAGGGCCGCCAGTTCGGCGAGCGCCCGGGGCAGACCGTCGGCGATCTCCCACGGGTCGGCGACATGGTCACCACAGGTGAGCACCCCGATGGTCATTTTGTCCTGGTAGCTCCACCCGGTGAAGTTCAGCCCCATCGGGAACACCAGCGGCCCGGTCGAGATGAGCTTCTCGATCGGCGCCCCGGCCCAATAGAGACGCTGCTGGGGACCCCGCATGTTCGAGGCGATCAGGCTGAACGTAGGCCGGCGGCTGACCCGCTCACCGACCAGCGGCAGCGCGCGGGAGTACAGCCAGAACAGCGGCCAGTACTCCATCCAGTCGTGCTGCAGCAGAGCGTCGCGCTCGGCCTGCACCTCACGGGCGGTCTTGGTGGCGTCGGCGATGGTGTGCAGACGCTCGACGGGATCGGCGATCTGGGTCGCGAGTACCACGTTCCACCGCGACACGTGGTTGCCCCACTCCGTCTCGGCGCCGGGCGGTCGCATCGAGACCGGCACGACGGCGGTCAGGGTTTCCTCCGGCAGTTCCTGGTGACGGTCCATGAACTCGCGCAGCGCTCCGCTGCACATCGCCAGGAACACGTCGTTGACCGTGACGTCGAAGGCCTTACTGACCTCTTTGATGGTGGCGATGTCGCAGCCCTGATAGGCGAACTTCCGGTCGGCGGTCAGCGGCGCGTTGAACCGGACGCCGGGAGCGGCGAAGGCGGCGGCGTAGCCCGGCTTGCCGGCCTTCTGGCGGCGACGGATGACGTTGGTGACCCGCGCGGTGCGGGCGATGATGCGGGGGAAGTTGAGTGCGGCCGCGCCTTGATGCCGCAGCACCATCGGTAGCCAGGTCCGAAGCGCCGGGCGCTGTTCGTCGGGAACGGCTGCCGGTTTGGGCTGAGGCAGCGGCGCCTGCGGGTCGGCGCTGTAGATCGTCTCGAGCAGGCGCCGCGACGCCATCCCGTCGGCGATGGCATGGTGCACCTTCAGCACGAACGCCACCCGGCCGTCGGCCAGGCCGTCGACGTACCACAGCTGCCACGGCGGGCAGCCGCGCCGGGCCGGGGCCTCCATGATCTGGCTGATCACCGCGGCGAGTTCACGATCCCCGCCTGGTGCCGCGGCCGCGGTGCGCTGGACGTGGTAGCCGAGGTCGATGCGCGGCCGCGCGACCCACCACGGCCGGCCAAATCCCAAGCGCGGCATCAGCAGCTGCCACTGCAGCGGCTCGACGTGTTCCACCAACGCCGGGACCGCGGCTCGGAAGGTGTCGAAGGTGACGGGCTCCCGTCCCTGACCGGGGTCGAGTACGACGGCTTTGATCGTGTACTGCGATTGCACGTCGTTTTCCCACGCGAGGAAACTATTGTCCTCACCCTTCAGGCGCCGCATTTCTCACCTCACTGGCTGAACCGACTGATACGTTCGTCCCTGCCACCGGCGTGTGGCATGAATCACTTCTACACGCACCGTGTGTCGCAGGAGGCAATTTGTCTCGACTAGTGAGACGCAGCGGTCCGGGCCTCCTACCTGCGGCCATATGGTGCACCTCGTGAAGCCCGTGAAATCCCACCGCGCCAGCGTGACCGGCGCTGCGGACCGGCTCAAGGTCACCGTCCGCAGCCTCAAAGTTCTGCGTGAGGCCGGCTTGTCCGGCGGCCTCGTCGACGGTGTCCGTTCGGCGAAATTCGTCCGCAGCTACGGCGGATTCGCCGGTGTGATCGAATCCGCGGCGGTCAAGAACAAGGACGCGATCGCGGTCACTGACGAACTCGGCGACTTGACGTTCACCGAACTCAACGGGCAGGTCAACGCGCTGGCCCGGGTTTGGGCCCGACAGGGTATCGGGGCCGGCGACGTCATCGCCGTGCTGTGCCGGGACCATCGCGGATTGATCATCGTGCTGGCCGCGGCCAACAAGATCGGCGCGCAGGTGCTGCTGATGAACACCGGATTCGCCAAACCCCAACTCGCCGACGTCGCGCAACGCGAACATGTCACAGTGCTGGTCCACGACGAGGAGTTCACCGATCTGCTGTCCGCGGTGGACCCCGAGGTACGGCGAGTGGTCGCCTTCACCGCCGACGGTTCGGCCGGCGAGGGCTCGCTGGCCGCGCTGATCGGGTCGACGTCGACCGAGGCGGTGCCCGCGCCGGCCAAACCGGGCGGGTTGACGCTGTTGACCAGCGGCACCACCGGAACACCCAAGGGTGCGCCGCGGGGCAAAACCTCGCCGCTGTTCTCCGCGCAGTTGCTGGACCGGGTTCCGCGTCGGCGCAACGAGACCTGCATGCTGGCGGCACCGATCTTCCACGGCACCGGGCTGGGACAGGCCGTGCTGTCGTTGGCGCTGGGCAACAGGTTGGTGCTGCGCCGCAAATTCGATCCCGAGGCGACACTGCGGGCAATCGCCGAGTATCGGTGCAACGTGCTGGTCGTGGTGCCCACCATGCTGCAGCGAATCATGGCCCTGCCCGACGAGGTTCGTGCCCGCTACGACACCTCGTCGCTGCGGATCATCTTTGCGTCCGGCTCGGCTGTGGCGCCGGATCTGGTGGTGCGAACTCTCGACGAGTTCGGTCCGGTGCTCTACAACCTCTACGGCTCAACCGAATTGGCCGTGATGACGGTTGCGATGCCGGAGGATCTGCGTCACGACCCGCGCACCGCCGGGCGGGCGCCGGTCGGATGCGCGGTGCGGCTCTACGACTCCGACGGGGCCGAGATCACCGCTCCCGGGGTCATCGGCCGCATCTTCGCCGGCAGCAGCGTCAGCTTCTCCGGTTATACCGACGGCCGGCGCAAGGATGTCATCGACGGGCTGCTGTCCAGCGGCGACGTCGGCCACTTCGATGAAACCGGACGGCTTTACGTCGACGGCCGCGACGACGACATGGTGATCTCCGGTGGTGAGAACGTCTACCCGCTCGAGGTGGAGAACTTGATCTGCGGTCATCCCGAGGTCGACGAGGCGGCCGTACTCGGGGTCGCCGATCCCGACTTCGGGCAGCGCCTCAAGGCGTATGTGGTGCGGACCGCGGGCTCCGCGCTGACCGCCGACGAGGTCAAGGACTACATCCGGGCCAATCTGGCCCGCTACAAGGTGCCGCGGGACGTCGAGTTCCTCGATGTGTTGCCGCGCAACGCCACCGGGAAGTTGTTACGTGGCAAGCTGACCGAGGGGGAAGCGTGATGAGTGCCGACGACGGCGCGGAGAAGCCCACCACCGACTCGATGAAGCGCGAGATCGCTGAGCGGATGAGCGCGGCCTTCGCGTCGATCGCCGCCGGGAACGGCAACGCGGCAGAAGTTCGCGCCAGCATCAAGGCCAGCCGCCGACCCCCGCGGCCCGTCCCGGTGGCCCGGGTCGAGGAACGTCTCATCCCGGGACCGGGCGGCGACGCAACGCTGCCGGTGCGGATCTACTTCCCGTTCGGTGCCGGCGAATCCGCCCAGCGCCCGCCGGTGCTGATCTATTTCCACGGCGGCGGTTTCGTGTTGTGTGATCTCGACTCGCACGATTCCTGCTGCCGTCTGCTGGCCAACGGTGCTGGGGCGGTGGTGGTTTCGGTCGACTACCGGCTGGCGCCCGAGTTCCCGTTCCCGGCCGCGGTGCACGACGCGTGGGCCGCCACCGAGTGGGTGGCCGAGCACGTCGACGAACTCGGCGGCGACCCGGCACGGCTGGTGATCGCCGGCGACAGCGCCGGAGGAAACCTGGCAGCCGTGGTGTCCATGCTCGCCCGCGACCGTGGGGGACCGGCGATCGCATTCCAGGTGCTGATCTATCCCGTCGTCGACCAGCGGCGCAAATCGTCAGCCGCCAGCAAGCACACCAAAAACGGCGTCCTGACCGGATCGCACATGCAGTGGTTCACGCAGCAGTATCTCGGAGCCGACGGTGACCGCACCGACGTGCTGGCCTCGCCCATCCTCGGTGACTTCGCCGGGCTGCCGCCCGCGCACGTCGTCACCGGCGCCTTGGACCCGTTGTGTGAGGAGGGCGAGGACTTCGCCCAACGATTGCGGGATGCCGGGGTTCCGGCCAGCGTGAAGCGCTACGACGGCGGGTTCCACGGCTTCTTCAATCTCGCCGACCACCTTCCGGCGGCCCGCGAAGCCAACGACGACGTGTGCGCGATCCTGCGCGACGCGTTGGGCAGCACGACCTCCTAAACGATCGTCAACCAATCAGAAATCGAAAGGGCCGCCATGAAACTGCAGAACAGCCGGGCGCTGATCACCGGTGCCAGCCGCGGACTCGGCAAGACCATCGCCGAGGTGCTGGCCGCACGTGGCGTCGACGTGGCTCTGGTGGCCCGCAACGGCGATGCCCTCGAGGTGCTGGCCAAGGAGCTCAACGGCAAGGCATACCCGACCGACCTGGGTGACCCGGCGGCCGTCGAGGGCCTCATCGACCGCGTCGAGGCCGACGGTCCGCTGGACATCGTGATCAACAATGCCGGCATCGACCACGTCGGCCGATTCCACCAGGTCGCTCCCGACCAGATTCGAAACCTGCTGCAGGTCAACCTCGCAGCCCCGATGGAGATCTGCCGCCAGGTGATGCCGCGCATGGTGGAGCGCGGGCGGGGCCACATCGTCAACGTGTCGTCAATGGGGGCCATCTCGCAGGGACCCGGGCTGACCCTGTACGGCACGTCGAAGGCCGGACTGAGCCACTTCACCGCCGGCATCCGCATGGAACTACGCGGCAAGCCGGTCGGCACCACCCTGGTGCAGATCGGCGAGGTCAAGACCGACATGATCGACAACATCCGCGGATTCGGCCCGGCCCGGCGCACCATCGAGCGGTCCATGCGCTGGCGGATGATTCCGCGCGAGTCGCTGGACCCGGTCGCGGTTTCGGACGCCATCGCCGTCGCGATCGAACGCAACCGCCGGCACGTCATCATGCCGCGCAACATCGTTGCGATGGCCAAGATGACGGAATTCCCCCGCCGGGTCTCCGAACTCATGCTGACCGGCATCGATCAGGACAGCGACTGATGGCGGGTGTCGACCTGTCCGGGAAGGTCGCGATCATCACCGGCGCGGCCCAGGGGCAGGGGGCGGCGGAAGCCCGGCTGTTCGCTGAGCTCGGTGCCCGGGTGGTGCTGACCGACGTCCTGACCGACAAGGGCCAGGAGGTGGCCGCATCGATCGGCGACACGGCGCGGTTCCTGCAACATAACGTCGCCGACGAAAGCGGCTGGGCCACCGCGGTCGAGACCGCCGTCAGCGAATTCGGCCGCCTCGACATCCTGGTCAACAACGCCGCGATCTGTCGCAACGTGCCGCTCGTCGAGCAGAGCGCGGACGGTTTCGAGACGATGCTGCGGGTCAACCTCATCGGCCCGTTTCTGGGCATGCAGGCGGTCGTCGAGCCGATGAAGGCGGCCGGCGGCGGCTCGATCATCAACGTGTCCTCGCAGGCCGGCATGCAGGGCCTGACCGGCTACAGCGCCTACGGCGCCTCGAAATGGGGGCTGCGCGGCATGTCCAAGGTCGCCGCACTCGAGCTGGGCGCCTTCGGGATTCGGGTCAACACCGTGTTTCCGGGAATGATCGACACCCCGATGGTCGCGCACCTCGAGGTGGTCCGCGGTCCCGGCGGTCACCCCGGTGCCCCGCTGAACCGGGTCGGAGTGCCCGAGGAAGTCGCGGACGTGGTCGCATTCCTCGCCTCGGACGCATCGTCCTACATCACCGGCGCCGATCTGGCGGTGGACGGCGGCGCGAGCGCGGGCCGTATGCCGATCGTTCCGTCGTGAGCATCAAGTTGCCGTTCGCGCAGGAGTGGGCCGGACGGATGGCACTGACGCCGCACATCGCCCTCGACGAGGCGGTGCTGGCCTACATCCGAAGCCGCCAGCCGAAGAATCCACCGCTGGACGCGGCGGACCGGAACATGGCGGAGATGACGAAGGCCGCGGTGCTGTTCCAGAACCAGGGCTGGCTGACGGACCCCCGGTCATACCACCGCACGGCGCCTCCGTTGCGGGACAGCGAGTTCACGTCGCACGAGACGCTGTCCGTTCCGTACCGCCACGAAACCATCACGTTCGCCTCGGGATTCCGTCCCCGCGAGATCGAGCCCGGCGCGGAGCGCTGGGCGGCCACCGAGGGCAACGACACCGTGGTGGTCCGGCTGCTTCGCCACCGCGACGAGGGCGCGCCCTGGGTGGTGTGCCTGCACGGATTCGGCATGGGCACATCCCGATTCGACATGAGCCTGGTGTGGGGAACCTATCTGCACCGCGAACTCGGGTTCAATGTCGCGGTGCCGGTGCTGCCGTTCCACGGGCCGCGCCGGATGCCGGGCGACGACCAGCTGCTGTCGATGGATCTGGCGTTGACGTTGCACTCCATCAGCCAGGCGATCTGGGACATTCGCCGGCTGGTCGGCTGGATCCGGGAATCCAGCGGAGCGCCGGTCGGCGTGTACGGGCTGTCGCTGGGCGGCTATCTGGCGTCGCTGCTGGCCGGAATCGAACCGCTCGACTGTGTGGTTGCGGGTATTCCGTTCGTCGACGTGCCCGAACTGATGGCACACCACAACCCGCCCCCGGCATATCTGGATGCGCTGCAATCGGCGGCGGCACGCGACGTCTTCACCGTCGTTTCCCCGGTGGCGGCCAAACCGCTGCTGCCCCTGGACCGTCGGGCCATCCTGGCGGCGCGCGGTGACCGGCTGATCCCCGGCGATCATCCCCTGGCGCTGCAGGCCGCCTGGCAGTTATGCCGACTGGATTGGCTCAACGGCGGGCACGTCGGGTTCGTATGGTCGCGCAAGGCCAGGGGCTTGGTCGCCGACCGATTCTCGGCGTTGAGGTCGGGCGGATCCACGTTCGACGAGACGCCCGACTTTCGCCGGACCGCCGAGGGCTGACGATGCCACCGCCAGAACCGGCCATCCAGATCGGCTACGTTGTCGCCGATCTGAACAGCAGCATCCAAGCGTGGGTGGCGCAAACCGGAATCGGGCCGTGGACCGTCTTTCGCGGCGCCACGCTGAACGGTCGATACGCCGGGCAGGACACCGTGGTCACCATGGACGTCGCGATGGGTTACACCGGCAGCACGCAGATCGAACTGATGCAGATCACGTCGCGCACCCCGTCGCCGTACCAAACGGCAGCCGGTGAGCCGAAGCTGGGCCCGCACCACATCGCCTGGCTCACCGATGATCTCGAAGCGTCGGTGACGGCAGCCGGCGAGGAGGGTCTGCAGGTGCTGTTCGCGGCGGAGGGGCCGGGTACCCGGATCGCCTACGTCGAGTCCCCGGCCCAACCCGGCGTCGTCTTCGAATACATCCAGAACGAAGCCATGAAGCAGATGATCGCGCACGGTATCGACCAGGCCCGCACCTGGGACGGCTCCGACCCCATCCGAGGCTGAACGGGAACACACGATGAACTGGAACGAAGAATGCGACGTGCTGGTCGCCGGGTCCGGCGGCGGTGGCGTCACCGGCGCCTACACCGCGGCCCGGGAGGGACTCGACGTCATCCTGGTCGAGGCGACCGACAAATTCGGTGGCACCACCGCCTACTCCGGCGGTGGCGGGGTGTGGTTCCCGTGCAACCCGGTGCTGCTGCGCGCCGGCACCGACGACACCATCGAGGACGCGCTGGAGTACTACCACGCGGTGGTCGGTGACCGCACACCGCTCGAGCTGCAGGAAACCTATGTGCGCGGCGGCGCACCGCTGATCGCCTACCTCGAGGAAGACCCCGACATGAAGTTCGGGGTGCTGCCGTGGCCGGACTACTTCGGTAAGGCGCCCAAGGCGCGACTGGACGGCCAGCGTCACATCACCGCCAAACCACTGGCGGTCGCCAAGGCGCCGGAGCTGCGGGATCAGGTGCGCGGTCCGCTCGATGCGGACCGGTTCGGCACCGAACCGCCCGAGGACTATTTCATCGGTGGCCGTGCGCTGATCGCCCGTTTCCTCAAGGCGACCGGAAACTATCCGAGCGCGTCGATGCGATTGAACACCGCCCTGGTCGAATTGGTCAGCGACGACACCGGTGTGCTCGGCGCCGTCGTCGAGACCGACGGGGAGCGCCGCGCCATCCGGGCGCGCCGCGGCGTGCTACTGGCCGCCGGAGGTTTCGAGGGCAACGACGCGATGCGGCAACGCTACAGTGTGCCGGGCGTCGCGCGAGACACCATGGGGCCGTGGGGAAACATCGGGCAGGCCCACGAGGCGGCGATCGCGGTCGGGGCGGACACCGACCTGATGGAACAGGCGTGGTGGTCGCCGGGGATGACGCACCCGGACGGGCGCTCGGCGTTCGCGCTGTGGTTCACCGGCGGCATCTTCGTCGACCAGGACGCTCAGCGGTTCGTCAACGAATCCGCGCCCTATGACCGCATCGGCCGGGCCATTCTCGACCGGATGCAGGACGGGTCGATGACCCTGCCGTACTGGATGATCTACGACGACAAGGAAGGCGCGGTTCCGCCGGTCAAGGCGACCAACGTCTCCATGGTCGAGCCCGAGCGTTATGTCGAGGCGGGCCTGTGGCACACCGCGGACACCCTCGAAGAACTGGCGGGGTTGATCGGCGTGCCGGCGCAGAACCTGGTGGAAACGGTCAAGCGGTTCAACGCGTTTGTCGCCGATGGCGTCGACGAGGACTTCGGCCGCGGTGACGAGGCCTACGACCGCGCCTTCTCGGCCGGCGCATCGCCGCTGGTTTCGCTCGAGCGCGCACCGTTTCACGCGGCCGTGTTCGGTCTGTCCGATCTGGGCACCAAGGGCGGGCTGCGCACCGACACCGCCGCCCGGGTGCTGGACGGGGCGGGGCAGCCGATCCCGGGGTTGTACGCGGCCGGCAACACGATGGCCGCGCCGAGCGGCACCGCCTATCCCGGCGGTGGCAACCCGATCGGGGCCAGCATGCTGTTCAGCCACCTGGCGGTGCGAGACATGCTGGACCGGCGGTAGACGAGGAGGTACGACCATGCGGTGCTGGCGCTTGTACGGTGTGGCCGACGCGCGATTGGACGACATCCCGGAACCCGCGGTCAGTGCCGGCATGGTCAAGATCCGGCTTGCCTGCACCGGGATCTGCGGGTCGGACGTGTCGCTCTACGAGACCGCGCCGGTCCCGGTCGACTGGCAGCATCCCCTGTTCGGGGAACGCGGACCGCATGTCCTGGGCCATGAGTTCTCCGGCTACGTCGCCGAGGTCGGCCCCGGGGTCGACGGCCTGGACGTCGGCGCATTGGTGGCGGTGCAACCGAACATCGAAGACGGCACCTGCCCGGCATGTGTACGCGGTGAGCCCAATCTGTGCGAGCAGGGCGGGTTTCTCGGTGTCAACGGCGGCGGAGGCGGATTCGCCGAGTACGTGGTGGCACCGGCGGAGAAGGTGTTCGTGCTGCCCGACGGGTTCACCCCGGAAACCGGCGCGCTGGTGGAGCCGCTGAGCGTGGCGCTGCACGCCGTCCGGCAAAGCGGCATCGGCGCCGGCCAGACCGCGCTGATCGTCGGCGGCGGACCCATCGGGCTGGCGCTGCTGCTGTGCCTGAAAGCCCAAGGCGTGCAACGCGTCATCATCAGTGAGGTCAGCACCCGCCGCCGCCGGCTGGCGGCCGAACTGGGGGCCGACGTCATCGACCCGACCGCTGTCGACGCAGCCGGATACGCGCGCGAGACGACCGGCGGCCGCGGCGTCGACGCGTCGTTCGATGCCGCCGGGGTGGGGCAGAGCACGTTCGGGGCGGCCTTCGACGCGCTACGCAAGGGCGGCACCACCGTGGTGGTCGCGATGTATCACGGCGGCGTCGATCTGGATCCGGGACTGTTCATGCTCACCGAGAAGACCTGCACCGGCAGCTACGCCTACACCCGCGACGACTTCCAATCCGTCATCGACGCGATCGCCGACCGGCGCATCGACCCGGCGGCACTGGTCACCAGCCGGATCCGTCTCGATGAAGTGCTGGACAAGGGAATTCATCTGCTGCAGGGCGAAGGGCGCGACACCGAGGTCAAAATCCTGGTCACCCAGTGAGTTCAGATTCCGACCCCGGCGGTCTGGCACGCCCAGATCGACGTTAGCGTGGTTCGCATCCGGAGTTTTCCGCGCTGCCGTCGATCTCGGCGATGAAAGTTGAAGGTTAGGGAGAGACATGACGACACAGCTGAGCCACGAAGACACGTTGCGTGAGGTGACCACCGAACAGGGTGTGCTGCGCTATCACGAGGCCGGGGACGGGCCGCCGCTGTTGTTGTTGCACGGTTCGGGGCCCGGGGTGACCGGGTGGCGCAACTACCGGGGTGTGCTGCCGGCGTTCGCCGAGAACTTCCGCTGCCTGGTGCTGGAGTTCCCGGGCTTCGGCGTCAGCGACGATTTCGGCGGCCACCCGATGGTGACCGCGTTCGGCGCGGTGCCGGCGTTCCTGGACGCGCTGGGACTGGACCGCGTCGACATCGTCGGCAACTCGATGGGCGGCGGTGTCGGGATCAACTTCGCCACCGGCAACCCGGAGCGGGTTCGTCGCCTGGTGACCATCGGCGGCATCGGCGCCAACCTGCTTGTCCCGGGGCCGGCCGAGGGTATCCGGCTGCTGCAGGAGTTCGTCGACGACCCCACCCGGGACAGGCTCATCCGCTGGCTGCACTCGATGGTGTACGACCCGGCGTTGGTGACCGACGAGCTCATCGAGGAGCGCTGGACGCTGGCCACCGATCCCGACACGCTGGCCAGTGCGCGCCGGATGTACGGCAAGGAGGCGTACACCGCGATGACCAAGATGATGCAGGCCTCCAAGGGACCGCAGCCGTGGGCGACGATGCACCGGGTCCAGGCCCCGACGCTGATCACCTGGGGCCGCGACGACCGGGTCAGCCCGCTGGACATGGGGCTCATCCCGATGCGCACCATCCCCAACGCCGAGTTCCATGTGTTCCCCAACTGCGGGCACTGGACGATGATCGAGGCCAAGGACGCGTTCACCCGCGTCGTGCTGGACTTCCTGACCCGTCCCTGACGGCTGGCGAGCAGACGCAAAACTGCCCTGGTAACC
>NZ_JCALCW010000055.1:0-20896 GCF_059812545.1 Mycobacterium sp. NGS50
AAGTGCGAGTGGAGATGTACCTGGATGCAATCTCGGCGTAAGGCGGGCGGAAAAGCGAGCTAAACGCTGCCGGCCTCCATCAGATACACCCCGGCCCCGATCAATACCACGCCGCCGGCCATCGTCGGAGTGAACGGGTCGTCGAACAGGAAGCGGGCCAGCACCGCCGTGGCGGCCACCCCGATGCCCGACCACACCCCGTAGGCCACCCCCACCGGGATGCCGCGTTTCAGCACCATCGCCAACAGCACGAACGACACCACGTAGCCGACCGCCACCGGAATGGCCCACCCCCAGCGGGTGAACCCCTCGGAAGCCCGCATCGACAGTGTGCCGGCGACCTCGAAGCCGATCGCCCCGAGCAGCAGTACCCAGGCCACTATTCGCCGGTGAACTCGGGTGCGCGCCTGCCCATCACCGCCCCGATGCCCTCCATCAGATCCTTGGAGGCCAGAAACGCCGAGTTCCACGCCGCCACGTAGCGCAGGCTGGCCGCCACCCGGTCGGTGCGCTGCTCGTCGAGCACGTCCTTGACGCCCGCCACGGTCAGCGGCGGGTTGGCGGCGATCTCGGCGGCGGTGGCATGGGCGGCGGCCAGGGTGGCGTCGGCGTCGTCGTACACGTCGTTGACCAGACCGATCTTCTCCGCCCGAGCGGCGTCAATGTCCTTGCCGGTCAAGGCCAGTTCGCGCAGGTGCCCGTCGGACAGGATCAGGGGCAGCCGGGCCAGGCTGCCGACGTCGGCGACAATGGCCAGTTTCACCTCGCGCACGCTGAACTTGGCGTCGGCCGACGCGTACCGGATGTCGACAGCCGAGATCAGGTCCACCCCGCCGCCGATGCACCAACCGTGGATCGCCGCGATCGTCGGGGTGCGGCAGTCGGCCACCGCGGTGATCGCCCCCTGCATGCTCTGCAGTTCGCGGTGGAACTCCGCACGCGGTCGGGCCAGGGCCCCGTCGGCCAGCATCGGGGTCAGCGTTCCACCCATCGCGGCCAGGTCCAGCCCGTAGCTGAAGTTGCGGCCCGATCCGGTCAGCACGATCGCCCGCACCTCGCGGTCGGCGTCCAGTTCGGCGAACACCCGGGGCAGTTCCGACCAGAACGCCGGGCCCATCGCGTTGCCCTTGCCGGGCCCGATCAGCGTGACCTGGGCGACATGGTCTTTGATTTCGACGGTGACGGATTCATAGGACTCGGCCATGTCGAGACGGTAGCGCACGCGGTGGCGGGCACCGTGCGGCCCGGTCGTACGGTCCACTGAAGTCCACTAAAGTCGCTGCACTGGGAACACCCGGCTGATATCTTCTGCCGAACCACCGCCGGCACGATCTAGGTGAATGCGATGCCCTCTGCACCCACTGCGCCTTCTGCGCCCACGACCAGCACGTTGCTGGAATTGCTTCGGCTCCAGGCGGATCGGCTCGGCGACAAGGTCGCGTTCAGCTTCTCCTACAACGGCGACGACGTGGACCGCACCCAGCTCAGCTACGCCGAGCTGGACATGCGGGCCCGCGCGATCGGGGCCGACCTGCAACGGCGGGGCGCCACCGGTGAGCGGGTCCTGGTGCTGTGGCGTCCGGGTCTGGACTGCCTCGCCGGCTACTTCGGTTGCCTGTACGCCGGTGCGGTCGCGGTCCCGGTCGACGAGCACTGGGCGTCCAAGCGGGTGGCCACCGTCGTCCCCGACGCACGTGCCCGCTTCGCGCTGGCCACCCCCGAGACGCGGCTGAAGATCAAGAAGACGGTGGATTCTCTGGTGGATCAGCACCTGCAGTGGTGCATCACCGAGGTGCCCGACGAGGCTGCCGACGACTGGACCGCGCCCGAGGTCGACGCGAACACGCACGCGATGGTGCAGTACACCTCGGGTTCGACGCGGACGCCGCGGGGCATCGTGCTGACCCACGACAACCTGATCCAGAACCTGCGGCTGATCCGGCGGGCGTGGAATCCCGAGGCGGCCGACCCATTGTTCGACGAGGCGTCCAGCGCGGTCACCGGGGTTTCGTGGTTGCCGCATCACCACGACATGGGGCTGATCGGCGGCGTGCTCGCGCCGATCGAGTCCGGGTTCACCATCGCGCTCATGTCGCCGGGTGCCTTCCTGATGCGCCCGATGAACTGGCTGCGGGCGATCTCCCGCCAGCGCGCCGTGGTCAGCGCCGCACCGAATTTCGCCTACGACTGGTGCGTGCAACGCAGCACCCCGGAAGAGCGCGCCGAGCTCGACCTGTCCAACTGGTCGATCGCGGTGACCGGGGGTGAGCCGGTGCAGGCGGCGACGATGGACAACTTCGCCGAGGCGTTCGCGGCGTGCGGCTTCCGGAGGGAGGCGTTCCTGCCGGCGTACGGGCTGGCCGAGGCGACGCTGGGCGTCTCGGGGGTGTCGGATTCGCCGGCACCGCTGATCCAGCACATCGATCGCGGCGCGCTGGAGGACAACCGCGTCGTCGATGCCCCGCCGGACGATCCCACCACCGTGACCCTGGTCGGCTGTGGGCAGCCACGAGGCGGACAGGACGTCGTCATCGTCGACCCCGACACCCGGGAGTTGCGCCCACCCGACCAGGTCGGCGAGATCTGGATCGCCGGACCCTGTGTCGCTCAGGGGTACTGGAACAAACCCGAGGAGACCGAGCAGATCTTCGGCGCGTACGTCGCCGGCAGCGGCGCGGGTCCGTACCTGCGGACCGGGGATCTGGGCTTCTTCCGGTTCGGGGAGCTGTTCATCGCCGGGCGAAGCAAGGACCTGGTGATCATCCGGGGTAAGAACTACTACCCCAACGACATCGAGATGACCGTGCAGGAAACCCATCCGGTGCTGGTGCGGGGCCGTGGCGCGGTCTTCTCGATCATCCATCGGCGACGAGTCGCCGTCGCCGAGCAGCTGGTTGTGGTGCAGGAGGTCGACCGCCACATGATCGGCGAGGTCGACCCCGCCGAGGTGATCGACGCCGTCCGCGTCGCGATCAAGGAGCACCACGGCATCGAGCCGCAGGACGTGCTGCTGGTCAAGCCGCTGCGTATCCCCACCACGTCCAGCGGAAAGATCCAGCGCAACGCGTGCCGGCAGCGCTTCCTCGACGAGGGCTTGGAGCCGGTGGCCGAGTGGCATGCGCCGCCGGTCATCGACCCGACCATCCCGGGCGCCAAGCAGCCCGAGGTCGCGTTGAAGCTGGCCCGGCTGGTCGCCAAGGGACTGCTGCGCCAACGCGCGTCCCGCCAGGGCTGACCCGCAGCCCAACAAGGACCATCCGGAGAGCCATCCCGGGGCATCCGCACCGCTGAGAACAAAACCGCAGTACAGACACCACATCGGTGGGTGAAGCGGCCTTCAACGGCCAACCGGCGTGTCATCTGCATGTAACACTACGTAACATACATGTAACTTATATAGTTCTCAGAACAGAATTGGCCAACGAGGGCGTGATGTCCCGTCTGCGGGACAACTAGCGGCAGACGGTGAACCAAAACCCCCGAAACGCGCCCGGATCAAGTGGTTACTTTTCTCTTGCCGAAAGGCTATCCTCATGTAACTTTAAGCAACGCCGCGTTAAGCAACGCTTCCGTACTCAAAGTGGAGTGCATTGATGCAACAGACGCTTCGCCCGTATGTCACGACGGGTATCGCCATCGTTGGTGCCAGTCTCATCGCGGTTGTTCCAGCGGTCGCACCGCTGCCCGACATCCGTCCGGCGCACCCGTATGTCCGGGAGCCCGACGTCCGACTGGCCAACGCCTGGGCCGACCTGTTCACCAACACCGCGGACAACCTCGCCGCCCTCGGCGAGCACGCCTTCGACTTCCCGATCCTGACCCAGTTGCTGCTGCACCCCGCCGAGTCGCTGGCCAACATCCAAAACGTCATCGACCTGCTGACCACCGTGATGCCGAACATCACCGGCGACTTCTCCGGTCTGCCGATGCAGGTCAGCGCCGACCTGTCGCCGGTGCTGGTCGTCCTGCTCGCCGAGCTGGGCCCGTGGATCAACATGCTCAACGCGCTCAACGACATCGCGGTGCAGATCTTCGACTTCAGTGACCCGTGGGGCATCGTCACCGGCATCATCGACGCCCCGGCCATCCTGCTCAACGCATTCCTGAACGGCACCACCAGCTGGGACCTCGTCGGTATCAGCCTGCCGATCTTCAACGGCCTACTCGTTCCGGGCCAGCCCTTCGACCTGGACATGAACGGGTCCGATCTGCTCGACAACCTCGGTATCGGGCATAGCAGCATCAGCTCGGTGCTCACCGACCTCGGCATCGGGGACTTGTCGCTGCAGACGCTGCTGACCGACTTTCTCGACGCGATCGGGCTCGGCCACCAGACCCCGGTCGACCTGCTGGACCAACTCGGTCTGGGCGGGCAACCGGTCGCCGACCTGGCGTCGACACTGCTCAACGCGATCGGCGTGGGCAACCCGACGGTCTCCGAACTCGCCGACCAGGTCGGGTTGGGCGGGCAGTCGGTGGCCGGCATCTTCAAGGAGGTGCTCGATGCGCTCGGGGTGGGCAACCCCAACGTCGGGCAGTTGATCAGTGACGTCGGCCTGAGCGACCAGAGCGTCTCCGGCTTGCTGCAGCACGTGCTGGACGCGCTGCAGATCGGCGACCCAACCATCAGCCAGCTGGCCGACCAGATCGGCCTGGGCGACCTCCAATTGGGCGACGCGGCAAGCTCTTTGCTCGACTCGCTCGGCCTGGGCCACCAGAGCCCCGCCGAACTGCTCGACCAACTCGGCCTGGGCGCGATGACCAGCGGCGAGCTGATCGGCAAGGTGCTCGAGGCCCTGGGCCTGGGGCATCAGACCCCGGGTGAACTACTCGAGGCCCTCGGCGTGGGCAACGTGAGCCTGGGCCAGCTGGCGTCGGATCTGTTCGAGGGGATGGGTCAGGGCGACCTGACACTGGGCGACATGCTCACCGCGGCCGGTCTGGGCGATGTGACGCTGGAGGACTTCCTTGACGCGGCCGGACTGTCCAACATCTCGCTGGAAACCGTCTTCAACGGCCTGGGCTTCGACGACATGACGATCGGCGACTTCATCCAGGCCACCGGCGGCAACCCGTTCAGCCTGGCCAAGGCCAACGACAAGTCGCTGACCGAACAACTGGGCGACCAAACGCTGATCGACATCATCGCCGGCCAGGGCAAGGCCGACCAGACCGTGGGCCAGCTGCTCGGCGAGCTGACCGACGAAAAGATCACCACGCTGCTGCAGGAGAACCTCACCACCACGTTGACCCAGTTCCTCGACGAGCAGGGACTGAATGTCGACCTGATCACCCTGCTGACCACCCTGGGCCCCACCCTGGGCCTGGATATGGATGCGCCGCTCAGTCAGCTGTTCACCCAGCTCGGCCTGAACGACACCGACCTGGACACCCTGGTGCACAACCTGCTGGGCGACGCGACGGTCGGTTCGCTGCTCGGCGACTCCGGCATCGGTGGCGAGCACCTCTCGTCGTTGCTGGACAGCTTGTTCGGCACCACCACGGTGGGCAACCTGCTCGACGGCCAGGACCTGAGCAACATGGACCTGAACACGCTGATCGACCAGCTGTTCGGCGACACCACGGTCGGATCGGTGCTGGGCGACTCGGGTCTGGGCGACACGCATCTGGACGCCCTGCTGCAGAGCTTCCTGGGCGACATGACCGTGAGCTCGCTGCTGGGCGACATGGGCTTGGGCAGCACCGATTTGGACTCGCTGATCGCCGGCCTCGGCCTGGGCGACACCACCATCAACTCGCTGCTGGCGGGCACCGGTTGGGGCGATCTCGACCTGGACGGCCTGCTCGACCAGCTGGGCCTGGGCGACACCGACCTGTTCAACTTCGATGTCTCCGGCTTCACCGGCCTGTGGGACTACCTGATGAACGACTTGCCGGACCAGATCGCGGCAGCGCTGGGCGCATAGGCCATAACACACGAAACCGGGAGAGCCACAATGCAGTTAGCGCTTCGTCCGTACCTGACCACCGGTGTCGCGATCGTCGGTGCCAGCATGATCGCCGTCGTGCCGGCAGCCGCACCGGACGTCCATCCGCTGTCGCAGGCGCAGCAGTCAGCGGTCACGCTGGCCGCCGATGCTTCCGATCTGTGGCAGCCCTATGTGGACCTGTTCAACAACACCTCCGCCAACCTGGCTGAGCTGTCGGCCAGTTCGGGGATGAACGCGCTGTTCACGCAGCTGTTCGAGAACCCCGCCGAGTCGATGTCCCACCTGGCCGATGTCGTCGCGTTGCTGACCCAGATCTTCCCCGACGTCAGCGTTTCGGCGCTGCCGCTGCCGGTTGACATCAGCGCTGAACTGACGCCGATGCTGACCGCGCTGATCGCCGCGATCGGCCCGTGGATCAACGTCTTCAACGCCATGCAGGACATCTCGGCTCAGCTCTTCGACTTCTCCGACCCGTGGGGCATGCTGACCGCCCTGGTCACCGCCCCGGCGGTCCTGATGGACGCGTTCCTCAACGGCCAGGACGGGATCAGCGTCCTCGGGTTGAACATCCCCGCGTTCAACGGCCTGCTGGTTCCCGCAGGGCAGGCCTTCGATCTGCACATCGGGTTGGGCCAGGTGATCGACCAGCTGGGCATCGGCAGCCAGAGCTTCGGCGGGCTGCTCAGCGCGTTCGGCGTGGGCGACATGTCGCTGGAAAGTCTGCTGACCAACCTGGTCGACGGCCTGGGCTACGGCCAGATGACCCCGGTCGACCTGCTCGAGCAGCTCGGGCTGGGCGACATGTCGGTGGGCAGCCTGCTGACCAGCGTGCTCGACTCCATGGGCTACGGCGACCTGACCCCGGTCGGATTGCTGGACCAGCTCGGGGTGGGTGACCAGCCGGTCTCGGATCTGGCGATCTCGCTGCTCAACGAGCTCGGCGTCGGCAACCCGAGCATCACCGACCTGGTGAACCAGGGTGGCATCGGCAACGAGTCTGTGGCGCAACTGCTTTCGGATCTACTCGCCACCGCCGGAATCGGAAACCCAACGGTCACCGGCCTGTTGGAGCAACTCGGTATGGGCGAGCTGAGTGTGGGCGGGCTGCTCACCGACCTGGTCGGCGACCAGACGCTCAGCGATGTGACCAGCCCGATCCTCGGCGACATGAGCGTCGGTGACGTGGTGACGTCGCTGCTGGACTCCTCGGGCATCGGTCAGCAGACCGTCTCCGACATGGTGCTGAGCATGCTCGCCGAGCAGTTCGGCACCACCGCCGAGACCGGATTCGGCCAGCTCCTCATCGACCTGCTGCAAAGCATGGACATGGATCTGACGCTGTCCGAAGCGGTCGGCCAATCGGGTATGGGCACCACCACGCTCGGTGAGTTGGTGACCCAGCTCGGCATGGCCGACACCGTGTTCAAAGACCTGCTGCCGGCGAGCATCGCCAACCAGACGCTGTGCGGCCTGGCCGGCTTGTCCGGCTTCCTGTGCACGGTCGGCGCAGCGGCCGCCGGTTTCGGGGCCAACGAGACCCTGTATCAGCGGCTCGGCAACAACAGCGTGCTGGAAACCATGCAGAACCTGCAGACCGACCACAGCGGTGTCAGCCTGGCCGACAAGACCATCGCCGACCTGATCGGCGCGACCGGCCAGGGCAACGAGCACCTCTCCACGGTCATCACCAACCTGGGTCTGAACACCAGCATCGGTGACGTCCTGCACAACCTGGGATTCGACAACACCAGCATCGACCAGGTGCTGGTCAACGGCTTCGGGTTGGACGACGTGAGCGTCCAGTCGCTGCTGGACAACCTGGGCTTCAACAACCTCGACCTGAGCACGGTGATCGACCGGCTGGGCCTCAATGACGTGAATGTCATTGACATGCTGAGCAACTGGAACCTGGACAACCTGGACATCAACACGGTGCTGGACCGGCTGTTCGGCGACGTCACGGTCAACTCGGTGCTCGGCAGCCTGAACATGGACAACGTTCACCTCGATGACGTCATCGAAAGCCTGCTGGGCGGCGTCAACCTGAACACCCTGCTCGGCGACATCGGGCTGAACAGCGTCAGTTTGAACGACGCGATCGACGACCTGCTCGGTGGCGTCAGCCTGACCGGCTTGCTCGGTGACCTCGGCCTCAACAGCGTTGACCTGGACGGGATCATCGCCGGTCTCGGCCTGGGCAGCACGTCGCTCAACGATCTGCTGGGCGACCTGGGCTTGAGCAACTTCACCCTCGACATGCTGTTCGACAACCTCGGGCTGTCGGGCAGCGGCGTGCTGGACGCGCATCTGGGTGACTTCTCCGGGATGTTCAGCTTCCTGTTCGACGATCTGCCGGCGCAGATCGCGGCGGCGCTGGGCGCCTAGCAGCGATGCGCTCGGAGCCGTCGATGACAACGAATCCACAACTCTCCTCACCGATTTCGCACAGATAGGGGAAATCCCAGATGGCTGGTAACCGCGGACGTCGGATTTCGCGCGGCAGCAGGGCTGCAGGCCGCAACCGGGCCGTTGGCGCGGCCGCCACCGTCAGCGCGTTCTTCGCGTTCGGGCTGACCCCGGTGGCGCCGGCACCGCAGGCCCACGCCGACGTGTTCGACATCGACTGGGTGATGGACCTGCTCGGCCCGACCCTGGGCGACGCCGTCACCAACCTGGGCGACGCGTCGTCGTGGGAGGCGTTCCTCGACCCCAACGGCTGGGACACCTTCTTCAACAACCTGATTGACCCGAGCACCTGGGATCTGCCCGCGGCCGATGACGCGTTCGCGCTGGCGGCCACCAACCCGGACCCGTTCGCGGACTGGTTCAACCAGTGGGTCTATGAGCCGATCCACGACGCCCAACAGGACTGGATCAACAGCAGCTTCGGCATCCAGATGAACGACTGGATCAATGAGTCCCTCGGCGGGTTCTACATCGGCAACGGCGCCGACGGCATCAGCGGCGGCACGCTGGCCGAGGCGGCCGGTGGCAACGGCGGGTTGTGGTTCGGCGACGGTGGCGCGGGCGGCACCTCCATCGACGGTGTCGGCGGTGACGGTGGCGACGCCCTGGGCTGGTTCGGCAACGGCGGCGCCGGCGGTGACGGCATCGACGGCGGCGCGGGCGGTGACGGCGGATCCGGCGGCACGTTCATGGGCTGGGGCGGTGCCGGCGGTGACGGCGGATCGGCCAGTGACGGTGACGGTGGCGACGGTGGCCTCGGCGGTGCGGCCATGGGCTGGTACTTCGGCAACGGCGGCGTCGGCGGCAACGGCGGTGCGGGCAGTGCCGGCATAACCGGTGCGGCCGGCGCCAGCGGTGGACTGGGTGGCGACGGCGGAAGGGGAGGCGCCGGGGGTGACGGCAGCGCGCTGATCGGCAGCGGCGGCAACGGCGGTCTCGGCGGCGCCGGTGGAGCCGGCGGCAACGGTGGGGGCGGCGTCAACGGTGTGAACGCGACGGCGGCCGGCGCGGACGGCACCGACGCCGGCAATGGCGGCAACGGCGGCAACGGTGGCCACGGCGGTGCCGGCGGCGCCGGTGGACACAGCGGCAGCATGGGCGGCGCGACCGGAACCAGCGGTTCCGGCGGTGCGGGCGGCGCCGGCGGTAACACCGGAGCGGGCGGCAACGGTGGTGCCGGCGCAGCCGGTGACGTGTCGACCCCGGACGGCGGTGACGGCGGCCGTGGCGGTGACTCCGGAACGCTCGCGGGTAACGGTGGTGCCGGCGGCGCGGCCGGCGGGACCGGTGCGGCGGCCGGCGCCCACGGTCTCGGCGGCGTGGTGGCCACCGCCGGCGGCAACGGCGGTGCCGGCGGTGCCGGCTACGACGCCAGCGCGGGTGGTGTGGCCGGCGCGGACGGCGGCAGTGGTGGTGCCGGCGGCGATGCCGGGGCATACGGCAGTGGTGGTGCCGGTGGTGCCGGCGGTGACGGTGCCACCGGGCAGGCCGGGGTGGTCGACGTCAACGGCAACGGCACCACCGGTTTGTCCGGCGGCGCGGGCGGCAACGGTGGCGCCGGCGGGCAGGGCGGATCCCTGGCCGGGAGTGGTGGTGCCGGCGGTAAGGCCGGCGCCGGCGGTGCGGGCGGTGCGGGCGGCGACGGCGCTGCCGGTGCGGCCGGTGACGACGCCCTGGCGGGCAGTGGTGCCGCGGGCAACGACGGCGGTGCCGGCGGCAGCGGCGGCAACGGCGGCAGCGGCGGCGCGGGTGGAACCGGCGGCGTCGGCGGTGGCGCGGCGGCCGGCAACGCGGGCGCGGCCGGGGCCGGTGGAATCGGTGGCGCTGGTGGTGCCGCGGGTGACGCCGGCAACGGCGGCCAGGGCGGTGCCGGTGCGGGCGGCGACGTCAACGCGGTCGCCGGTGCCGGCGGCCACGGTGGCGCGGGCGGTGACCGCGGGGTGGCCGGAACCGGTGGCGCCGGTGGCCAGGGCGGCGACGGTGTCCAGGCCGGCAGCGGTGCCGGCGGCACGGCGGGCACCGGCGGTGACGGCGGTGCCGGTGGCGTCGGCGGCGACGGGCAGGTGTTGGGCGACGGCACCGTGCAATCCGGTGGTGATGGTGGGGCCGGCGGCGACGCGGGTGCCGACGGCACGGGTGGCGCCGGCGGGGCCGGCGGTGTGGGCGCGACCGGGGTTGCCGGCGGCACCGACGCCCTCGGCAACGGCATGGCCGGTGGCACCGGCGGGCTCGGTGGCCACGGTGGTGCGGGCGGCGCGGGCGGCTTGAACTCCGGCGACGGCGGCGTCGGTGGCCACGGTGGCACCGGCGGTGTCGGCGGCAACGGCGGCGCGGCCGCGGATGCGACTTTGGCCGACACGGCCGGCGGCAACGGCGGGAACGCCGGCGCGGGTGGCCAGGGCGGCGACGGCGGTCTGGGCGGAACCTCGGCCAACGGGACGGGCGGCGCCGGCGGTGCCGCCGGTGACGGTGGTGCGGCCGGCCTGGCGACGGCCGGCGGCCAGGGTCTCGGTGGCGGCGGCGCGGCGACCGCCGGTGCCGGTGGTGTCGGTGGTGACGGTGCGGACGGCGGTGCGGCCGGACACGCCGGGGTCGGCACCGACGGCGGCGCCGGTGGCGCGGCGGGCAATGCGGGCGCGGCGAGTGATGGCGCGACCGGTGGTGCCGGCGGCGACGGCGCCGGCCAGATCGGCGCATCGACCACCGGTCAGGGCGGTGGCGCTGGTGGTGTCGGCGGCAACGCGGCGACGACCGGCAACGGCGGTGCCGGTGGTGTCGGCGGCCACGGCGGCAACGGCGCGGACGGCTACCTCGACGATGACGGCAACGGCACGGCGGGTGGCCTCGGTGGGGCTGGTGGTGTCGGCGGCGTCGGCGGTCTCGGCGGGTCGGATGCCGGCGACGGCGGGGCCGGCGGCCACGGTGGTGTCGGCGGCACTGGCGGCCAGGGCGGTGACGGCACCCACGGCGCCAACGGCGCCGACGCGGCGGCCGGCAGCGGCCAGGCCGGTGTCGACGGCGTCAAGGGCGGCAACGCCGGTGCCGGCGGCAGCGGCGGCGTGGGCGGTAACGGCGGCGCCGGTGGCGCCGCGGCCAACGGCAACACGGGCGCGGCCGGGGCCGGCGGGCAAGGCGGTGACGCGGCATTCAGCGGCATCCCGGGCGACGGCGGTGACGGTGGCGCCGGAGCCGGCGGCGGCGGGGGCTCCGCCGCAGGCAACGGCGGAAACGGTGGCGCCGGCGGTAACCGCGCCGATGACGGCCAGGCCGGGGCCGGCGGTTTCAGCGGCGATGGGCTGACCCAGGCCGACAGCGGCGCGGCCGTGTCATGGTCGGGTATCGCCGGTAACGGCGGCAGCGGCGGTGCCGGCGGCGTCGGCTCCGGCTCGGTCGGCGGTGTCGCCCAGATCGGCGGCGCCGGCGGTAACGGCGGAGCGGGCGGCTCCTCCGGCGACGGTGGTGCCGGTGGCAACGGCGGCGATGGCGCGGTCGGCGAGGCCGGCGGCACCGACGTCAACGGCAACGGCACCGCGGGAAGCACCGGCGGCCTCGGTGGCGCCGGCGGCCAGGGTGGCGCGTCCGGCTCGATCGCCGGCAACGGCGGCGTCGGCGGCCAGGGCGGCCAGGGCGGTGTCGGTGGCGCCGGTGGCAATGGTGCCGACGGTTCGGTCGGTGCGACCGGCGACGCCGTCATCGATGTCAACGGTGGTGCCGGTGGTGCCGGCGGGCACGGCGCCGATGGCGGCATCGGTGGTCAGGGCGGTGCCGGTGGTGCCGGTGGCGCTCTCAACAACAGCGGCGGCCAGGCGGGTGGCGACGGCGCCGGCGGTGCCGGAGGCACCGGCGGCGCGGCAGGGAACGCCGGCAATGGCGGCGCCGGTGGTGCCGGGGTCGGCGGCGGCTCCGGCACTTCGGCCGGCAACGGTGGCGCCGGTGGCGCCGGCGGTGACCGAGGCAACGGTGGTGCCGGCGGCGCGGGCGGCCTGAGCGCCGACGGCGTCATACAGGCCGACAGCGGGGCGTCCGGCGCGGAAGCCACCAGCGGTGGCAACGGCGGTGCCGGCGGTATCGGCGGGACCGGGCAGGTGCTGGGCGACGGCACCGTCCAATCTGGCGGCGACGGCGGTGCCGGCGGTGCGGCCGGGTCGATCGGCGACGGCGGTGCCGGCGGTAACGGTGGTCTCGGTGCGGCGGGCGTGGCCGGGATCACCGACGCCGGCGGCAACGGCACCGACGGCGGTGCGGCGGGCGCTGGTGGCAACGGCGGCGTCGGCGGCGCCGGCGGCAGCATCTCCGGCAACGGCGGCGCGGGCGGCCTGGGCGGCAACGGCGGTGCCGGCGGCGTCGGCGGCAGCGGCGCGAACGGCGTATCGGCCGGCTTCGTCACCCCCGGAACCGGCGCATCGGGCGCCGACGGCGGCAACGGCGGCAACGGTGGGGCCGGTGGTCTGGGCGGGAACGGTGGCAACGGCGCCGCCGGCGGTACCGCCACCAGTGGCCAGGCGGGCGCCAGCGGCACCGGCGGAATCGGCGGGAAGGGCGGCGCGGCCGGTAACGCCGGCAACGGCGGCAACGGTGGCAACGGCACCGGCGGCGGCACCGGGGCGGTCGCCGGCAGCGGTGGCGACGGCGGCGACGGCGGCAACCGCGGGGTGGCCGGTGAGGGTGGCCAGGGCGGCCAGGGCGCCGACGGCAGCCACGCCGCCAACGGCGCCCGCGGCGCGGCCGGCAGCGGGGGCAAC
The DNA here is from genome assembly GCF_059812545.1 of Mycobacterium sp. NGS50. NCBI lineage: Bacteria > Bacillati > Actinomycetota > Actinomycetes > Mycobacteriales > Mycobacteriaceae > Mycobacterium > Mycobacterium sp. NGS50. The sequence continues at coordinate 13,160 of NZ_JCALCW010000055.1, forward strand.
GGCGGATACGGGGGCAAGGGCGGCAACGGGCAGGTGCTGGCCGACGGCACCAGCCAGGCCGGCGGCGACGGTGGTGCCGGCGGCCACGCCGGGGCGATCGGCAACGGTGGATCCGGCGGCGACGGCGGATCCGGTGCCAACGGAATCACCAGCGCCAGCGAGACTCTCGACGGCGGAAACGGCACCGACGGCGCGGCCGGCGGGAACGGCGGCGCCGGCGGCATGGGCGGCTCGACCTCCGGCAACGGCGGGTACGGCGGCCTCGGCGGTCGGGGCGGCAACGGCGGCGCCGGTGGGGCCGGTGACCACGGCGCCACCGGAACCAACGCGGTCGCCGGAAGCGGCGCGGCCGGCGGCGACGGTGGCGGCGCGGGCAGCGGTGGCGACGGCGGCAACGGTGGTGCCGGTGGTAGCGGTGGCGCCGGTGGAACGGCCACCAGCGGCAGCGCGGGCAGCAACGGTCAGGGCGGTCTGGGCGGCAACGGCGGGGCGGCCGGCAACGCCGGCAACGGCGGTGCGGGCGGTGCCGGCGCCGGCGGTGGAACGGACACCACCGCGGGAGTCGGTGGCAACGGTGGCGCCGGCGGTGACCGCGGCGCGGCCGGGACCGGCGGCGCCGGCGGCCTCAGCGGCGACGGTGTCACCCACCGGGCAGACGGGGCCGCGGGCGCGGCCGGCAGCGGCGGCAACGGCGGCGCCGGCGGCGCGGGCGGCGCGGGCGAGGCACTCGCCGACGGCTCGGCCCAGGACGGCGGTGCCGGCGGTGCCGGCGGGGACGCCGGAGCGATCGGAACCGGTGGCGCCGGCGGCAACGGTGGTGCCGGCTCCGCCGGGGTGGCCGGTGTCACCGACGTCGACGGCAACGGGACCGCGGGCGGCAACGCCGGCAACGGCGGCGCGGGCGGACTCGGTGGCGCCGGCGGCTCCACCTCCGGGAACAGCGGCGCCGGCGGTAACGGCGGCGCGGGCGGTGTCGGTGGCGCGGGTGGCGACGGAGCCAACGGCACGATCGGTACCGATGCGGCCGCGGGCAGTGGCGACAACGGTGGCGACGGCAACGACGCCGGCGACGGTGGCCACGGCGGCCTCGGCGGTAACGGCGGTGCCGGTGGCGCCGCGGGCAGCGTGACGTCCGGCAACGCGGGCGCGGCCGGTGCGGGCGGTGCCGGTGGTACCGGCGGCGCAGCCGGTAATGCCGGTAACGGTGGCGCGGGTGGTACCGGCGCCGGCGGTGGTGTGAATGCCGCGGCAGGGGCCGGCGGCCACGGCGGCGCGGGCGGTGTCCGCGGCGAGGCCGGTGCCGGCGGCACCGGTGGTTTGGGTGCCGGCGGGACGCAGGCCGCCGACGGTGCGGCCGGCGCGGCGGCCGGCGGCGGCAACGGTGGCGCCGGTGGTACCGGTGGCGCCGGCCAACTCCTGGTCGACGGCACCGCCCAGGCGGGTGGTGACGGCGGTGCCGGCGGTGATGCCGGACCGGTCGGCAACGGCGGTGCGGGCGGCAACGGCGGTGTCGGTGCGACCGGCGCGGCCGGGGTTACCGACGTCAACGGGGACGGCACCGACGGTGCCACCGGCGGGCTGGGCGGCAACGGTGGTGCCGGCGGCGCGGGTGGCACGGTGTCCGGTAACGGCGGGGCCGGCGGCCAGGGCGGCGTCGGCGGCGTCGGCGGTGCGGGCGGCAGCGGCGTGCACGGCGCGACCGGTTCCGACGCGACCGCGGGCAGCGGGGACAACGGGCAGGACGGCGGCGACGGCGGCAACGCCGGCGCCGGTGGCACCGGTGGTCACGGCGGTAAGGGCGGCGTCGGCGGTGGTGTCACGTCGGGCACGGTCGGTGCGGCCGGGGCCGGTGGCCAGGGCGGTACCGGTGGTGCCGCGGGTGACGCCGGCGACGGTGGCGCCGGCGGTGCTGGTGCCGGTGGCGGCGTCAACGCCACGGCCGGATCGGGCGGTAATGGTGGCTCCGGCGGTGACCGCGGCGCGGTCGGTGCCGGTGGCGCGGGCGGCACGGGCGCCGATGGTGCCCAGGCGGCGAGCGGTGCGACCGGGACGGCCGGTATCGGCGGCGACGGCGGTGCGGGCGGCACCGGTGGCACCGGTGAGGTGCTCGGCGACGGCACCGCGCAGACCGGTGGCTCCGGTGGCGTCGGTGGTGATGCCGGCACGATCGGCACCGGCGGTGCGGGTGGTGCCGGTGGTGCCGGCGCCGCGGGTGCGGCCGGGATCACCGACGTCGATGGCAACGGGACCGCGGGCGGTGATGCCGGAATGGGCGGCCAGGGCGGTGCGGGCGGTGCCGGCGGCACGGTGTCCGGTAACGGCGGGGCTGGCGGAGCGGGTGGCACCGGCGGTGTCGGCGGGGCCGGAGGCAGTGGCGCCCATGGTTCCGATGGCGCGGATGCGGCCGCCGGCAGCGGCGGCAACGGTGACGCGGGTGTGGACGGTGGCGACGCCGGCGCTGGCGGGCACGGTGGTCTGGGCGGTAACGGTGGCGCCGGTGGTGGTGTCACCTCCGGGACGGCCGGTGCGGCCGGCGCCGGTGGCCAGGGCGGTGTCGGTGGTGCGGCCGGTGACGCGGGCAACGGTGGTGCCGGCGGTGACGGCGCTGGTGGCGGTGCGAACGCCACCGCCGGATCCGGTGGTGCCGGCGGTGCGGGCGGTGACCGCGCCCAGGCCGGTGCGGGCGGTGACGGCGGCATCGGCTCCGACGGCAGCCAAGCGGCCGCCGGTGCCGGCGGTGCTGACGGTGTCGGCGGTGACGGCGGCGCGGGCGGCGCCGGTGGTGCCGGGCAGGGCAGTCCCGGCGGGGTCGCGCAGACCGGTGGTGACGGTGGTGCCGGCGGTAACGCCGGAACGATCGGCACCGGTGGAGCCGGTGGTCACGGCGGTGCCGGTGCGACCGGTGCGGCCGGTGTCACCGACGGCAGCGGCGATGGTACCGACGGGGCGGCGGGCGGACTCGGCGGCCACGGTGGCGCCGGGGGTGCCGGTGGTAGCACCTCGGGTGATGGTGGCGTCGGTGGTGCGGGCGGTGTCGGCGGCCTCGGCGGTGCCGGTGGCGCTGCGGCTAATGGCGCCGACGGTGTGGACGCCGCGGCGGGTAGCGGTGGCAATGGCACTGACGGCGGCGACGCGACGGGTGCCGGTGGCGCCGGTGGCGCCGGCGGTGTCGGTGGCGATGGCGGTGTGGGCGGCACTGCGACGGCGGGCAACGCCGGTGCCGATGGTGCGGGCGGTGTCGGTGGCACCGGCGGCGCAGGCGGCAACGCGGGCAACGGTGGGCACGGTGGCGCCGGGGCCGGTGGCGGCGGCAATGCGGTGGCCGGCCACGGCGGCAACGGTGGCGACAGCAGCAGCACCCGCGGCGAGGCCGGTGCAGGCGGCGCCGGTGGTTACAGAGCCGACGGTGCCCAGGCCGCCGGCGGCGCGACCGGCGCCGAGGGTATCGGTGGCAATGGTGGCAGCGGCGGTAACGGCGGCAACGGCAGCGGTACGGTGCAGGCCGGCGGCTATGGCGGCAACGGTGGTGACTCCACCGCGCCCTACGGCGACGGCGGCGACGGCGGTAACGGCGGCAACGGAACCAGCGGGGCGGCCAACACCGTGGGCGCCGACGGTGGCGCCGGCGGTAACGGAGGCCACGCGGGTCTCAACGGTGACGGTGGTGCCGGCGGCAAGGGTGGTAACGGCGGCAACGGCGGCGCCAACACCACCACCGGCTCGACCGGTGCGGCCGGCACCGGCACCAGCGGTGCCACCGGTGGTACCGGCGGCACCGGTAGTACCGGATACGCCGCGGGCAGCGGCGGCGCCGGTGGCCAAGGCGGTGCCGGCGGCACCGAAACCGGCGACGGCGGCCAGGGCGGTCAAGGTGGCTCGGGTGGTATCGGTGGCAAGGGCGGCACCGGCGGTACCGGCGGCAAGGGCGGTACGGGTACGACCGGCGGCATATTCCAGAGCGGCGGCAAGGGCGGAACCGGTGGCACCGGTGGTGTCGGTGGTACCGGCGGCGCCGGCGGTGACGCGGGTGCTGGTGGCGCCGGCGGTGCTGCTCCCGGTGTCGGCGATGTGGGTGCCGACGGGAGCGATGGTGCGATCGGCGCCGGCGGAGCCGGCGGCACGGGTGGGGCCGGCGGTCCGGGCGGTAACGGCGGTGCCGGCGGCTTCGGCGGTGGGACCGGTGCGACCGGTAACACCGGCTCACAGGGTGGCACTGGCGCGCAGGGCCCGAGCGGAGACCCCGCCCCGTAAAGGTCCCCCTCCCCTCCCCGCGAGCACCCGCTCGCGGGGAGGGCTGGACCCGTAGCCTGGGGCCATGAGCCCTGATCTGCGCCCCGGTCCCGACGCTCCGCCCGCCGACGAGTTGGTGAGCGCCGAAGCCACCCTCGCGGTCCTGGTAGAGGTGCTGCACCACGTCAGCGCCGACCAGCTGGGGCAGCCCACGCCGTGCGCGGAGTTCGACGTCGCGCAGCTCACCGAGCACCTGTTGAACTCGATCACCGTGCTCGGCGGTGCGGTGGGCGCCGATATCCCGCCGGCCGGCGCCGGCGATTCGGTGGAGCGCCAAGTGGTTTGCGCGGCGCGGCCCGCGCTGGACGCATGGCATCGCCACGGGCTGGACGGCAGCGTCACCGTCGGCTCAAACGAGGCCCCGGCCCGCGTGATGGCCGCGATCTTGTCGCTCGAATTCCTGGTGCACGCATGGGATTACGCACGAGCGACGGGGCGTGACGTGGCGGCCCCGGAGTCGCTGTCCGGGTATGTCCTGGACCTGGCCCGCGCCATCATCACCCCGCAGGGCCGCGCGACGGTGGGATTCGATCAGCCGGTCGAGGTGCCCGACGATGCGAGCGCCTTGGACCAGTTGGTGGCGTTCACCGGCCGCCGGCCGCGCTAGGCGCGTTCGAGGAAGAAATAGAAGTAGCGGCCGACGCCGGACTGGAAGTCCAGCACACCCTTGCCGTTCATGATCCCCATGACGGCGTTGTCGTCGATGCGCTTGAAGTGGTCGTGGGTGGGCTGGCCGTCGTAGACCATGGTCGCGGTGATCTCGCCGCGGAACTCCTCCAGCCACAGGCTGGCCTCACCCTTGCCGAGCTCCACGTTGGAGAACTTCTTGCCGTCGGCGTCCAGGCAGACCAGCGGCTGCACGTCGGTCACCGAACGGAACGACTTACCGAACCAGCGGGCCTTCTCCAGCCGGCCGTTCATCCGGTGCCCGGTGACGAACTCGCCGCCCGACCACTCGCCCAGCATGTCCTCGAGACCAACCGTCGGCAGGCCGGCCCAGAACTCGTCGAGTTCGGCGTCGGCGATCGGCGACGTCCGCTGCCGCAACTCGGTGAAGCGGGTGCGGGCCTGCGAATCGGTCATCACTTGACCTGACGCTTGAGCGCGAACAGCAGCCCGTGGGCCAGCGCAGCCGCCGCACCCGGAATGCGGTTGTCGGCGCTGACCGAATAGCGGATCTCGGTGCCGCCGCCGACCGACCGCAGTTGCACGTCGCCGAAGTAGTTGCGCAGCGGGATTCCGGAGACCGCCCGGTAGGTCAGCCGCTGCTCCGGTTCGAACGCGGTGACTTCCTCGACGAACGCGGGTCCCGGCCCCACCTGGACGCGGCGCTGCGCGCCCACGCCGTTGCGGTCCGGGGTGCCGGGCTGTACCAGCGTCACCTTCATGCCGGGGGCCCATGCGGACATGCCCTCGTGGTCGGCGAGCACTTCCCACACCCGCGCGACCGGCGTCGACACCGTCGTCGTGGCGGTTGCCTGCATCAGAACCTCCTCAGCCCGAAATCCAATCTCGGGCAAACCGTAACAGGGCGTCGTTCTCCTCGGGGGCGCCGATCGTCACCCGCACCCCGTCGCTGCCATAGGGACGTACCACCAGGCGGGCGTCGGCCGCGGCGGCGACGAACTCGGCGGTGCGCTCGGCCAGGGGCAGCCACACGAAGTTGGCCTGCGAGTCCGGCAGGGTGTATCCGGCGTCCAGCAGCGCCGCCGATACCCGGGCCCGTTCGGCCACCACTGCGTCGGTTCGGGCCAGCAGCTCATCGGCGGCGCGCAGCGAGGCGATGGCGCCGGCCTGCGCCAGGCTGGACACGGTGAACGGGACGTACACCTTGCCCAGCGCGGTGATGATCGCCGGATCGCCCACCGCGTAGCCCACCCGCAGCCCGGCCAGCCCGTAGGCCTTGGAGAAGGTGCGCAACACCACCACGTTCGGGTACGCGCGGGCCAGGTTCAGGCTGTGCGGGTAGAGCCCGTCGCGGATGTATTCCACATAGGCCTCGTCGATGGCGATCAGGATGTCTGCCGGGACGGCGGCGACAAAGCGGGCCAGCTCGTCGGGGTGCACCACCGTCGAGGTCGGGTTGTTGGGGTTGCACACGAAGATCAGCCGAGTGCGTTCGGTGATCGCGGCCGCCATCGCCTCCAGGTCGAAGGTCTGGTCGCGCAGCGGCACCTGCACCGGGACGGCGCCGGCGGTCCGGACCTGCAGCGGGTAGATCTCGAAGCTGCGCCAGCCGAAGATCACCTCGTCGCCGGGGCCGCAGCTGATCTGGATCAGCTGCTGACACAGACTGACCGAACCACAGCCCGCCGCGACGTGTTCGGGGGCGAAGCCGACGTAGTCGGCCAGCTCGCAGCGCAGTGCGGCGTAGCCGTTGTCGGGGTAGCGGTTGAGGTTGTCGGTGGCTTGCTCGATGGCGGTACGCACGCTGGGCAGCGGTCCGAACACGGTCTCGTTGCTGGCCAGCTTGGTCGCACCCGGCACCGTTTTGCCCTCGACGTAAGCCGGCAGCCCCATCACTTCGGGGCGCAGGCGGGCGGTCACTTCGACAGCATATGTGTCTGCTGTGTACGCTGTGCCCTCGGCGGTTTCGGAGCCTGCAGGACGGTCCGGTACCCTCATGGAGTTCAAGGAGGCGTGCCAGAGCGGCCGAATGGGACTCACTGCTAATGAGTTGTCCCTCTTAAAGGGGACCGGAGGTTCAAATCCTCTCGCCTCCGCCGGGGCCTAGGCTTTTCTAGGCCCTACAACTGAATACGGGCGCCCGTAGCTCAACGGATAGAGCATCTGACTACGGATCAGAAGGTTGGGAGTTCGAATCTCTTCGGGCGCACACATCACCGCCACCGTCCGGCCCCGGATTCGGTGCGGTGCCATCGATCAGCCACCGCGGTGAGACACCGCACATCACGGCGATCTCATTGAGGATGAATTTCTTCGGTGCTGGGCCGATGTCCCTGCACCAGCGTGAGACGGTTCCGCGCGATACCTCGAACCGCTCCATGAGGTCGGTCTGTTTCAGGCCGCCCTCGTCAAGTGCCATTTGAATGCGCCACCCCAGAGTCACCTCGGGGATCTTGGCGAAATCCACCTGTTCGCTCATGTGCACAGTATCGACGCATGACAGTCACGCGTCAACTGTGAGCTTCCTGACGGTATGACCGACTACGGCGCAACACGCCGAAATCTGACTGTTGACAGTCATGACGCATTGCATCATGATTGCCAACGTGAGCAATCCAGACGAACTGTTGATCGGCTCCCAGGTCGGCGAAATCCTCGGCAAATCGACCCGGACAATCGCTCGACTCGCATCCCAAGGAGAGATCCCATACGCAACGAAACTCCCTGGCCCGAACGGTGCCTACCTGTTCCGGCGCGGTGACATCGAGGCCTTGGCAGCGAAGGCTTCGGCGTGACGCAGTCTTCTCCTTCCCTCGCTGG
>NZ_JCALCW010000056.1:0-20760 GCF_059812545.1 Mycobacterium sp. NGS50
AACACCTGCCGGGTGAGTGCGTTGGTGGGGGGACGACTCAAGGCCAGGGTGCCGACGCCGGGGTGCTCGGCGCTGACCAGTACTTGGACGAATTCGCTCACTGGCCCCACCCCGGCGGAAGATTGTCGGGCCGCCGCGCCAGTGCCGCGTTGTAGCGCTCGGAGTCGAAGAACTCGAATATCCAGTTGTCGCCGTCGATGGTCAGGTCCGGTTGCACCGCCACCACCTGGCGCTCGACCGCCAACACGTCGGCCACCGTGCGCCCGGCCAGCGAGTCCAGCTGTGTCCATGTCGGCGGCAGCAGCAGGTTGCGGCCCGCGGAGAAGTCCTCGATGGCCGCCTCCGGGGTGATCCAGCCGGCGTGGTCGGATTCGGTGTTCTCGCCGTCGGCGCGCTGACCGGCCGGCAGCGCCCCAACGAAGAAATAGGTGTCGTAGCGGCGGGTGAGTTCGGCCTCCGGGGTGACCCAGTTCGCCCACGGCCGCAGCAGATCGGTGCGCAGCACCAGGTTCTCGGCGCGCAGGAACTCCGCGAACGACAACGTGTTGTCGGCCAGCGCGTGCCGGGCGTCGCGGTATACCGCGGTGTCCCCGACGATGGCGTGCGGGTCGTCGGCGGGCCCGGCGAACAGCACCCCGGATTCCTCGAACGTTTCACGCGCCGCGGCACAAACCAGCGCCCCGGCGAGCTCGGTGTCGACGCCCAACCGGTCGGCCCACCAGGTCGACTGCGGTCCGGCCCAGCCGATCTCGGCGTTGCGGTCGCGTTCGTCGACGCCGCCGCCGGGAAACACCATCACCCGGGGCGCGAAATGCATCCGGGAGTGTCGCCGCATCAGGAACACGTCGAGGCCGGGTTCGCCGTCGCGGATCAGCATCACGGTGGCGGCCGGGCGCGGGGTGAGCGGCTCTGTCATGACGGCCTCCGGTGTGCGGCACGGGCGCGGGTGCGCCGGGCGAAATAGCGTCCGTCGATCACGTCCAGCGCGATCGACTGGTCGAATGCCGCGGAGAGGTTCTCCGCGGTCAGCACGTCGGCCAGCAGGCCCGCCGCCACCGCCTGCCCCGCCGAGAGCAGCAGGCAGTGGCTGAATCCCGGCGGAATCTCCTCGACGTGGTGGGTGACCAGCACGAGGGCCGGCGCGTCTGGGTCGGCGGCCAGGTCGGCCAACCGCGCCACCAGTTCCTCGCGCCCGCCCAGGTCGAGGCCGGCGGCCGGCTCATCAAGAAGCAGCAGTTCGGGGTCGGTCATCAGCGCCCGCGCGATCAACACCCGTTTGCGTTCGCCTTCGGACAGCGTGCCGTAGCGGCGGTCGGCCAGGTGCTCAGCACCCAGGCTTTCCAACAGGTCGATGGCTCGGTGGTAGTCGACTTCGTCGTAGCGCTCCCGCCACCGGCCCAGCACCGCGTAGCCGGCCGAGACGACCAGGTCGCGCACCACCTCGTCGTCGGGAATCCGTTGCGCCAGCGACGACGAGCTCAAGCCCACCCGGGCGCGCAATTCGGAGGCGTCGGTGCGGCCGAGTTGCTCACCGAGCACGAAGGCGGTCCCGCTCGACGGGTGTTCGGTGGCTGCGGCGATGCGCAGCAGCGATGTCTTCCCGGCTCCGTTGGGGCCGATGATCACCCAGCGTTCGTCGAGCTCGACCGCCCAGTCCAGCGGTCCCACCAGCGTTTGGCCGTTGCGGCGTAACGAAATGTCCCGAAGGTCCAGCAACAGGTCGGGGTCGGCTGCGGCGCCAGCGGTTTCGGGCACCTGACCATCGTGCCGTACCGCGTCTCCGTCGCGGTCGTGGGGTCGCTGGTCCCTACTCGGCGGGGATCTCGACGCGGCGCGACACCCCGTCGATGGCGTCTGCCGCCTCGATCTCACCGCGGGTCACACCCAAGATGAACAGCACCGTGTCCAGATACGGGTGGCTCAGCGACGCGTCGGCAACTTCGCGCAGCGCCGGTTTGGCGTTGAACGCCACCCCCAGACCGGCCGCGGACAACATGTCGATGTCGTTGGCACCATCACCGACCGCGACCGTCTGCTGCATCGGCACCCCGGCCTGGTGCGCAAAATCCCGCAACGCCTTGGCTTTTCCAGCCCGGTCGACAATCGGGCCCACCACCCGGCCGGTCAGTTTGCCGTCGACGATCTCCAGTTCGTTGGCCGCGACGAAGTCCAGCATCAGCTCATGCGCCAACGGATCGATGACCTGACGGAAGCCACCGGACACCACGCCGCATTGATAGCCCAGCCGGCGCAGCGTGCGCAGCGTGGTGCGGGCGCCGGGCGTCAACTCCAGCTCATCACCGACCTCGTCGAGCACCTCGGCAGGCAGACCGGCCAAGGTGGCCACCCGCTCCCGCAGCGAGGCGGCGAAGTCCAGTTCACCGCGCATCGCGGCCTCGGTGATCGCCGCGACCTCGGCCTCCTTGCCCACCCGGGCGGCGAGCATCTCGATGACCTCACCCTGGATCAGCGTCGAGTCGACGTCGAACACGATCAGCCGTTTGGCCCGCCGGGCCAGGCTGGTGTCTTCCACCGCCACGTCCACCCGCTGTTCGCCGGCGACCCGGGTCAGCGCGGTGTGCAGCTGCCTGCCGATCTCGGCCGGCGCCGACACCCGCAATTCCAGACCGGTGACCGGATAGTCCGAGACGCCGCGGATGCCTTCGATGTTCACCCCGAGTGCGGCCAGCTCCCCCGCCAACGCGGCGAACGCCTCAGCGGTGATCGGGCGGCCCAACACCACGATGGTGTGGGTGGACGGCTCCCCGATGATCGGCAGGTCGTCGCTGCGTTCGATGGAGACGTCCAGGCCGACCCCGCGGATGGCTGCCTCGACCTCGCCGCGGAACGCGGACGCGCCGGCGACGTCGGGTACCGCCGACACCAGCACCCCCAGGGTGAGCCGGTCGCGAATCACCACCTGTTCGACGTTGAGCAGCTCAACCTTGTGCCGCGACAGCACGTCGAACAGCGCCGACGTCACGCCCGGCTGATCGACACCGGTGACGGTGATCAACACCGTCACTTTGGGCGTACTCAGTGGCTACGCCCCACATGCGCTTCGGCGCGCATCCGCTCCACCATGTGCGGGTAGTGCAGCTCGAAGGCCGGGCGCTCCGAGCGGATGCGCGGCAGTTCGGTGAAGTTGTGCCGCGGCGGCGGGCAACTGGTCGCCCACTCCAGCGAGTTGCCGTAGCCCCACGGGTCGTCCACGGTGACCACTTCGCCGTAGCGCCAGCTCTTGAACACGTTCCAGCTGAACACGATCATCGACGCACCCAGGGTGAACGCCCCGATGGTGGACACCACGTTGAGCGTGGTGAAGCCGTCGCCGGGCAGGTAGTCGGCGTAGCGACGCGGCATACCCTCGTCGCCGAGCCAGTGCTGCACCAGGAAGGTGGTGTGGAAACCGATGAAGGTCAGCCAGAAGTGCAGCTTGCCCAGGCGCTCGTCGAGCAGGCGGCCGGTCATCTTCGGGAACCAGAAGTAGATCCCGGAGAAGGTGGCGAACACGATGGTGCCGAACAGCACGTAGTGGAAGTGCGCCACCAGGAAGTAGGAGTCGGCGACGTGGAAGTCGATCGGCGGGCTGGCCAGCATGACGCCGGTCAGACCACCGGCCAGGAAGGTGACGATGAACCCGACCGCGAACAGCATCGGTGTCTCGAACGTCATCTGCCCTTTCCACATGGTGCCGATCCAGTTGAAGAACTTCAGCCCGGTGGGCACCGCGATCAGGAAGGTCATGAACGAGAAGAACGGCAGCAGCACCGCGCCGGTGGCGAACATGTGGTGCGCCCACACCGCCGCCGACAGCGCCGCGATGGACAGCGTGGCGTACACCAGCGTGGTGTAGCCGAAGATCGGCTTGCGGCTGAACACCGGCACCACTTCGCTGATGATCCCGAAGAACGGCAGCGCGATGATGTAGACCTCGGGGTGCCCGAAGAACCAGAACAGGTGCTGCCACAGCAGCACGCCACCGTTGGCGGCGTCGTACACGTGGGCGCCCAGGTGCCGGTCGGCGGCCAGCCCGAACAGGGCGGCGGTCAGCAGCGGGAACACCAGCAGCACCAGGATCGACGTGACCAGGATGTTCCAGGTGAAGATCGGCATCCGGAACATGGTCATGCCCGGGGCGCGCATGCACACCACGGTGGTGATCATGTTGACGCCACCCAGGATGGTGCCCAGACCACCGACGGCCAGGCCGACGATCCACAGGTCGGCACCCGCGCCGGGGGTGTGGACCGCGTCCGACAGCGGGGTGTAGGCGGTCCAGCCGAAGTCGGCGGCACCACCGGGAGTGATGAACCCGGCGATGGCGATCATGGCGCCGAACACGAACAGCCAGAACGAGAAGGCGTTCAGCCGCGGGAACGCCACGTCCGGGGCACCGATCTGCAGCGGCAGCACCAGGTTGGCGAACCCGAACACGATCGGCGTTGCATAGAACAGCAGCATGATCGTGCCGTGCATGGTGAACAGCTGGTTGAACTGCTCGTTGGACAGGAACTGAAGTCCCGGCGCCGCCAGCTCGGTGCGCATCAGCAGCGCCAGCAGGCCGCCGATGAAGAAGAAGATCATGCAGGCGACGCAGTACATGATGCCGATCAGCTTGTGATCGGTCGTCGTCACCATCTTGTAGAGCAGGCTGCCCTTCGGGCCCAGCCGTGCCGGGAATGGACGACTGGCCTCTAGTTCTCCCCGCGGGGGCGCTTCGGCGGTCAAGATTCCTCCAAACGTGGGCATGCCGGGAAACTCGAGTGGAATCCTAACCCTGAACCCCGCCGCGTCGGTATCGACCTCCTACAAACTGTCGTATTGGTGTCGGGTGCGCGGATGTTACCGTCGGCGACGTGGTCAAAGCCGGTACCTTCGCAGCGGCGGCAGCGGTGCTGGCCGCGACGGCGGCAACCATCGTCGGCTGCGGAACCGAAGGGTCGGCTCCGCCCTCGACATCGGTGATCACCAGCACCACCAAAATCGCGGGAGCAGGCGTGCTGGGCAATCAGCGTCGCCCCGACGAGTCCTGCGCACCTGAACCGGCCAAAATCGATCCGGGCACCCGGCAGGCGCAGAACGCCCCCGGCGTGGAGCCCGAGAACGTCGAGGTGCCCGAGGACCCGCAGCGCATCGTGGTGCTCTCCGGGGATCAGCTCGACGCGTTGTGCGCACTGGGTCTGCAGGCGCGCATCGTGGCCGCCGCGCTGCCCGACGGGTCCGACACCCAACCGTCCTACCTGGGCGCCGTCGTACACGATGTGCCGCCCGCGGGTGGGCGCAACGCCCCGGATCTGGCCGCGATCAGCGCGGCACATCCGGATCTGATCCTGGGCGCACAGGCGCTGACCCCGCAGCTGTACCCGGATCTGGCCAAGATCGCGGCAGCGGTGTTCACCGGTCCGCCCGGCGCCGGGTGGGAGGAAAACCTGCACGCCGTCGGTGTCGCGACCGGTCGCGGCGCCGCCGCCGATGCGCTGGTCGACGGCTTCACCACCAAAGCCGCCCAGGTCGGAGCCGAGCGCGACGCCACCCACTATCAGGCCTCGGTCGTGCAGCTCACCGAGAACACCATGCGGATCTATGGCTCCGACAACTTCCCGGCCAGCGTGCTGGCCGCGGCCGGGGTGGACCGCCCGGCCGCACAACGGTTCACCGACAAGCCCTACGTCGAGATACCCACCGACGATCTGCGGCGGGCGAACTTCGCGGCCGCCGACGCCGACATCGTCTTCGTCTCGTTCGCCACACAGGCGGCCAAGGACCGGGCCGAGACGGTGCTGGACAGCGCGCCCTGGCGCAAGCTGTCGGCCAACCAGGCCAACCGGGTGTTCGTGGTCAACAACGAGGTGTGGCAGACCGGACGAGGGGTGGTCGCGGCCTGCGGGATCCTCGACGACCTGCGGTTTCTCAACGCCCCAGTCAACTGATCCGACCCGCGTGCCGCTGAAATAGACGTCCAGATTGACTCATAGCCCCGGATAACGGCTGTTTTTCAAATTTGGACGTCGATCTCAGCAGCCCTACCCCTGCGCGATCACCCGCTGCAATTCGTCCGAGGCTGCCTGCCGGGCTGCCTGCGCGTCATGCCTCAGGCGGCGGACATCCGCGTCCAGGCCGTTGGCGCGGTCTTGCAGCGCTTCGAGGTCACGCACCTGCCGGGCCCGCAACGCGCCTTCGGCGCCGTCGGTGCCGAGCACCCGCAACTGCTCGGCGATGCGGCTCTGCGCGGCGTAGAGCTCGTCGCGTTCCTCTTGCACCCGTTCGCTTTGGTCCTCGAGCCGGCGCGCTGTGTTCCAGTGCGCCAGCACCTGCGACAGCGCGCCCACCGTCTCCGCGTCCAGTGAACGCGCGGCCAGCCACTGTTCCAGCTGGCCCGGTGCCAGGTCGTCGTAGGCGATCTTGCGGTACACCGGCCAGCTCTCCAACACGGTTGCCGTGGCCGTCTGATGACCGGGTACCGGGACGCTGAACCGGTAGAACGACCCGTCGCGGGCAACCTCGGCGACGCCGTCCTGCGCCGTGACGGTGGCATCCGGCGTGGCGGGCAGCTCGAAGATCACCTCGACCGGCTCCTCATGATCGTTTTCGGCGCGCAGCGTGTGTCGCCGCTCGCGGCGCTGCTCCTCGATGACGCCGTCGTCGGCCAACCGGATTCGGGTTGTGATCGTGTGACCGGTCGCGTCGCTGCGGCAGCGCACCGCGAGATCCTTGGCGAAGACCAACCGCACATCGGCGCCGCGGGCGGTGAACCCCAGCATGGCTTCCCCGGCATAGCTGTCCTGTTCGTAGATCACCGCCGGTCCTTCCTCGAGGACCACACCGGTGGTGTTGACGAAGGCCAGCACGATGTCGGGCGCGGGACCGCGGTCGTTGCGCCACAACAGCTCCCGGCGCACCGTGTCGACGGGTGCCACCGCCAGCGGAACCATGGCCGCGCCACCGCGTTTCAACGAGACCGGAGTGGTCAACCGGTATTCGAAATACTCACCGCGTTCGGCCGACTCCACTTCGTCGGCGGCATCCTGGTAGGCCGCGGCGTATCCGGCGGCGCTACCGGGCGCCGCCATGATGGCCGCGCGTGCCGCGACGGGCGGCGGGCCTGCCAACCGATCGCTCTCCTCGATGACCGTGCGCTGAACATGCTTGCCGTGATACAGGTCGATATCGAACGAAATAGGTTGGCCGGTAGTCAATGTCAGCTCGACATCGGTCAGGTCCTCGTCGAGCGGGTTGTGGACGATACCCATGGCGACCATCGTCAGCGCCTCACCGTCACGGACCATCCGGTACGACACCCGCCAGACCGGCGCCGGGACGATATAGGACACCCGCACGTCGTCGGCCGAGCCGCGAACCCGGATTGTCACCTCGCAGTTCTGACCTGCTGTGGCGGCACGGGACCGGTCGATCAGGTAGTCCAAGTCATCTTTGGACGGGGTCTCCAGCACGTCGAGGTGGTGGGCATCGGTGAGGTCGACCAGGCTGACCGCCCCGGACTCGGTGCGCAGCACCAACGTTCGGCCGCGCGCATCAACCAGGCTGTCAGTGCCGATCACCTCGCCGCGGTGCGCCTGCTCGCCGCTGTGCACCTCGACGGCACGACCCCGGAGCGCGTCGAGCAGCCCGACGAGTGCTTCCCGCGGGGCCAGCAGCAGGTTGCGGTTGGCCAACTCGGTGCGCGGATCGGCCGGGGTGTCGAAGGAGACCGCACCCACCGACGCCTGCCCGCCGGCAGCGTGGACCGTCAGGGATTTCAGCACGTCCTTCATGTCGTCGCGGCGAAACGTCAGGTCGAAGTCGCCGTCGACTGGGCCGCGTCGGTCCACGAAGGCCACACCATGCTTGTAGAGGACGAGGCGGTCAACTTTGGGGCGGGTGCTCATGGTTCGGACCATAACCGTCGGAACCGACATTGCCGGGTTTTCGCACCGGGCCAGCATGCCGGCGACTGGGCCGCCAAACCGCAGAGCCGATGCCGGGCGGGGTTTGTTCCGCACCGCGACCGACAGTCATCGGCACGCCACCAACCTGCACGTATGACGGTACGGCCAGCTCCCGGCCGCAGTACGCTCATGCCGTGCCGGAAACGTCATACGCCAAGTGTGGCGATCTCAGCCTGGCCTATCAGCTATTCGGTGACGGGCCGATCGAGTTCGTCATCGTCGGGCCGTTCGTCACCCACGTCGAGCTGGCCTGGACACTCCCCCAATTCAAGGCGTTCGTCGACCAGCTCGGCACGTTCTGTCGTGTTGCCTGGTTTGACAAGGCCGGGGTCGGCCTGTCGGACCCGGTGCCGAAGGTTCGCACGCTGGAGGAGCGAGCGTCCGAGATCGAGGCGATCATGGATACGGTCGGCTTCGAACAGGCCGTCGTGTGCGGTCTGAGTGACGGCGGTCCGGTCGCCATCATGTTCGCGGCAACTCAGCCGACGCGAACAAGGGCGCTGATCCTTTCCGGCACAGTTCCGTATTGGGGTTTCGAGGGATGGGACGACCTGGATCGAGACCCGGCCGAGCTGCGGGCGCTTTTCCTTGCGGAGCTCGGTGAGGACTACACCCCCTCGATCGAGCAGCTCGCCCGCTTTCAGCGAGCGGGCCGCACGGTGCGGTCCGGGTGGGGCAACGGCGAGACGGCCAGCATCAGTGCCCCCTCGTTCCGGTCGATACGCCAGCTCGCGATGTGCGAGCGCATGTGTGCGAGCCCGGGAATGGCGCGGGCATCATTTGAAGCGGCGTTTCTGATCGACGTGCGGCCGCTCCTGCCGACGCTCACCGCGCCCACCCTGGTCATCCATGCCCGCGAGGACCACGCGGTTCCGGTGCAGGGCGGCCGGTATATCGCCGCCCATATCCCCGGCGCGCGATACCTGGAGGTCGAAGGTATCGACCACGCACCCTTTCTCACCGAGCCGGACAAGATCCTGACCGAGGTCGAAGAGTTCCTCACCGGCGGCCACGCGGCGCCGGCGCAGTCACACCGCGCCCTGCGCACCGTGTTGTTCACCGACATCGTCGCTTCGACGCAACACGCCGCGGCTACCGGCGACGAGCGGTGGCGCGCGGTGCTGCAACGCTTCGGTGACATCACCACCGAGCTCACCCAACGATTCAACGGCGCGGTCGTCAAGAGCACCGGCGACGGCCACCTCGCCACGTTCGACGGCCCGACGCAGGCGATCCGTTGCGCCGAGGCACTGCAGACCGACGCCGACACCCTGGGCATCGAGATCCGCGTCGGCATCCACACCGGCGAATGCGAACTGATCGACAACGACATTGCCGGCATGGCAGTACACATCGCGGCACGGATCGTCGGCCAAGCCGGCGCCGGCGACATCCTCGTCTCACGCACCGTGCGTGACCTGGTCGTCGGCTCGGGCACCGGCTTCGAGGACCGCGGCACCGTCGAACTACGCGGCGTCCCCGGCACCTGGCAACTCCTCGCCGTCGACCGCAACGGTCCCCCGGCCGGATCTGCCGAGGCTGAACTGGCGTCGACGCCAACCCCCGGCCCTCAGGCATCGATGCGCCGCTCGGACCGCGCCATAGCCGTGATCGCAAGGCAGACACCATGGATCCTGCGCGGCGCAGCCCGCATCGCCCTGACCAGCCATCGCAAGTAAACAGCAACACCGAGACGCAACCCAATTACGCTCGGTCAAAGGACCTTTCGGCCACGGCCCCTGTCCGCGACCGCACGGGCCGATGAAGGCGACGCCGTGCTTATCGCGCAGCAACCGTCGGTTTGGACAGTCGGGAGTGGCGTTAGGTCGGTGTACCGCTGGCGGATTCGGCGAGGCCCGCGCGCTCGACGCTCAACAAGCTTTCCTCTCGGTGTTCGTGACGGTATGCGTCGGCACCGCCATTGAGGCCGAAGAGACGTTTGCTCCACAGCAGCCACACGACAGCGACGACGTTGACCAGGAATGCAGCCATCCGAAGCGCGGTCAGCTTCTCGGTCAGTTCGTAGATTTCGAACGGCAGAAACACGCTGGTCGCCACCACCGCGAAGTACTCGCCCCACCGGCGCACCAGCCACAAGCCGACGGCCTCGACAAGCTCGATCGCGGCATAGGCGAGCAGTCCGATGGCGATCA
Organism: Mycobacterium sp. NGS50; assembly: GCF_059812545.1. Lineage (NCBI taxonomy): Bacteria > Bacillati > Actinomycetota > Actinomycetes > Mycobacteriales > Mycobacteriaceae > Mycobacterium > Mycobacterium sp. NGS50. Next base: position 10,103 of record NZ_JCALCW010000056.1, read on the forward strand.
GTAGGAACGTCGATGACGACCAGCTCAGGGCGTGGCCGATGTGCTGCAGGATCTTCGAGTCATCCGGATTCCAGCCGATCTGGTCGGCTAGCGGCCGAATCAACGGAATCTCCTGTTCGAATGCCTGCTGCAACCGTTCCCGCGACCCGCGGACCTTGAGCACGCCGGCCGCGAGCAACAGAAACAGAGCCCCTCTGATTGCCCGTTCGACCGCGAGCACCCGCATCAAGGTCCGATCCCGCAGCAACCGGCCACGCGGTATCTCCGGTGCGGTGTCGGCCGGACCGCGACGCCGCGGCGGGCCGACCACAAATGTCTCGCACCGTAGGCAGCGCCACGCCTCCCCGACGGGGGTGTCGGCCTTCAGTCGCTCCCGCAGCGCGGGCTCGTCCGGCGCGAAGGTGGCATGCCCACGCAAACCACACGATCGCAGAGCGAAATTCACCATGCAGACACGCTAATCGCAGCGATGTCGGCCGAGTGGCAGGAACGGCTTGAGACGAGGTCTGGCTCCCACGACACCGCCGAGTGGGAACGTCAGCACGTCGTTCATGGTCGCGGCGGAAGGTCAGTTCGAAACCGCCGTCGACCTGAACTTGGGGTAGATGCTCCTGGTTCGGACAGTATCGGGCTGTGCCAACAAGATGGGCGCGTCGCTTCGTGGTTAGCGGACTGGTGGATAGCTCATGGACGGCGGCGCGTCGGGGCCGGCGCCCGTTAGCGGAATCCGACCCCTACTGATTGCCATTCCCAAGACGACAATCGAAATCGGCATCAGAAGTGCAGCCCACTCGGTCAAACCCGACGGCACCGAGCGCAAGTATCCCCAGCGAACAAACATGTTCACGAGGAAGCAGAGCCCTCCTAGCGCCACGAGGAGGGCTGCCATAACCCCAAACTCCCGAAATATTGGTCGCGCGACCATACCGAAAACCGCAACGGACACAATAAGCAACGCTGCAACTAGGCTAATCGACACCCGCGCGGTTGAATAAACCATTGTAGCCGTCGCTATTTCGACCGCACCGACCGTCGCCGCCGCAATGGCGGAAACCCACGCCGAACCTGCTATTCCACCCCCCGCGACGCGGCAAGAGATTGCGATCAATGCGAACGCCAGCGCCAACACCATCCATGGTGACGAAGCAATAGCCAATTCAGACAACGAGTGCGAGTAGAACGGGACAACCACTGTTCCGGCCCCGGCCAACACAGTCAGCATCCCCGCAACAACGAAGTTCGCTGGCCGACGCCAGGGTCGATCAGCGGGCTGATCGTGCATGTGCGCCCCGCGGTGGGCGTAGTGATCCTGCGGCACCCACCCGGCCTGGGTGGGCGCCAGTTGCGTCGACGCCACCAACGTGGGCGCCGCATAAGTGCCAGGTGCCGCATGCCCATCCACCACACCCCGCGCCGCCTCGGCCAACGCCACCGCCGACTGGAACCGCTGGGTCGGGTCCTTGGCCATCCCGACGGCCACCACCTCGTCGAACCCCGGCGACACCCCAGACTCCGAAGGTCGCGGCGGCGGCTTGGTCAGATGCCCCGCGATCTGCTGCTCCATGCTGCCCCCGCCATAGGGCGAACGCCCGGTCAGGCACTCGTGCAAGACGCATGCCAACGCATAGATATCGATCCCCGGCCCACCATCCCCAGTCTCGAACCGCTCCGGCGCCATGTAGGCGAACGTGCCGATCGCCGCGCCGGTGCTGGTGAGCCGGGTCGCATCGGTCTGGCGCGCAATACCGAAGTCGATCAGGTACACGAAGTCCCGGTTTCCCAACAAGATGTTGGACGGCTTGATATCGCGATGCACCAAACCCGTTGCGTGCGCCGCATCCAACGCCTCAGCCACCTGCTCGACGATGCGCACCGCCCGCGCCGGATCCAGCGCCCCCTCGGCCAGCACCGAACCCAGATCGCGACCCTCGATCAATCGCATATCCACATACAGCCGGCCGTCGATCTCGCCGTAGCTATGAATCGGCACCACGTGCGGATCATTGACCCGCGCCACCAGGTGAGCCTCCCGACGAAACCGCTGCTGAAACGTTTCATCGCTGGCCACCTGCGGCGCCAGCACCTTCAGCGCCACCTCACGGTCGGTCTCGGTGTCATAGGCCCGAAACACCTGGCCCATGCCGCCCTGGCCCAACAACTCAAGCAGCCGATACCGACCAAACGACGTCTCGGCCACAACTCCCCTACCTGCAGATGGATGTGTCAAAGATTACGTCACAGCCCCGGCACCGCCATCACGCTGGGCAAACAGTCTTCGACGTCGCGCCTACGCTGGGATAGGGGCAACCCCCGCACAATTTACTTCGCTAAGCTATACAAAACGCCGCCGAGTCGAAGAGGGATATCACCGATGAGCACCGTTTCCGCCTATGCCGCCACCTCGCCTACCGGGCCGCTGACCAAGACCACCATCACCCGCCGCGAGCCCGGCCCCCACGACGTGGCTTTCGACATCAAATTCGCCGGCATCTGCCACTCCGACATCCACACCGTCAAAGCCGAATGGGGCACACCCCGCTACCCGGTGGTGCCCGGCCACGAGATCGCGGGTGTGGTGACCGCCGTCGGCTCCGAGGTGACCAAATACAAGGTCGGTGACCGCGTCGGGGTCGGCTGCTTCGTCGACTCCTGCCGGGAATGCCCCAGCTGTTTAGCCGGCCTCGAGCAATACTGCACCGGCGGCGGCATGATCGGCACCTACAACGGCATCGGCCGCGACGGCGAGCCCACCCAGGGCGGCTACAGCGGTGCCATCGTCGTCGACGAGAACTACGTGCTGCGCATTCCCGACGAAATCCCCTTGGATGCCGCCGCACCCCTGCTGTGCGCGGGCATCACCCTGTACTCGCCGCTGCGGCACTGGAATGCGGGCCCCGGCAAGCGGATCGCGGTGATCGGCCTGGGCGGGCTCGGTCACATGGGCGTCAAACTGGGTGCGGCGATGGGCGCGGACGTCACGGTGCTGTCCCAGTCGCTGAAGAAGATGGAGGACGGGCTGCGGTTGGGTGCGAACCATTACCACGCCACCTCCGACCCCGACACCTTCAAGGCGCTGCGCGGCAGCTTCGACGTCATCCTCAACACCGTGTCGGCGAACCTGAACCTGGGCGCCTACCTGAACCTGTTGACCGTCGACGGCACCTTGGTCGAACTCGGCATGCCCGAGCACGACATGGCCGTGCCGCCGTTCCCGCTGGCCGGGATGCGCCGCAGCTTGTCCGGGTCGATGATCGGCGGCATCGCCGAGACCCAGGAAATGCTGGACTTCTGCGCCGAGCACGACGTGCGGCCCGAGATCGAAGTCATCGAGCCGGACTACGTCAACGAAGCCTACGAGCGGGTGCTGGCCAGCGATGTGCGGTATCGCTTCGTCATCGACACGGCCAGTCTTCAAGCCGGCTAGACGGGCTCAACCTCGACCACGCGCCGAGCGTGCATCCAGGATGGAATAACCGCGAAATCGTCGCCCTGAGTGCACGTTCGGCGAAGCGCGCGCCGCCTACTCCTCGTCTGAGTGAACACCCGCCAGCGGCCAACCGGCGGCCGCCAGCCTGCTCGCCACCCGCGCAATGTTCTCCGGGCCGGCGTCGTACTGCGTCACCTCGGAGATGAATTCCCCGATCTCGTCATGGGTGATCTCCCCGTCGGCCAGCGCCTGCGAGTTGTTCTTGGTGATGTTGCGGACCACCTCGCGGACCTGGTCCTCGGTCAGCGGGGTGCTGCGCAACAGCGCCAGCAGCGGCACCCGGTCCGGGCCGGGAACACCGTCGGGGTAACCGACCTGCAACCAGCGCAGGATGGACGCGAGAAGCGAGACAGTAGACACGCCGACAGTATCGCGGCTGTGCATGCCGCTCGCCACTTGGGCGCGCCGGTATCCGCGGGCCGGTAGGGCAACGACGTCGGCGTTCATCACTTTTCGGCAAACGCCGTTTTGGGCGTGGTCGCGCGCTAGTCTGCTCCGTGATCGGCTTGTCTTGGTGCGGCGCGGGGTGAGGAAGCCAATTGACGTCGAGGCAGCTAACGGAGGCGGCATCCGACGGGGGGGACACCCACGACGTCCCGCAGCGTCGGCTGCTTGCCCGGCTGAGCATTCAGTCCAAGCTGATGCTGATGCTGATGGCGTCCAGCATCGTGTCGATATCGGTAATCCTCGCTGTCGGCTATGCGGCAGGGCACAGCTCGATGCGGGACTTGAACGCCGAGCGCTTGATCGAACTGCGCGAATCGCAGAAACGGGCCGTGCAAATGCTGTTCGCCGACCTGACCAACTCGTTGATCGTCTACAGTCACGACCCGACGACCGTCCAAGCCCTGCACGCGTTCACCTCCGGCTTCGACCAACTGGACAACGCCACCATCACCCCCGCCCAGCAGCAGGCGATCGCCGGCTACTACCGCAAGGAACTCATCCAGCCCACGGATCGAGTGACGGGCGACAACCTCGATATCAACCTGCTGCTGCCGAGCGCGAACGCGCAGAAATACCTGCAGGCGTATTACACGGCGCCGTCCATTCCGGAGCGCGCCTCGCGCCTCGACGACGCCGGTGACGGCAGCGCCTGGTCGGCGGCAAACGCGCAATTCAACGACCACTTCCGCGACATCGTCACCCGCTTCGAGTACGGGGACGCATTGCTGTTGGACATGCGGGGCAACGTCGTCTACTGCTCGAACAAAGACGCCGATCTGGGCACCAACATCCTGACCGGCCCGTATCGCGAATCCACGCTGCGCAAAGCTTACGAAAAGGCGTTGGGCGCCAACGACGTCGACTTCGTGTGGATCACCGACTTCCAGCCGTACCAACCGGCTCGCGGGGTTCCCACCGCGTGGCTGGTCTCTCCGGTCGGCACCCGAGACCGGATCGACGGTGTGCTGGCCTTGCCGATGCCGATTGCGAAGATCAACCGGATCATGACCGCCGACAAGGGCTGGGAAGCCGCCGGGATGGGGACGACGGCCGAGACGTACCTGGCCGGTCCCGACGGCCTGATGCGTTCGCTTTCGCGCGTCCTGGCCGAAGACCCGCGGCGCTACCAGCGGGAGGCGGTGGCGACCGGAACACCGCCCGACGTGGCGGAGCGGGCCATCCGGCTCGGTGGCACCACGCTGGTGCAACCCGTCACAACGGCCGCTCTGCGCGCGGCCCAACGGGGAGAAACCGGCACGGTCAGAGACACCGACTACCTGGGCAGGCCAGCGTTGGAGGCCTACACGCCGCTGATCGTCCCCCACTCCGACCTGCACTGGTCGATCCTGGCGACACGGAACGACTCCGAGGTCTTCGCACGCGAACAGTCGTTCGTCAAAACGCTGGTGTTGACCACCGCGGCGATCATTACCGGCATGTGTCTGGTGTCACTGCTGCTCGCCCAGATCTTCCTGCGGCCAATCCGGCGGCTGCAAACCGGAACCCAGCGGATCAGTTCCGGGGACTACGACGTTGCCGTCCCGGTCACATCGCACGACGAAATCGGCAACCTCACAGCATCTTTCAACAAGATGAGTCGCAGCCTGGCCAACAAGGAGGAACTGCTCAACGAGCAGCGCCGAGAAAACGACCGCTTGCTGCTGGCGCTCATGCCGGAGCCGGTCGCTCAGCGCTATCGACACGGTGAACAACCCATCGCCCAGGACCACCCGGACGTCTGCGTGATCTTCGCCGACCTCGTCGGGCTCGACGAGGTGTCAACGGAGCTGTCCGGTGACGAGTTGGTGGGCCTGGTAGATGAACTGTTCCGGCAGTTCGACGCGGCGGCCGAGGCTCTGGGTGTCGAGCGGATCCGCACGCTGCACAACGGATACCTCGCTGGCTGCGGGGTGACGACACCGCGGCTGGACAGTGTGAGCCGGACCATCGAGTTCGCCCGGGAGATGCAGCGCATCGTCGATCGGCTCAACGGCCAATTCGGGCGGGAACTGGGCCTTCGGGCCGGCATCAGCACCGGCAAGGTCGTCAGCGGCCTGGTCGGGCGATCCAGCGTGGTCTACGACATGTGGGGCGCCGCCGTCAGCCTGGCCTACCAGATACACGGTGGCGCAGCACAACCCGGGATTTACGTCACCGAGTCAGTCCATGAGCTGATGAAGGACACCTGCCAGTTCTCGCCCCCCGGCTCCGACGAGGCATCCGAGCAGCAGACCTGGCGCCTGTCGGAGCAGCAATGAGAGTGTTCGACGCGTCGTGGTTCTACTGGGCAGTCGGTGTCGCGGTAGGACTTCCAGTGGGGATGATCCTGCTCACCGAATGGCATCACGTGCTGCTGCGCCGACACAGCAAGCTGGCTCGATCGCTCAGCATGCTGCGCACCTACCTGCTGCCGCTGAGCGCGCTGTGGCTGCTGCTGGTCAATGTTGCGCAGGTCTCGACCACGGACACCGCCGCGCGCGGCATCGCCACGCTGTTTGCCTTCGTCGTTCTGCTGCTGTTGTTGTCCGGGCTCAAAGCGACCCTGTTCCAGAGTGCCCCCGACGGGACCTGGCGCAGGCGAGTACCCGCCATCTTCCTTGACGTCACCCGATTTCTGCTGATCGGAGTCGGTCTGGCGCTGATCCTTTCCGGGGTCTGGGGCACCAACATCGGCAAGCTGTTCACGGCACTCGGAGTGACCTCGGTCGTTCTCGGCCTGATGCTGCAGAACTCGGTCGGCCAGATCGCATCGGGCCTGTTCATGTTGTTCGAACAGCCGTTCCGGACCGGTGATTGGCTGGACACGCCCGCCGCCCGGGGACGCGTCGTCGAGGCGAACTGGCGGGCCGTCCACATCCACACCGGCAACGGACTGCAGATCACCCCGAACTCGGTGCTGGCCACCACATCGTTCACCAACCTCAGCCGCACCGGTGGCACACACAAGCTCGAGATCACCACCAAGTTCTCAACCGCCGACCCTCCGGACCGGGTGTGCGCGATGTTGTCGCGGGTCGCCGGGGAGCTGCCCCAACTCAAGGCCGACGCCACCGCCGACTCGGTGGTCCTCGGCGCCGGCGAGTACCGCACCACGGTGACACTGAACTCGCCGGCCGACGACAGCACCGCCCAAGCCACCTTCCTGCGGTGGATCTGGTATGCCGCACGCCGCGCGGAGTTGCACCTGGACGGCGCCGACGATGACTTCTCGGCCCCACAGCGCGTCGAGGCGGCGCTGGGCGCGGTGGTGGTGCCGTTGCTGCGACTAAACCCCGCCGATCACCACGCCCTGATTCCGCACACCAGGTTGGTTCGGTACGGCGCGGGCGAAATCGTGCAGCAGATCGGCGAAGTGCCCACCGTAGTAACGTTTTTGATCAGTGGCACGGTACGACTGACCACAACCGACCAAGCCGGCGCAGCGGTTCCCATGAGCACACTGAACAGCGGCTCGTTCCTGGGGCTGAGCGCGTTGACCCGGCAACCGGTGATCACCGGCGGATACGCACTGGATGAGGTGACCGCATTGGAGGTCGACCGCGCGCCACTCGAACGCCTGGCGATGAGTACCCCCGCATTACTGCAAGACCTTGGCCGACTGATCGACGAACGGCGCAGCAAGGCCCGACAGGTGACCGTTCCCGAAGGGTAGGAACCCCGCCTCACGGCGGACTAACGTCGGCCTTATGGCGACGCGGGTGTGCGTGGTAGGCAGCGTAAACACCGACACGGTGTTCGACCTCGACGCACTACCCCGACCAGGTGAGACCGTGCTGGCGGCGTCGATGCGCACGCTACCTGGCGGCAAGGGCGCCAATCAGGCGGTAGCCGCAGCGCGGGCGGGTGCGCAGGTGCAGTTCGTGGGCGCGGTGGGTGACGACGCGGAGGGCGAGCGACTGCGTGCACATCTGGTGTCAAACGATGTGAGCACCGACAGCCTCATCACGGTGACCGGGCCCAGCGGGGTCGCGGCCGTGCTGGTGGATTCCGCCGGCGCGAACGCGATCGTCGTCGCGCCGGGCGCCAACGCTCAGCTGAGGCTGGACTCGTCGGAGGTGCGCACGGTCATAGCCGGATGTGAAGTCTTGTTGTTGCAGTTGGAGATTCCGATTACCACCGCCGTGGCCGCGGCCCGGCACGCACACGCGGCGGGCGCGATCGTCATCGTCAACGCCTCACCGGCGGGCCGCGCCGTGCATCAGCTGGCCGAGCTCACCGATGTATTGATCGTCAACGAGACCGAAGCCGCGCGGTGGGCGTGGCCGGTGGCACACCGGGTGATCACGCGCGGGGCTGCCGGTGCGACCTATACCGGCGCCGCCCGGACGTTCACGGTGGCGGCACCGACCGTAGAGGTGCTCGATACCACCGGTGCCGGCGACGTGCTCGCCGGCGTGCTCGCCGCCGGATGGACCACTGGCTGCGAGTATGCCCTGCGCCGGGCGTGCGCGGCCGCCGCCCTGTCGACATTGCTGCCCGGCGCCGGCAACTGCGCACCGGGCAGCGACGCCATCGACGACGCACTCAAGCGGGACTGACCCGGCAGATCGTCGCTAGAAGTTCGGCGGGCGCTTCTCCAGGAAGGCACGGACTCCTTCGTGATAGTCCGGGCCGAAGTAGACGTTACGGCGCAGGCCGTGCAGATACTCGAACGTGTCCGGGTTGATGGGCACCGATTCGCTGAGCACCCGGATGGATTCCTTCGCCGCAGCTATCGCGGCGGCCGAGCGCGTACTCAGGATGTGCGCCATGCCGTAAACGGTTTCCTCAAGCTCGGCAGCCTGTACGAGTTGGTTGACGATGCCGACACGCTCAGCGCGTTCGGCCGCTATCGGCTCGGCCGAGAAGAACATCTCCTTCACCGTATTGAGCGGTAGGCGGCTCATGAAGTTGAGCAGCCCACCAACGTTGTAGGGCAGGCCCAACTTTGCCGGGGTGATGGCGAATGCGGCGGTCTCATCGCCGTAGACCAGGTCGCAGGACATCACCAGATCGCAAGCGCCACCCCATACCGAGCCCTGCACCATCGCGATGACCGGAGCGGGGAAGCCCTTGACAGCACGCAACAACTGCTCGAGGGGATCGCTGTAGGGCAGCGGATCGACGTCGGCCTTGGGCAGTTCATCAACGTCATGGCCGGCTGACCAGACCTTGCCTGCTGTCGCGCTGCGCAGCACGACAGCGCGGACCTTTTGGGCCCGGAAGTCGTCAAGGGCGGCAACCGTCTCGGCGATCAGGGCGCCGCTGAGCGCGTTGCGCTTATCGTCGCGGTCGAAGGCGACAGTTCCGACGGCGTCAGCGAACGAAGTCTTGATGAAATCCATCGCCCGGCCCTCAGATCAGGGTGACGTTTCGCGCGGCGGCGGTCAGCTCGGCACGGTGGTCGGGGTGGGCGATCCCAATCAGCGCCTCGGCGCGTTCCTTGGTCGACTTGCCACGCAAATTGACCGCGCCGTGCTCGGTGACCACCCACTCCACGTCCATGCGAACGTCAGTCACCATCGCCACCTTGGGGACGATGGTCGACACGGCGCCCTTGTTTGCAGTCGAGGCCAGCGCGATGATCGACTTCCCGCGGCGCGCCAGTGAGGCGCCCTTGACGAAGTCGAACTGACCGCCCGATCCGCTGTATTCGTGTGCACCGATGAACTCGGCATTCACCTGCCCGTAGAGGTCGATCTCGATGGCGGTGTTGACTGAGATGAAGTCGTCGTGCGCCGCGATGGTGCGGATGTCGTTGACGTAGGACGACGGGTAGCTTTCGAACGCGGCGTTGTCGTTCATGAACCGGTAGGACTCCGTGGTGCCGAATGCGACTGTGTAGACGTGCTTGTGCGGGTGCCGGGTCTTGCGTCTGCCGGTCACCGCGCCCTGGTGGATGAGGTCCGCCATGGCAGGTGAGAAGAGCTCCGTGTGGATGCCGAGGTCCGAGTGGTTCCCCAATGCGGATGCGACGCCGGATGGAACCCTGCCGATGCCCAGCTGGATCGTCGCACCGTTGGGCACCATCGGCGCCACCAGACTGCCGATCGCCCGACCTTCGGCCGACGCTTCGGCGCTCCCGGCCTCGATCAACGGCACATGATTCTCGACGATGGCCGAGACCTCGTTGACGTGGATCTGCGACTGACCGAACACTCGCGGCATGTTGCAGTTGACCTCCACGATCAACCGCTTGGCCCGGCGCGCAGCTACCGAGGCGAAGTCGTTGTTGGTGCCAAGTGAGAAGAACCCGCCGGCGTCCATCGGCGAGACCGTGACCACGAAGGTGTCGAGGTCGATTACCTCCTCGAACAGCCTGGGGATCTGACTGAAATTCACCGGAACAAAGCTCAACAGTTTGCGCCCGGTCACTCCCTGCCGCTTGATGATGTCGTGGTCACGCGCACCCATGAAGAAGCTGTGGGCGTCGACCTTCTCGACGACGTCATCGGCTAGGAGCGTGTTCGCGAGCGGCTCCATGGCGATCTTGTAATAGAGCCGAATTCTCCCGAGATCGCCGGCCCGAATCCGGTCGGCGAGCGCTGCCAGCAATGCGGGTGGCTGGCCAATCGCCATGCCGCACGAGACCGTTTCACCGTCGGCGACCGGTGCGACAGCCTGCTGCGCGGTCGTCAGCTTCGACCCGTACAGATCTGTAGTGTCCACCGAGCAAGTGTCTCGGATTTCGCTTCTACAGGGGTCGTTTTCAGGCAGCGCCGCCTGCGCCGCGAGGTGTCCGCAG